>CAZTOK010000004.1:0-72545 GCA_964615445.1 uncultured Candidatus Saccharibacteria bacterium | reverse complement strand
CTTCGGCTCCGCAAGCCGACGCTCTATCCAGCTGAGCTACGGGTGCAAAATGCGATGCTACACGCTTTAAAAGCGTATAACACCGCCTTTCGTGTAACTAGAAGGTACTTTCGGCCGCCGCAGCAGCGAACATCGGTTATTGTACCATGTATGTATGGTATGGGGCAAGGTTCTCAGATACGAAGTTTTCGGATAAGTCTGTCGACAGCATCGAGGTGAAGTTCCTCCATAGGCAAGCGAGCGCCAAGCATATCAACAATAGCTTCGCCTGAATCTTCGGGAAAATATACCGACACCCCAAGTCGAAAACGTTTTACAGGTATGAGCATAATAAAATAATTCGTACCATCATGAACAACACCGAAACTTTTAAAATCAGTAAAAGGGTAGAGTTGGTCGTTAACATGAAGCCCCTGGCGGCTTAGGGTATAGTCAATGAGACGAGGTGGCCGGTGTGTGTATACCAATAATGCTGCAGCCATTACTGGAACTAAAATGGCAAAAGTAATTGATTGCATAAGAAATATAGCTGCAGCCGTCAGAATTATGACCACAATAGCGAATACAACAAACCAGCCAGCATTTTTATCATGATGAATGTATTCATGAGCCTGCCAATGAACGGCATCGTCATCATTATCTGAAGAAGATGGAATCGTTGGTTGAGACAGCGGTGTTTCAGGCGCCATCGTTACGACAGGCGTCGGATTCGTTGAGGTTTCTGCTGGATGAGCAACATAGGGTGCTCCGGAAGGCTGCGCTATGGGCTGCTTCCAATCATTTTCATCATGATCTGATTGCATGCATTTAGTATATCATGACTAACCTAGAATATGATTATGCTTTACTCTTCAAGTTCAAGGAATAAAGCTGCCCATACCATTCCAGGATCGCCCCTGTATAATGGCGCTTTATACCAGGAGCCATCAGGATTAAGCAATTCGGGATATGTTTGGTGACGTTCAATCATAGCCGCAAAATGACTATATTGTTCAGCATATTCCGAACGACCATATCGCCTTAAAAGATGAAGGTAAAACGAACCATGCCAACTCCAGATAGTAGTACCTGTGTAATTAGGCATTAAAAAGTGCCCCATGCCAAACCGATAGTGAAAGACGTCGGGCTGTCTGCAATATTCAAGAGGGTAGAGCGTATTGTATTTAGCTGTTTGAATATAGTCGAACGTTTTAGCTGCTTTTTCAGCATCACCGATAACTCCTAGAAAAAAGGGTATGAGGGCACATTCTGAGCTAAAGGCAGTAGTGGCCTGATCTGCCCGAAAATAATTGCCCGTCCAGTACTCTTCAAGAAGCTCCACCTGGTATTGAGCTGTGTGAAAAGGAAATGTTTGAAGGTGCAGTTGGTACGCGCAGTGCGCCAATCGCGCAACCAATGCAACGGCATATGCGCTCCGGTCATAGTACACTGCATCACGCATTTCAGCAAAACGCATTTTTCGAAGTCGGCCCGTTTTACGATCTAAGAAAGTGTCGACGTATATTTCAAGTTGGTTGTCAAGAAACGCTCGCTCCTCAAGGCTCAGAGGATAATCACTCACAACGAGTGAATGAAGCAACCATGGAAGCGCATCAATGCTTTTTCGGGCTGGTGCATTGAATGTATTGCCACTCTTATCAATACAAAGCGTCACCGCGCCTGCACGGCGATAATGATGCAACGCCCAGCAAAGCGTATGATGAACTCTGTCCGTATAACCAATATTTACCAACGACTGGCATACTGTTCCAAAATCGCGCATCCAGAAAAAGTCAAAATGCCCGAGACTAGTGCGGTAAAAATCGCCTTCCCATAACTTATCAATGATATGACCACAAATCTGTTTCGCATTGCCTTCAAAACGCTCTGTGGTGCTAAAGTAACGATTCATAATCTGACGATATTCCGCCCGAAGCGTGCCCAAGATTGCCCCAATATGTCTAATGAAATATTTCACCATTGCCGTCAGTATAGCTTGCATAGCTTGAACCGTCTACACCGAGGTTGGGGTCAGATGCAAATAATACTTGCATATTTTAGATAAGTGTGTTATAGTAATATCAATCTCGGAGTCGGGAAATTCCCACTCCACTGATGAGAGGAGTGCCATCATGGCACGTTACGAGGGCTCGAAGTCGCTCATCTTCGCGAACGTCCCGCTCGAGGTCCTGATCACGGCAGCGTGGCAGGAACTGACCGGTCTCACGACCGCTCAGCGAGTCGGCGCCACGATCGCGATCCGAGCGTTCCGGCGGAGCAAGGCGCTCAACTGGGGCAACCGCCTCAAGCGAGTGTGGACCGCCGCCATGGCGAGTATCGACGAGAACGACAGCGCCGCCGCCCGTCACGACGCCAACACCGGCGCGCGACTGGCGGTGCAGGCGCTCAAGTTGGTACGGGCGCGACTCGACAACGAGCTGAGCACCACTGCCCTGCGCGTGGCCCTGGAAAAGGGCTTCTGGCTGGACAAGAACGGCAACACTCCCGCGGGCGCCATCAAGGCGATCCAGGAGGAGATGGGGTCGGACTGGGCCAGTCTCAACAGGGAGAGGCGCGCGCGCATCTCCTACAGCCTGTCCGTCGTGGGACTCTACAACAGGACATCCGCGGTGAACGCGGCCTCCTGACCACCTCACCTACCGGTGGCGCATCACGTCCAACGTGAAGCGCCACCGGCGTTTCATTTTAAAATATTGTTTACTATTAATAGGCTATGATTCAATTCGCCAATACATATTGTCGTGAGCAAGGTAGGTATGGTCTTCACCACTAAACTTACCTCTTACGCTGTATTTTTTCATTTCACCCGACATAGGTGGTTCGTCGACTGCAAATGCACCGGGACGCCATCTTTTTTGACCGGAATCATCAAGCTGGTAATCAGGGTTAGTGACATCAAAAATATACCACTGATCGTTAAAGCGAACCATATTAGCTGAATGGCGCTCACCGTCCCGATAGGACTTGAGAACGCGTGATTTTAGGCCTAACGTTTGGCATAGAACTTGAAATGTCATTCCTTGGTGACGACACACTCCTTCCGGAACTTTACTAAGTCGTACAACATCTCCGCCCATATCGCTCGCAGCAGCATTGAATTCAAGTGAACTATATATCTCTTTTGCTGTTTCAATTGCCAGATGGCGTTTTTTTGTCTGTAAGTCAATTCGGCTATAGTCTCGACTCAACAAATCTTTTAGGAACGGTTTGTATTTCGTAAGAATATCACGTTTATCTACCAGTATCTGTTCACGTTCCCGATTCGCCGGATCAACATTTTCATCTTTACCCATATCAACAAAGCCGTCAGGGATATAGTCGGGGACACCCTTCCGAACTTCGCCCGGTTTAGTAGGTGGGAATGCCAAATGATCCAGTTTGATTGTAAGGTCAAAAACGACATCCAGCTGCGTATCGAGCAGTTTCTCTTTTTCCTGAGGAGAGAGGTTTTCGTTCGAACCAATAACCATCAGATACTCTCGGGCAACAGCCAGCGTATCTTTTGGATTTGCGGCGTGATCTCTCCCAAGATCTATCAATAGTTGGTCTTGAGTTGGGTCTGGTTTTTCGACACCGCTACTTGTCAAACCAACCGTGCCAAGCCTTCTTGCTATTGTTGTAGCAACTTTCCTTTCCGGTGTCGTAAGTCGTTCGCCTGACATGCTACCTTCTTATTTTTGTTATATTTATAGTATTGATCGTACCATAAATTGGTAAAATAGTCAATTACACGAAGACGCGATACTTGCCTAAACCCAAGAAAAATAAAGCCCTAGGGACTCTATTTTTCTTGGCAGGAGATTATCCACGAGGCTAGAAGTGAGTTATTATATACATATGATTGAAGTCAAAAAAATAACACGACAATCTCTTCGTCTTTGGCTCTTAGTAGTAACGATTGGTTGTGGTTTGCTCCTCTTTGGTTATGTAGGTCTGCAGCAATCTCTTCGCATAGGCATGAATGACCCGCAGTTACAAATGGCTCAAGATATAGCCAGCAAACTCAGTCAAGGCGCATCTGCTAGTTCAGTTGTACCTACTACGGCGTTAGTTGATGAGTCGCAGAGTCTTGCTCCTTTTGTGACTATTGTCGATAACAACACTCGTGTTCTTGCTTCCTCGGGTAAAATCGGCGACCGAGTGCCATTGCCCCCAACTAGCGCTTTTCCTGATTCGCAAAATCGTAGCAACAACTGGTTCACATGGCAACACGATAAGATAAGGGATGCCGCGGTCATTGTGCCTTACGGTAATCATGCTGGATACGTTTTGGTTGCGCGTTCGATGAGTCAGGCTGAAAACATCATTGGCTATATTACCAAGTTGGCTGGTTTGACATTACTGGGCATACTAGTTGTACCCGCTATTATTCTCCTTCTTGTGTAGGGCTAGAGTTATTTCTAAACACAAGCAAAAACACCTTACTTTCGTAAAGTGCTCTTGCTTGGCGGAGGAGGGGAGATTCGAACTCCCGCTCCAGGTCTCCCCGGACTAACGATTTAGCAAACCGTCCCCTTCAGCCACTTGGGTACTCCTCCGTACGCTTGGATTATTGTAGCATATGAAAGAGGCTGAAGGTAGACCCTTTGGCCATTTTTTGCTATAATTAAAAGATATGGTGTAAACCGTAAAAGGAATAGTATATGAGGATAAAACGATTTTCTTTTTTTGGAATACTTGTCACGGCAGTCACCGTACTGCTGAATACTTTTTTATCTCGAGCTACTTTCGCGTTTGATCTTACAATGAGCGACGGCGCAAGCTCAGCTCGTGGTGTCGATCAGGCCGTTACACTCTTTGGAGCCAGCGGAGTTTTTACGACGGTAAGCAACGTCATGCTTTTTATCGTAGGGGCTATTAGCGTCATTATGGTAGTCGTTGGCGGACTTCGCTATGTTATATCAGGTGGCAATTCGGGAAATATAACTGGTGCTAAAAACACCATTCTTTATGCAGTTGTCGGTTTAGTTATAGCCATGTTGGCATATGCGGTGGTTAATTTCGTCATTGCTAGTTTTGCCCCAGGCGTAAGTGGTACGGGTACCAACGTTTAGTCTCTCCGCCACGTAAAAACGCCCTTAGAATAGGGCGTTTTTACGTGGCGGAGAGAGTGGGATTCGAACCCACGGTACCATTGCTGGCACGACGGTTTTCAAGACCGTTACCTTCAACCGCTCGGTCATCTCTCCCGATGGTCGTTCACTATCGTATCAGATTACCTTCGGTTAGTCGAGAGGGCTGCCTAGACAATAGTCGCTACCCATACTTCCTTAACACCGGCATCAAGAAGCGCTGATGCACTGCACTGCCTGAAGAAGTAGAAGAATAGAACAGAACAGATGCTGCATGTGCAATAAGCAGCATACGATCATATCTGCGCACACGAATGTGACGATATTGTAGGAGCAGTAACAAAAATTGTATTCAGAAAGGGCCAACCAATTTGTTCTGCGATGAACTCAGCCATTGAAAGATGCATGCTACGCATAGTATTAAATTTGTAATCATCTATTAAACATTGCATTATATCTGATCTTTCACCAACACACCTGGCATGCGTATAAGAAACAGGATACCCTTACATATGTTAGCTGCCTCAGTTAGTACTCCGTACATGATGCGGTATTCATAATGCTCACTGATGATGTTATATTTACAATTATGACATAAAGGACAACCCTTTTACTGGCAGCCGCAACAGTAGTGAGGAGCAATGTGTGAAAGCGGGTGGTCAACTATTGTGTTTTTTACGTTTTGCACATTCCTTTTGTTGATTATACCGTAAATGTTAGTTATAATGTGAGGGACTATTTGTCAATAGAGCCTAGAGAAAAGTGGAGGATATCATGGCCCGTAAACAAAACGATGATCTCTTGATCGAAGATGAACTCGCAGCCGCATTTTTAAATGATGACGAGCTAAGCCAACAGGGGAACGCTACGCCAGCACAAGCACCAACTGACGACAGTGCCGCATGGCAAGATTCAGAGGATGACTTTCCTGGTCAACTAGCCGTCGATGCATATGAAACCGACGAGAAGCTTATCATTAAGGCTCGTACCGCGGGCGTTAATAAAGAAGACCTTGATGTTAGCATAAGCGATGGCATTCTTACTATTAGCGGTACGCTTTCAAGTGGGGATGAAACCAATGCAACCAATTGGCACATACAGGAATGTTATTGGGGTGAATTTAGTCGCACCTTAGCACTACCGGTACCCGTAAAAGAAGACGAGGTTGAAGCAGTTCTTAAAGATGGTGTTCTTACTATTAGCTTTAGTAAAATTAAGCAAGAACAAGCTAAGAAGATTACGATTCAATAAACATCAACCGAGTACTATAATAAATAGATCCGTTATAAATACGGATCTATTTAGTTTTAAGGCAAAAAAATAACATTCCCTAAGAATGTTATTTTTATTACGCTATCGTAAGACTAGCTACCACTTGTTGAAGCAAAGCTGCCGATAACGAAGTTAACGAGTGCGTAGGCGAGGATTGAGATAACTACACCAACCACAGCATAAAGAATGGTGTTCTTTGCACTTGTTACAGCACCACTATCACCACCGGAAACCACATAGCGAATACCACCAATGATAAGCATGATTACTGATATGGCACCAATGATGAAGAGGAGCACGTTCGTAATAGTCTTGAAGATACCGTTTTGACCAAAGAGATCGGTCTGCTGGTCATTACCTTTAGCACAACCTGCACCGCCAGCTAAACCACCGCTCGCACCGTTTGTACATGCTGCTGCCTGAGCTTGTGCTGCAGGCGTGCTTACAAAACTAGCAACCCCGCTTACTCCAAGTGCAATAACAGGGACAAGAAGGAGCGCCTGTAGACTTTTCTTAATATTATTTTTCATTTATTTTTCCTTTCCTGTAGGATTTACTCTATCTACTTTATAGCAGAAGCGTTACTTTTTGTTAATACTTTTTACTTAAAGCTGGTTATGACAAAGTTGACAATAGCATACGCAAGCATTGCTACTACAAGACCAACAACTGCATAGAGAATAGTATCCTTAGCCCCTTTTGTACTTCCGCTGTCACCCCCAGAGACGGTGTAGCGAACACCTCCAATAACGATCATGATGACCGAGATGGCACCGAGGACAAACAAGATAACGTTGACAATCGTTTTGAAACTCACGGCTATATCGGTTTTACTCCCGTCACTCACCGAATTGACACCTTTTTGAATCTGATCACCGGGTGACGCATAGGCATACATAGGGACCATCGTTGCTACTCCCATAAGGGCAAACACGGATATAAACAGCAGTTTGAGTTTTTTCATTTTTTTGTTCTCCTTAAAATTGTGCTATTACATAATTAACAATAGTAAATGAAAGCATTGCCACCACGAGTCCAATAACCGCATAGAGAATTGTATCCTTCGCAGCCTTGGTAGCGCTACTATCGCCTCCGGAGGTAGTATATCGAAGGCCGCCAATGATAATCATAATGACTGAAATAATACCTAGGATAAAGAGTAGGGTATTAACAACAATTTTAATCATACTTGTTGCATTATCGGTTCCCGATGCCTTACAAACCGCAGAATCTGCGTTCCCCGAACATTGATTAAATACGTTAATTGCATACGTGCTAGAAGTCGGAACCATAGCGACAGTTACGCCAAAAAGACAGCCAATCATAATAACAACCGATTTCCACTTTTTCATCTAAAACCTCCCTAAAACAAATTGCGTAATAACAAATGCCATCATAATAACAACGAGGCCGATGATAGCCCCAATGATAGCATCTTTAGCGCGCTTTACCTGTGATGCATTTGATGCTGAAGTAACATAAAGATAACCTCCAACAATCACAATAATAATACAAATAATGCCAGCCCAAGCGTATACGGTGGTAAGTACGTTCGCGAGCACCGAGTTAGCATCCGTTGGAGGACTTTGTAACCCGATAGATCCGGGATCAATTTTATCGGAACTAGCCGCTAAAAATCGTAACACGCTCATTTCAGCGCTCCTGTGACAACGTTCACAATACCGACCGAGAAAATAGATATAACCAGCCCTATAACTGCATTCGTGATCGTCTTACGCGAGCGAGCCGCGCCGTCAGGTGACCCAGCGCTGGTCATATACGTAAATCCACCCACAATGATAAAGGCTACTGAAATATAGCCGACAAGTTGCAACATAATTTCAATAAAGTTGAGTGCGATGGTCCATACAAACTTAGGTAGTCCACCTGAATCTGTAGGACTTTTAATATTACAATCGCCGTCAGTTAATCCTCTATACCAGGCAGGGAATGTTAAAAGGTGGTCGTTACAAGCAGCAAAGGTAGTCTGTGGCAAAGCAACCACACCAAACGCGCCACCGAATGTGAGAACGAAGAGAATTGCCGCAATCCAGTTTTGTAGTAGTCGTTTCATCTTTATTGAGCTCCTTTAGCTAAATATTCCGCCTGGAATAAGGAAGTTAAGCAATATATACATGAGCCCGTATGCAGCAAGACCTATAACCACATTGGTAATAACGGAGACAGCCTTCTTTACTTGGTCGGCCCTATCGCCGGCGCTCGTATAGAGAATAGCCCCATAAACGATACCGCCGACAGCCGCGATGCCAATGCCACCAGTAAGGATGTTAAGGCCAATAAGCAAAATGCCCCATATGCCACTATCCTTGGCGCTTGTACCTTTGCCAGTCTGATCACATTGGAGAATGGCCGTTTTTACGCCACCACAATCTGCTAAGGCCGCAGGCGTTACAACCGCACAGAACGACACGGCTAGTATTATGAGTGTTGCTATTTTTTGTTTTACCTTCATACCTATCTATAAAATACGATAAAAAAAGATACCTTGCAAGGGTTTCTTGCAGAGCGAAAAATCACATGCGTAGGATGGACGTAAAATGAGGCAATAAGATTGACTTTTAACCTATAAAGTGATACCATAACAGGGATATGTGGGATCTGCGAGTAGCTCGCCCGTTCGGTAGACTATCCGTACGGAATCTTTTTCTTTTTGCTGCTGCAACGATTGCAGCTTGTTTAGCATTTATACTCGCCAGCAGTCCTACTACTCGAGCTGACGAAGCTACAGCCGCATGGGATGGAAGTAATATTTCATATCTTAACAATCAGTACCAACAAAACGGAACCGCTGGTACGAATGATAGCCGAGGATTAAACCAGGGTACGCAGCTGTACACCTTTATAGAGCCGGCAGCAAATGGCGGCCCGGAGAAAATGCACATCATTTACTTTGCAGCCGGAGTGGACACCTCCAAGGCAACTTCTGCAGGATATGTCGTATTTGATTACACACCGCCTGACGGATACACAAACCCCACTGATAAAACAACCATCACTATCACACCACAATCAGGTGCTAAACAGGCTACCTCCTGTGACAGCTCGTTTACGTTTGGGCTAGGCTGGATAATTTGCCCAGCCACAAATTTTCTCGCAAACGCTATGGACTGGATCTTTGGCATTGTCAGTGGTTTCTTAACTGTTCGACCGGTATCAACAGATCAGAATAATGCACTATTTACTATTTGGTCAGTCATGCGTAATTTCGCAAACGTGGTATTTGTTATTGGATTTATTGTTGTTATTTACTCACAACTCACAAGCGTTGGTCTTTCTAACTACAACGTTAAAAAGATGCTTCCTCGGCTGATTGTTGCCGCCATACTCGTCAACGTGTCGTATTGGGTGTGTGCGATTGCAGTGGATGCCTCCAACGTCTTAGGATATTCGATTGAACATTTATTTATGTCGATTCATGATACTGTCATTGGAAATGGTGGTAATCAGTGGTCGGTTATTAGTTTTAAAAGCATAGCAGGGTTTATTCTCTCAGGCGGAACGGCTGCGTTGGCTGGTGGCCTAGCACTTCATAGTGCCCTTGCGGCGACGGTTGGAGGGTCTATTACACTGCTCTTACCGATTCTTGCAGGACTCCTTCTTGCCATCTTCATTGCCCTTGTTGTACTGGCTGCGCGTCAAGCTATTATTACAGTGCTTATTATTGTGTCACCGCTCGCCTTTGTTGCATTCTTACTACCAAATACCGAAAAGTATTTTAAAAAATGGCATGAGCTCTTTTCGACGATGCTTATTATGTTCCCAATATTTGCTTTTGTGTTTGGTGGGTCTCAGCTAGCGGGAATTGCAATTATCCAGAATGCCGACTCTATCAACTTGATCATTTTAGGTATGGCGGTACAGGTTGCACCGCTTGCCATTACTCCTTTATTGCTCCGATTAAGCGGTTCGCTGCTTGGTCGCATTGCTGGCCTTGCCAACAACCCAAGCAAAGGCTTGGTGGATCGTACACGAAAGTTTGCCGAAGAGCGCGCAGCACAAAGAAAAGCCCGTGTACTGGCTGACCCTGGCATGCGCCGCCGCGATTTCTTAAACCGTACCTCGGCACGAATTGATGCCAAGCGTCGTGCGCGCGAAGGGTGGCAGAAGGCGAACGAGGCTATGGTTGATGCGAAATGGGCAAACGATCATCGTGCGCACAATATTCATGAACGTGCACTCGAGGCAGCGCTTTTGAAGCAGGGTGGTGAAACAGCCGCTGAGGCGCGCTTTGAAGCGCAAAAACATACTAATGCACGCATTCAGGGACTTGAGCTTAACGCCCGTGCAAGCAAGCTCAATGTTGATCTTGCTAAGGCGCAGGTTGATGCCAACTGGGATGAATTTCGAGCGGGCGATTCTCGCAATATGGTCGTTCCCGACAATCTATCTGTAAGTGCGCTTGCTAACTTTGCTCATAGCCGCAACGTTATGGCGCAAGATATTATGAATAATGCTCTTGAAACAAGTGTTGAAACGCAACGTGGTGCCGCGGCTCGCACTATTCAGACGCAACAAATTGCTACGGCGCTTAACACTAACCAAAATCTTAGTCGCCGAGCAGGTGGTATTGATCCATCTGGTGCCGTGAAGGCTCAGGCCCACGCCGTGAGTGAGCTTAGTAAAGAAAGTGATGCCGCTCTTGATGCTGGTGTCAAACTCATTACCTATCGTGCCCTGCAGAATAATCAAACACCGAAAGACTTCTCTGGTACTGTCGTGAGCGACGTTATAAAAGGTGCAACGAACTACAATAGCAGTGAAATCGAAGCTGCCCTTGAGATGCAGGCTCGAGAAGGCCAGGTAGTGGCTCTTGAAAAAGCACGTATGGACGATGTACATATAGATCAAGATATGCTTTCACGTGTTATTGCCCGTAACGCCTCAACTATGAAGGTAAAAGGTGGGTTTCATCTTCAGGCGGATCCAAAGCTTGCGGGCGTGAGCCTAACAAACATGAACATGGCACGCGCCGGTTCACTTGGTGATACAGCTGCAAGCAACATGAAAGATCTTAAAGCTGGCTGGGTTAAAGAGGTGGCTAACCAGATTAATAGTATTACCGCCGTTGGTAGTACAAACGACCTTAACAAGGCATACAATAACGTGTTCGAGGCCCTCACTAACGATCAGATTCGCGCTACAATTGGTGATCGTATAGAAGAGATTCAAACCATTGAGTATGCTCTTCGCAGGAGCGGTCGAGTACAAACGCGGCAAGCAACGCCCGAACAAGCGAAATTTCTCAAACCATAGTCATTTCTACGCACACCATATGTAGCGTGAGAAAAAAATATGAGACCCCTTGCTTTTTCCTATATTTAATATATAATTAAAAAGACAATAAGAGTTTTATGTGCCCGTGTAAGCACAAGGAGCCAGAATTATGAGTCACGACACCTACCCAGGAAGACAAGACGTACAGCGTACGGGGGAGGGTATTGTGCCCGGCTCCGAAAGTAACGAAACCGCCTTTCAAATTCCCAAACAAGAAGTTCCCCCTAGAGAAGGTGGGTACGCACAACTTCCTTTAGAAACACCAACTACCACAACTAAAGAGAGAGAAGCTAAGAAGAAACTTAGAACAAGGATAGCTATTGCGATCGGTGGCATCCTACTTGCAAGCGGACTTGGTACCGCTATTGGTCTGAGTCAGTCGGAAAGTTCTGGCGCTTCTGGTCCCGTAGCCACTAGCTCCGCTGAAGCGGCACCTACCACTACGACCGCCACTTCAACCACCGAGACGATGCAAACGAATCCAAACATACAGATTAACCCGCAAACGGTTGAGATGCAGATTGGCGCTGCCGAATGCAACGGTATTGATAGTTGCGCAAAAATGTTCGAGGTAACCGCTCATGACAAACCTGACTACAAAGATGGCTTTACTCATTTAGTTCTCGATAGCATTCAAGCATATGAAGATCCTGCAAATGGTGCGATAGCTTTTAATAAGCCTGTGCGTAATCAGGCTGCCGAGGATGCGTTCGAAGCGGCATTTTCACAGGCAATTTCCGCTGAAGGAAAGCAGCCTGAAATTTTGGCAGTAGCTCGTCAGAATCGTCAGTATAATATAACACACCAAACTAAAAGCGTTTACGAAGTACTTCAACCTGGTATCGCACATCTTGGCGAACTTAGCGATGGGCTTGTAGATACCGCTACTATCACACATGCTTTCGTTAATAAAGACGGTGAGCAACTACCCGGAACACTTACTCAATTAAAGGTAACTTATGGTATCCAAAAGCCAAACAATGCCAATAAATACGACCTTACTGGCTGGCAAGCTACAAAAATAGATAGTTAATTGCAATATTGCTAAAACATAAGCCTTTAGTTTACTATATAAGCTAAAGGCTTATGTTAATGTTTAACACACTAAAGAAACACACTAAAAGCTACATCCTCCTTGCTGTCGTTGTCTTGTCGACCTTGATTGGACTTGTAGGGCCAGCCTCTCAGGAGGCTCATGCCGAAACGCAAGACCAGATAGCAAGCAACGTTAAGATCTACCTTAATTATCATGCATTTCTTTCATGTGCTACTACACCGAGCTATCAGCTTAGCTCAGACAATATTAAACGATGGGATATTTTTGGAGGTGATCAGGTTCATGTTGGCCATATTATCTCTTCAAGCGACGGTCAGGTAAGTTGTCAGGATAGTAACTGGGTAAGTGGCGTTGCCAGTAACTTTGGTTATAGCGACCCATTTGATTTACTTTGTGCTGCTAAATGGACAACCACCGACGGCGGAGCGTGTCCAGGCGATGGACACCTTCAAGCTGGTTCGGCTAACGGCGGTAACATAGGTGGCAGCGCCATGGAAGCAAATATGAAGGGTGCGCTACTAAAAAATCACAGTGAACCGCTACTAAATGATGCTGAGCGCTACTACCTCTATAGTCAGACATTTATCATCGGCTGTCAGGCAACGTCAGTTGTTAAACTAAGTGATGCTTCAAGCTCGCAAAAGCTAGAGGCTAATAACTCTCTTGGTTATACGCTCGACCAGATAGAAAACTATACTCCAACCCCATATATTTACCATGGACAACTCGACCATGACCGCCAGATTTCAACAGATGCAACTGGCGGTAGTCCGAGTGAATATGAAAATCCAACTTGTCTAGATCTTACCAACAAGGCGAACTCTTACGCTCAGGCGTACGCAGACGCTATCCGACCCGGTTACGGCGAACCAGGAACATGTCTTGATAAGTATGCTCACGCTACTGTTGCCGAGCAAACCGCTTGCGATAATGGATATAAGCATAAAGATGACCCGAATTATTGTTCTGTAACGTATAAAGATGCTAGCAACCGTAATGATCCTAACAATCCTGAGTATAACGCTTGTAAATACGGAGCAACTATTGCCACTGGTGACATGAGTTCGTCTAGTCCACCGCAGTCAACTACTGATAATACAAAAGATGTCACCACTTGCTCCATCCCAGGCCTTGGGTGGATTATATGCCCAATTGTTACTTTTATGGCTCATATTACCGACTCGGCATACGGGCTCGTATCAGACCTACTTAAGGTTCAGCCATTAACTACCACCGATACGGGCGGAAGTATGTACAATGTATGGTCGGTTGCTCGTAATATTGCAAACGTCGCCTTCGTTATCGCCTTCCTTATTATTATATTTTCGCAGGTGACAAGCATTGGCGTTACCAATTATGGCATTAAAAAAATGTTACCAAGGCTTATCTTGGGGGCTATCCTGGTTAACCTTTCCTATTGGATATGTTCAATCTGCGTAGACTTATCGAACATTCTTGGCGCCTCCATTGATCAAGTGCTTCAAAACGCTATGGGCAACGTGAAGATCTTTAATGTAAATGCCGTTGGTGCAACCGGAGATGGATTCGTTGGTCTCGCCGGCAAACTGCTTGTTGTGGGAGCATTGGGAATAGCAGCATTATACGTTGGACTTTCCGCGCTTATACCCACGCTCATAACTGTTCTTGTTACTATTGTGACCGTCTTTATTGTTTTAACGATCCGACAAGCACTTATTATCCTTTTGGTCGTTATTTCGCCACTAGCATTTGTCGCATATCTTCTTCCAAATACCGAGTCCCTCTTTAAACGATGGCGTGAACTTTTTGAGACACTCTTGCTTGTGTATCCTACTGTGGGATTGATTTTTGGCGCTTCAGCATTAGCATCAAAAATTATTATGGCATCCAGTGATAATACAGCTGTTCAGGTGATTGGTGCCGGCGCCTCTGTTATACCCCTTGTTCTTGTCCCAACTATTATCAATACCACTAAAGGTGTGCTTGGCAAGGTAGGAGCCTATGTTAATAATCCAAATCGTGGACCTGTCGACGCTATGCGAAAACGTGCAGGCAAATACCGTGAATATCGACAAAATACACGTTCGGCTAACGCGTTAGCGGGAAGACCTACGTTTGGAGGAGGCCAATTTAAACGTAGTTATCGCCGAGAGTTGCGCGATCAAGCGGCTTCGAGTGCAGTGAAGTCGAGTCAGGCACAGTTTGGTGTGACAGACAGAAAAGCAAACCAGTATGTTCAGCAAAACGCCCAAAATCAAGCGCAGGCCAATGCTGTTAATAGCGCACTTAACAATCAGCTGGTTAACTCAATCGCTAACAATCCAGGATTAATTAGTCAGGGCATGGGAAGGGCCGCCTCGGACCCCGAAGTGCAAAAAGCTTTAGCTGCACAACAAGAAAAAGCAATAGCCGACGCCATACGAGACGTTCAGTTAACGGCTAACATTGCTCCGGGTGATACAGCAGACATGGGACGCCGATTATCTGACGCAATTAGAGACGGAGATAGCATTACCGCCAGAGCAATGCAAAATATGTTACTAACAAGTGGAAGTGCTGGTACGAAAGAGTACCGCGATGCAATGAATCGTACAAGTGCAGCAGACATGGCTAGTGATACTATGACAGATCTTAAGAGGAATATGCTTACAAACCATGCGGCTATTAAGAATACGGCTGCCGACCTCACTAAACATGCCACTACAGCTGCCGGTACAAGTATGGCTGCGGTTTCAGGAAACGCAACTACCTGGACTATGTCTGACGAAGACCTTGTTCAACAAAAAACTCATTCACTTGCAGAAGCAGAAAGGGCTGGGGGTATTACTAAAGCTCAAGCACGAAAGGTCCAAGGAGACGCGCAACTTTACCGCAAGCTTGATCCAGCCGGAAAAGCGATCATTGATAGAATTGCACTTTAGCATAAAAACGATACTCTTCAGATATAATGGTATGTAATGGCAGTTTACAAAGTTCCTCAAGACGTTGAAGCGGACGATAAGCTTATCGGGCCGTTTAGTTTTAGACAGTTTATCTATCTCATCATTGCCATTATTGGCATTGCACTTGGGTGGGGCTTAAGCCAGCTTTTTCTACCGCTCGCGGTTATTCCCATTCCAATCATCGTCTTTTTTGGTGCGTTAGCGTTGCCACTCCGTAAAGACCAGCCTATGGAGATTTATCTTGCTGCTGTGGTGTCATTTTATTTAAAACCGCGTAAACGCCTATGGCATCCCGATGGTATTCAATCGTTGATTGAAATTACTGCGCCAAAAATAATAGAGGTGCAACGCTCTAAAAACCTCTCTGAAACGGAAGCGCAACAGCGATTATCATATCTTGCAGACATTGTTGACACAGGAGGATGGGCAGTCCGTGGTGTCGCGCAACCAAATAGTGCCATGCAAAGCGATGCTTACTACGAGGCACAGCAAACAGAGGACGTGCTCGATACGAATAGTGGCGTCGCACAGTCGTTTAATTCTATGATCGACCAGGCGGATGCGAGGCGTCGCGAAGAGATGATGACGCGTATGCGCCAGACACCCGCTACTCCTATGCAACTCACTCCAGCGCCTCTTGCCGTGCCCGACCCCTATGCATCACTTACTGCACCAGTCCCAACTTCACAGCCAACTACTCCTGACCCGCACGTTACTTTTAACCCTTATCCAAACGCAATCCATCAAACAGTTATTCAGCCCCTAGAGGAGCAAGCCGCCGCACCAGTGCAACAACAATATACTCCGCCTCCAACGCCTAATACGACGCCAGACACTAGCGAGAAACCTGTCTCTCCTGATATAATAAATCTTGCAAATAATCCTGATTTATCCATCGAGACAATTGCTCACGAAGCAAACCGCATTCATCAAAAAGAGGAGACTCTTCCGGAAGATGAAGTTGTGATTTCGCTTCGATAATGCGATAATACAGACAAGGAAGAGTGGGAACGTGCCTCCAAATAATCAACAACCACAAGCGGCGCCAACTGGTGCAATTGGAAGTGGCACTACAGCGCAGCAACCTCAATCGTCTCCGACTGCGAGTAGTACACCTCAGACAAAAACTGCGCAGAACACAACGCAGAATAGTTTGCTTATCTCTGAAATCCGCGATAGTATGGCCATTATGAATGATGGTAGTTTTCGCGCGGTCATTGCTTGTAAATCTATCAATTTCGACCTTATGAGCTCACGCGAACGAGAAGGGGTTGAATTTAGCTACCAAAACTTCTTGAATGCCCTTTATTTTCCAGTGCAAATATTTATCCGATCGCAACGAGTTGACATTGGCCCATACATTGACAGACTTTCTACTATTCGCAAGTCTCAAGACAACATGCTACTTGGGGTACTTATGGATGACTACATTAACTTTATCGACGTACTGTCGCAAGAAGCCAATATTATGGATAAGAGCTTCTTTGTCATTGTTCCATATTTCCCAACCGGCGATTTAACAAACGTCATTGAACAAAGTAAAAGTATTTTTAGTAGATTGCTACAAAAACAACAAAGTGGCCCTACAAAAATTGACAAAGTATCATACGAGAAAGCGCGTGATGAGATTAAAAACCGCGTTGACTCTGTTAATAATGGCTTGTTTCAGATTGGCGTTAAGAGCGTACAGTTGAATACAAAAGAACTAGGCGAACTTTTTTACAATATGTACAACCCTGATACGGCAGTGCGTGAACCGCTTGGCAATTTTGAACAAATTACCTCAACTTATGTGAAAAAAGGTTCTGGTGAAGCGCCACGACCACATTTGCAAGAGGGAGGCATGTAATGGCCAAGAAAAAGTTAGATCCCATTGATATTGCCGCACAGCAGCGAGCTCGCGAACAAGCCGAGGTTGAACAAGCCTTTTTAACGGGCATGACCACGCTACGCGACTTGATCGCGCCAAGCAGTCTCGAAATCCACTCGAGCCACTTTCGCCTTGGCACTAAATATGGCAGAACATTATATATTTATGGCTATCCACGCCAAATTTATACCGGCTGGCTAAGTTCTCTTATAAATATCGATGAGGTGCTCGATATTAGTATATTTGTTTATCCGGTTGAGAGCCAGGTGGTGTTAAACAATCTTCGCAAAAAGGTGACACAGCTCGAAGCAACGATGTCGATTAATAGCGAGAAGGGTCGTACGCGCGACCCTGGACTTGAGGCATCCTTGCAAGATGCCGAGGAACTGCGAGATCAACTTCAAGTTGGCTCAGAACGTTTCTTTCGCTTTGGCCTTTATGTAACCCTATACGCTGACAGTATGGATGAATTGAGCTTTGTCCAACATAAAATCGAGACACTTTTTGGCCAACAGCTTATCTTTAGCAAGGTAGCCAGTAGCCAACAGGAACAAGGGCTCAACAGCACACTTCCACAAATGACCGACCAACTCCAAATTCGCCGTAATATGAATACGGGTGCCATCAGTACCAGCTTTCCATTTACAAGTGCTGACCTTACGCAGGAAAAAGGCGTGCTTTATGGCATAAATATGCATAATAACGGCTTGGTTATTTTTGACCGTTTTAGCCTGGAAAATGCCAATATGGTCGTCTTCGCAAAATCTGGTGCTGGTAAGTCATTTACTGTGAAGCTTGAGGCACTACGAAGTATGATGGTAGGTTCGGATGTACTTATTATTGACCCTGAGAATGAGTATCAAAAATTGTGCGACGCCGTAGGCGGAAGTTATATTCGTCTTAGCCTTAACGCCGACACACGTGTTAATCCTTTTGACTTACCTCGTGTTATCGATAGCGACGAGGCAGACGACGCCTTACGAGCCAACTTGGTGACACTTCACGGATTGTTACGCTTAATGCTTGGTGGAAGCCAAACAACAGCAGCAGGTCAAATGATGTCTGCGCTCACGCCGGCGGAAGAGGCCGACCTTGACCAAGGCTTGATTGACACCTATGCGCGAGCGGGAATTACCAGCGATCCATTAACGCACAACTCAACACCTCCAACTATCGCCGACCTATACGACACACTCCTCCATATGGGTGGCACTGGCCCAAGTTTGGCCCAGCGCCTTCGCAAATATACTAGTGGTACATTTGCAGGTATTTTTAGTCAGCAGTCAAATATTGACATTAATAACCACATGGTCGTCTTTAATATTCGCGACCTTGAGGATGAGCTTCGGCCAGTTGCCATGTATATCGTGCTTAGTCACATTTGGAACATTACACGTACCGACCAGCGAAAACGCATGCTTATTGTGGATGAGGCTTGGCAATTAATGAAGTATGACGATTCTGCTAACTTCCTCTTTAGTCTTGCAAAACGCGCTCGTAAATATTACCTGGGTCTTACTACTATTACACAGGATGTTGAAGACTTTATGGGCAGCAAAATGGGCCGCGCCATCGTAGCCAACTCATCTATGCAGCTTCTCCTTAAACAGTCGGCTAGCGCTGTTGATGTACTTTCCGATGTCTTTAAACTAACAGAAGAGGAGCGAAAACGTCTCGCTAACTTCCCGGTAGGGCAGGGGCTTTTCTTTGCAGGACAAAATCATGTACATATTCAAATTGTTGGGAGCGACACCGAAACACGTCTTATTACAACAAACCCAGGCGATACCCAAGCAGCGCCTCAACCACAAGTACAACAACCCACACAGGGATACGATGCTAGCAGTGTTTATCCGCAGAGCACACCTCCAAATCCTAACGGATTAGGGGTATAATAAAGGCAACTTATGGCCGAACCCGCACGTCAATCCCGTCATGAAGAAATAGAGCCTACTATTCGGCCCGATTTGCATGTTATTCAGGGGGATGGCGACTATACTCCCGAACGTGGCAACCTATCATCAGTGCCAGATGACAATATCTCAGAGGATTTAAGCGAACAAGAACACCGTTTTGGAGTTATTCAAGGGGGTGGCGAAACAACTTCGGAGCGCGGTGATTTACATGCCGTATCAACCAAAAACATAGATGATACCAGAGATCAAGAGCAAAACGGGCGCTGGAAGGACAATGTTAGTAGCACACAACCAAAAAAACAAGCAGTAAAAGGAAGAATAAGGAAAAAAGGTCCACTTGGATTTATTTTACTACTGCTTCTTGGCGGAGGGACATTTGGATTTACCGGACTCGCAGCACTTCTTCCCATTGATATTATGGAAGAATTCACTAACGATACAAATGATGCTAATTCTTCGCAACAGATTAAAACCATTAATCTTTTCGGAACCAAGTTGGGCGGCTTACAAAAGAAGTTTAGCGCTTGTAACTCTGTCGTTTCGATTCGCTGTAAATTTAATACTATAGACGAAGAAACAGTAAAGAAATTCGAATCTAAAGGTTTTACATTTGAAGGAAAAACTACTCAAGGTAGCCGCGTGGGAGTTACCGCTATTAAATTCCCGGGCGAGGACGGCACGCCAGGGAGCGGGCCGCGCGCAAGTAACGTGAGCGAGCTAGGTTCAATATTAAAAACAGACGTCGAGGCTGCCAGTCATTTTAATGCTGCCTATAGCCTTAAAAATAGTTTCTTTTTAGGAAAGTTTTTCGATGGAGTATTAAGCGGCCTTCATCTTACAAAAGCAAAAAAAATCAGTGGCGACACTGCCGACGAAGCCAATAAGTCATTCGATGAAGCCGTGAAAGGCCAGTCGGAAGATTTATCCACTAATGCAGTAGCGGACGACAGCGGCGATAAAACCAAAGCCGCAGCGAATGCTACAGGAAACGATACGGCAAGCGCGATAAATAGCGCAATAAAAGCAGGTAAAACAGTTACTCACTTAAGTCTACACGGATCCAATGTCGTGCTTGGGCCGCAACTTATTTGTCTAGGCTATAACATGGGAAATATTATATCTACCTCGGCAAAGGTTCTTAAAGCAGCAAGGTATATGTCGTTTGCTATGGCTATATTAACCCTCGCAGCCTCCATTAAGGCAAACCAAGCAACTGGGGCCGAGGTGCAAAAAGGTGTAGATATTTTAGCACCCTCAAGCTTCCCAGATAAAATACAGGACCCCGAAACCGGCCAAATGATTGATAATCCAAATAAGGGGAAGAATGCGCTCGACTCAGAGGCATACAAAGTAGTAGCGTACGGCGACAGCATTAATCTTTCAAGCATCGCTAAGCGATTATTTATTGGAGGTGCCTTCCTTGGCGCGCTCGGCACTGCCATGTCCTGGATAAAGACACATATTGGCAAAGAGACAATGAGAGACGTATGTAAAATAACTAATAATACGCTTACTACCGTCATCAGTTTCTTAGCAGCGCCTATTTTCTCGGTTGCACTCAGTGGACTTTTTGCGATACTTCCGGTGGAAGATTGGGCAGGATACCTAGTAAATGCTGCGGTTCAAGCCGCGGCAGGTGCCGACATTACCTCAAGCGTTGCCGGGGTTGATGCGGGCAATGTGCTCTTTATTGGAACAGCTAGTATCATGGGGAGTGCCGCTATGCACTTTGGTTTGAAGCCAGGTAAGCTAGATGCTATACGAAAAAACATGGCTGATAATGCTGCGGTGGAGCAGCAGCAAGTTGCCATAGAGCAATACGACGCTCGCAACACACCATTTGCGTTTACCAACCGCTATTCATTCCTAGGATCGATGATGCACCAATTTGCTACCACTCCAGCAGCTACTAGTGTTCCATTCCTCTCAACCTTTAGTAAAGTATTCTCAGCCTTGCCAACATCGCTAAATAGCATAGTAAAAAACGCGAATGCCGCCTACAGCATGCCAGTATCAAACTACAGCGATACCCGATTTAGTCAGTGTACGAATGACTCTGACTATAACGATGCCGGTATTCAGCCAGATATGGGATGTGTTGTGCGTACTGTCCCCGGTGGCCCTTCGGCTGACCCTAACAAAGTGCTTGACTACATGGAAACATATCAGCAGATTGATGTCGCCGGCAACCCTAAGCCGGGTAGTGATTATGAACGTTACTTGAAATACTGCGTTAATCGGACCGACCCTTGGGGAAGTACCACAGTTAATGCCGAGGATATGACCGACAGTGCCGATTGGTATACGGGTAAAAATTGCCTTCCCGACACCCCGCAGTTAGAAATGTTTAGCGATTACACAGGCTACCACCCAGCGAATGATACCATCGATGAATCGCCTGGAACAAACAGCCCAGCGACGCAAGCATTTTATGATGACCCATCCCAGCAAGCAGTCGGCACGACTAACCCTTTCAGTCTAACCACTATTGGTAGTTTACTTCATGCTATAGCAACAGGAAGGACGTATTAATGCTACGTTGGTATCGTAAAATCTTACCACTCTCTCTTGTTGCCATCCTTATAGCCGCAACTTCAGTGCAAGAGGTTAGTGCATTCGATCGCAATTTTTATAGTGGAAACGATATCATTTACTACAATCCAGATGCCAGCGGTGGATGTGGCTCGACCACGCTCAATGGAAAGGATGCTATCGAGAAAGCCCTCAACTTTTATATGGGGAAGGGACTTAATCTTGCCCAAGCCGCAGGTATTGTTGGTAACTTTATTGCCGAATCTGGCGTTAACTCCGCAAAAGAGCAGGGCGGTAGAATTGTTGACGACAGCTATGTACCAAAAGATGGCGTGGGCTTCGGTATTGCCCAATGGACCTTCAGCTCTCGTCAAATACCGCTTGAGAACTTTATAAAAGATCAAAAAGTAGGTATTACCGATCTGGGTGGGCAACTTGGTTTCAGCTGGCAAGAACTACAAACGACCCACTCAAAAGCACTACAGTCGCTTCTTGCACAGTCTGATCCAATTCAAGCCGCATTTGTATTCCACCGTGACTTTGAAGGTTCAAATGATACGCTTGAGCAAATTATCGCTAACCGTGGCGGTAATGCAAAAAAACTATATGACCAATACAAAAACGCCGCACCGGTCGCGACACTACCAAGTGGTGCACCGTCAGGATCATCAGCCGGCACTGGCTGTTCAAATGGAACGCTTAACGATAAAGTTATGGCCTACGCTTGGCCACAGTACCGAGGACTCACTATTGTTGCACAGCAAGCTTGGACAGATGCCGTTCAACAAGCACAAAGCAATCACATGTACGTTGGAGGTTCTGTACATCCTGGTATTGACTGTGGTGGCTTCGTATCACTTCTTATGATTAATAGTGGCTTTGAACCAAATTACAATTATGGTGATCTTCCGAGTAAAGGTGGTGGCAATACCGATGCACAGGAAAAATGGCTAAAAGAAAACTGGCAATACTTAGGAACGGGAGGCACTATCAATCCAGCCAACTTACAACCCGGCGATGTGGCCATTAAAAGTTCTTTCACGGGCCAGGAAGGACACACATTCGTATGGGTAGGAGCGATTAGTGGCTTTGGCGACGACCCGGCACATGGCCGTACCGTTGCCAATGGAAATCCTGAGAAAATTGCTTCTGCCTCACTAGATGAACGTGCACCAATGGCCGACGTGCAAAGCCCAACTGATAGTCATTTTAACTGGTATAGAAAGAAATAGAAAATATGCTTGGGGAATTATTTTTACAATATCGTCGACAGATCATTATCCTTGCCGCCGCGCTCATTGTTGCTATTGGAGGATTTACTGTTTACCAGATATATACCGCTCAACAGCGTCAAGACAAAGTACAGCTTACATTAAAACTGCTACCCCAAGACGCGACAGTAACACTTAACAACTCTCAGACTATTTCACCAGGCACTCTCTACCTAAAGCCAGGCTCATATAGCATTCACGCTCATAAAGACGGATTTGATGACTTTAGCAACACGCTCACCGTACCGAATGATACAGGCATCTACAACATTCAGCTCCTTCCGGCCTCAGACGATGCAAAGAAATGGGTAGCAGGCCATCAAGACTTGTATCTCCAAACCGAGCAGGATGGCGCCAGAAGCGCAGCTGCTATTACACAAAGTTTCCAAGACACTAACCCAATCGTTAAAAACCTCCCTTACAACGACCCTTACTATAGTATTGGCTATACGTCATCCGATAATAAAACCATTCAATTAACAATTACCGGTGTTTCTGCGATGTACCGTTATCAAGCTATCCAAAAAATATACAACTGGGGATTCAATCCGGCAGATTTCAAAATTAACTATACTAATTACGTGAGTCAACTAAAATGAATCGAAGAATCGTCTTAATTATTGGAATTGTTATTACCTTTGTTGTGATTGGCTTGATTGCCTACGGCATCCTTACTAGTACACCGCAAAAAGTTACCATAACCTTCGATAATAAAGAGGGAGGGGTCACACTTAGTCTCTACCATGCTAAAGATGGCACCTCAACTGATACCAGTGGCCCAGCTATACAAACAATTACTTCAAACGTACCATTTAGTATTACTAAGGGCGTATACATTATCAAGGCAAGCGGTATGAATATCGACGCCAGCCCCATGTCAATCACAGTCGGTGACACACCTATTACAAAAACATTTACGGTATCTTATTCGACTGATTATCTTAGCCAGTTACTCGATAAAAACCAAACAGCCCTCACGTCGCTCATTTTTTCTAAGTATCCATCCGTTCCATCTACCTACACACTGCAAGAGGGGAGACTATTCGATCAAGGAGAGTGGTACGGAACAGCACTGGTGTATAAAGGTTCGGACACCGACAATCGCGATACGCTTCACCTCATCGCTCATCTTGTAAATGACCAGTGGTCACTTGCTACCGAACCAGACATTACGCTTAATAAAATTGATTATCCAAACATACCAGAAGATGTACTGCGGCAGACTAATACATACTTCAGCGAACCAAGTACCGCACCAGCAACTCCAGCACCAACGTACTTCATCGACAATAATGCCGTAGGCGCTCAGTAAAACACTATAACTATAGTGCAGTTATATATTTAGTATCAATCACGTCACCATGAGTTGCAGAGGTAATAATGACCTGGTTATTGGTAGTAAATTGAATTAAATAACGCTGCCGCTCTTCATCAAGCTCACTAAAAACATCGTCCAAAAGCACAATAGGATTCTTTCCAGTAAGCGCTTCTGTGATATTCATTTCCAAGAATTTAAGCGCCAAAATAATACTCCGCGTTTCGCCCCGCGACACTACCGTAAGTGCAGGGACGTCGTTAAAGGTAAAGATAACATCATGACGATGAGGTCCACTCGACGTATAGCCAAGTAGACGGTCTCTCTCACTATTTACATCAAGATCTGCGAGCAATTTTTGTTGTAACGAATGACGCGGAAGAAACGAGTAGCTAATCGATACAGTATCGCCAGTATGCGCAATGCGTTCGTACGTAGCATTCAGCTCTTCGTTAAGTGTATCTAAAAAGTGTTGACGCTTGGCGATAATAAGTGCACCATATTCACTCAGTGAAACATTCCAAGCAAATATATCATCACTATGCATGCGTGACTGTTTTAAGAGCGCGTTACGTTGTTTTAAGGCGCGGTCGTAGCGGCGTAATGCAAGGTCATAGTGTGGATCAAGCTGGCTAATGAACCTATCTATAAATTGGCGACGGCGTGATGGGGAGCCAGTTAAGAGCCGTAAATCGTCCGGTTCAAACAATACTACAGGATACTTAAAGCGTGCAGGAAGCCGGTATTGCACCTTGCCATCAACGGTAAATTGCTTGCGGCCACTTGTTTTCTTACTGTCAAACTTTACAATACGTCTGCTCTTGTCAGCATAAGAAACATCGATGCGATACCACGACTCATTACGTTTGAGTACCTCTCCATCACCTCCTTTAAACGACGATCCTTGCAGAGCGATAAAAAGTGCTTCAACTAATGACGTTTTTCCGCTGCCATTTAATCCTGTAATAAGTGTCGCCTTCGGCGAAATAGCGACAGTAATATCACCATGCGTTCGAACATGCTGGACGCGAAGAGAAGTAATCAGACTCATGCTAGCTCTTTAAAGGCATAATTATATGCTTATAATTGACGTCCTCAGTTTTTGCCGTCAATACACATGGTGACAACTTACCACTAAAGCGAAAGACCACCTGAGCACCGTCTATTACCGCCAACGCCTCACTAATATAGCGGGAGTTAAGCGTTACCTGCCCATCTTCCGATACCTCAGATGACGTGCTTGAGGTATTTTCGCCAAGCTCAGAAGCAATAGAATGAATCGAAAGCGTTTGCTTTTCTTTATCGGCTGCAAGTGTCACGCTGCCGCCAGATTCACGTGCAAACAGTCCAGCAATCTTGGTAATACGTATAAACTCGGCTGTATTTATGACCATATTTGTCTCTGATGTTTCTGGAATAAGCTGGCGATAATCAGGGTAGTTGCCGTCAATAAGGCGGCTGGTAATTTCTGATTCACCAACGCGGAATCTAACTTGTGTTTCATCAAATAGAACATCGATTTCATTAACATCATCCGCTACTGTACGAAGTACTTCTTGAAGAGTGGTCGTAGGAATAATGGCAGCCACCTCACTTTTCGTTTCGACCAGTCGTCGCTCCGAAAGTCGGTATCCATCAGTAGCAGCAAGATAGAGATGGCCGCCAAACGAATGCCAATAGACACCAGTGAGCACTGGTCGTGTACTGTCATTACTACTCGTAATGATCGTCTGAGCTACTGCTTGTTTGAAATCAGATGTACTAATACTATACTGAATAGACGATTTTTCGTCGATAGTAGGAAGTTCAGGAAATTCATCGGCAACAACACCGTTTATCACCGAACTGTAGCTTCCCGAGGCTATATCGAGATGATTGTCGGTTACTTTTAGCTCCACTGTTCCCTTTGGGAGACTGCTTACAAACTCGCTCACTAGGCGTGCAGGAATGGTGAGTGAACCTGGCGTAATAATTTTGGCGCCAACATATTGAGTTGAAGCAATTTCAAGGTTTGTCGCGGCAACAAGTAAACGATTACCGTCTGTTCGAAGTAAAATATTACTAAGTATGGGAAGTCCTGCTTTGCTGCTGGCTACTCGTCCAACATTACTGAGCGCTTTAGCGAGATTTTCTTGGGTGACACTGAGTTCCATCATTATTACCTTTCTTGAATTTTTAATTGGCTGTAGTAGTTAATAGGTGCTGTGGAAACTGGGTAAAAATAGTGTTCAGACAGTGGTAGAAAACTATTTTTACGTGGGGAAAAATACGTGGAGAGTAATGTGTATAGGCGGTGGCTTTCTTTGAGTTTTACCCCAGCTTCACGAATTGTTGCTAAGCCAACTCGACTATGTGTGGACGGTTGTCCTACGCGTTCCCGTATGTCAACTCGCAGATTATTCGCGTATTTTCCACATGCCCTAGGCATAGAGTTTCTCCCGAATTTCCGCTACTTGTTCGCGAATAAGAAAATCGAGCTTTATAGCCTTTTCTATCTTCTCCACTGAATGTATGGCAGTTGTGTGGTCTTTCCTCCCTAGCTCGCCAGCAATTTTTGGAAAACTTAGGTGTAATTCGCTGCGAAGAAGATACATGGCGATTTGACGCGGTACGACAATGTGTTTGTCGCGTTTAGCGCTACAGATCTCTTTGGCATCAATCTGGAAGTGTCTGGCAGTTTTATCGATAATTTGCTTGGAGGTAACGTGCTGCGGACGCGAATGGCGTACATTGCTAATAAGTCCCTCTGCGGTCGAAATATCCGGAGCTACTCCGCGCATTTCTGCGTAGGCAAGTAATTGATTAAGGGCGCCTTCAAGTTCGCGGATATTGGTTTTAATATTATTCGCAAGGTATTCTACCGTATCACGAGCTAGTTCAACGCCAGAAAGTAAGGCCTTGGTTTCAAGGATGGCACAACGCGTTTCAAAATCGGGCATTTGAATATCAATCGCCATACCCCACTCAAACCTACTTCGCAGACGTTCGGTTAAGGTGGGAATGCTTTTTGGCGGCTTATCACTACTGATGATGATTTGCTTATTAGCCTGATGGAGCGCGTTAAATGTGTGAAAAAA
Source organism: uncultured Candidatus Saccharibacteria bacterium (assembly GCA_964615445.1). GTDB lineage: Bacteria > Patescibacteriota > Saccharimonadia > Saccharimonadales > Saccharimonadaceae > JALRBM01. The sequence goes on along the minus strand of CAZTOK010000004.1, from coordinate 44,947 downwards.
CTCTTCCTGAGTTTTTTCTTTCCCAGCAATAAATTGCATGTCATCAACAATTAGTACGTCAACATTGCGGTACTTGTCGGCAAATCCTTTCTTTTTAAAGCGAATAGTGTCCATAAATTCTTGTACAAATGTTTCAGAACTAATATAGAGAATCCGCGCTCCAGGCTGTGTGCGAACTATCTCGTTTCCTACTGCCTGCATAAGATGAGTTTTACCAAGGCCAACGCCGCCATATAAAAAGAGCGGATTGTATTTTGTACCCGGTGTAGTGGCGACTGCTTGACAGGCGGTGTAGGCGAGGTCATTACTTGAACCAACAATGAAATTAGAGAAGGTGTAGCGAGGATTAAGTCCATTAGAGCTGACGCTCGATGATGTACTTTGTTGCGCGCGCGGCATTGGAGCAATAAGTTCATCGATGGCCAAGGAGGTAGCCGTTGTCTCGCGGCTGACGGTTTTCTTCCCAGTAGTTTTAACCGTATACGTAATACGTTCAGGGCTAACGCCGTTTTTTTGCAGTACCGATTTAATTTGGTCATTAAACTTCACTTCAAATTGGCGTTTGGCAAAAATATTTGGCACAGCAATAGTTACTTCACTGTCTGAAGAACCCACCAGCTCAGTATTTTTAAACCAGGTGGTAAAAGCAGCGTGTGAAACAGAAAGTTCGATTTCGCCTAAAACACTTTGCCATAACGCATGCTCCATAGTATGTATCCTTTTTACCCTCAACTTCTCGGTGCTTCTTACTATACAGGTGCTAGAAGTTTTCCACAACCAGTGCAATCTACAACAAAGGCGAGGGTGAAATAGGGGTGTGACTTTTCCACATCGAGAGCCATCATCTGTAAATGTGTGGAAAAACTAAGTAAATCTGTGGATGTTTTGAATTGCCAACAAAGTGAAGGTATTGAATACTTATAGTATTTATGTTATAGTATAAATATCCTGTAGGAATCCATGTGTGGTTGGGAGATCAGATGATTTTCGCGGACCTTTACGGGTTTGACAGAGCGTATGTCGTGCGGGTTGAGTTCTCGCAGGGCGAGGAGGCCGTTCTCGGCTACACCTCGCTTGCACTAGGTTCCTCACTCGTGACGATGCACATCGAGCGCTGGCCCGCCGATCAGGCAACGGCTATCGTCTGGTTCGCGGTCCAGGATTTCGGTCGCGTGAATCGCGGAGAAGTCTGGGGCGGGCTGGCTTCCGGGCTGGCGTCTCGATTCCAGAGCGTCGGTCACCTCGTGCAGAGCGAGCTTCAGGCGAAGTACTTGCCTGTCGCCGTTCGCCATGTGGTCATGGGCTGAGTGCACATTAGAGGCAGTAGTAGGCGTGAAAACGCCTACTACTGCCTTGAATACATCCCCGACAGTACATTGTTGCTTTCATAAATGTGTATTTATGCTGAAGAGCCAGAAATGGCGAAAAGTGACATACTAAGAGTAAGAAGAGAGTATAACCCTTGTCATGCTGTAGTAATTACGATACAATACTAAAGATATGCCAAAACGAACTCACCAACCACACACACGGCACCGCGCGCGTACGCATGGATTCCGTGCTCGTATTTCTACGAAAGCCGGTCGTGCTGTCTTGAAGCGTCGTCGTGCTAAGGGTCGCGCTCGACTGACTGTATAAGAGGAAAAATACGCTCAAATTCTACCTGAGCGTATTTTTATTTGTACGCTATAATAAAAACACCTTATGTTATCAATTATTCATCGCTTTCATGGTCACGGCAGTTTGCGTTATGTCTATAAAAATGGGCGCGCTATCCGCTCGCACTTAGTGACGATTAAATATGTGCGCAATATCCATCGTAAACATTCTCGTTTTACTGTGGTAGTAAGCAAAAAAGTACATAAAAGTGCAGTTGGTCGTAATCGTATTCGTCGTCGCTTGTACGAGATTGTTCGGCACGAACTTCCGCAGATAAAGTTACCACACGATGTGGCGATTATGGTTTTTTCGAGTGAACTCATTTCGCTCCCACACGATGAACTTGTAAAACTCATACAAGATCTTTTTACACAGACCGATCTCTATAAATAAAACAACAAAACTGGTACAATAGAACAAATAGTTTCTGGAGTTTTTAAGTGAATATTTTTGACGTTTTGATTGTTCAGCCAATTTTTAACCTGTTAATTGGGCTGTATAGTATTATTCCGGGTGGTGATTTTGGCGTTAGTTTAATTATTTTTACTGTGCTAGTGCGATTTGCGCTATTTCCACTAGTAAAAAAACAACTTCATCAAACCAAAGCGATGAAGAAGTTGCAGCCAGAGCTGGCGCGTATTAAAAAGCAGACTAAAGGCAATAAACAGCAAGAGAGTATGCAGATGCTTGAGCTATATAAAAAACACGGCGTTAGCCCATTTCGCTCAATTGGTATTTTACTCATTCAGCTACCGATCTTCATCGCACTTTATAGTGTGATTCGTATTTTTATTGATCACCGTGACCAAATTGGTCAGTATACGTATAGCTTTATGAAAGGGCTTGAGCCAGTCAAAGAATTGATTGCGCATCCCGATCAATTTCACGAAAAACTCTTTGGGATAATCGATTTGACAAAAACTGCTTTCTCGAACCATGGTGTTGATATCGTCCTTGTACTTCTTGCAGTTATTGCTGCGGCAACCCAGTACTTTATGAGCAAACAAACTATGCCGCAGCCGGAGAAAAAGCGTCGCCTTCGCGATGTTATGGCTGAAGCGAGCAGTGGCCAGGCGGCTGATCAGTCTGAACTTAATACTATTGTTATGGGGAAGATGGTGATGGTGTTGCCGTTCTTTATGCTATTTATTATGCTTAACGTGCCTGGTGCGCTTGCTCTCTATTACGCCGTCTCTAACCTAGTTGCCGTAGGGCAGCAGACATACCTTCTTCGAAAAGACGAGGAAGAGCTTGAAGAAATTGCCGAGTCAAAACCGAGCACGATACATAAAAAGGCGACCGCTAGGGCTCGAGAGAAAGCTGCAACGACGGCGACAATTACGCGCATTAAGGCTACAGACCAAAAAAGGAGGAAGTAATGGATACGCAGCAATCAATTGAATTTGCAAAGAAATACCTCGAAGATATTTTATCGTTTTTTGGCGTAAATGTAGCAGTTGATGCTGTCCTTACGGATGAAGTAATCGAACTTTCAGTCCCCTCTTCTGAACTCAACAGTCTTCTCATTGGTCGTAATGCCGAAACACTTCGCAGTATTCAATATATTATTTCAACGACACTTCGCAATAAAAATGCACAAACCTCACGTGTTAATGTAGACATTGCGGACTATAAAAAACAACGCGCCGATAAAGTGGCTGCCGATGCTCGAATGTGGATTGAAGGAGTTCGTGAAACAGGTGATTCTTATGTGGCCCGGCTTAATGCTGCTGATCGCCGGATTGTTCACCGAGTTGCTGATGAGTATGATGATATTCAGACCTTTTCAGAAGGTGAAGGCCGCGACCGACGTATCGTAATTGTGCAAAAATCAAGTTAAACAAACTCTATATCAGATATTTTTTAAAAAATAGACAAATACGTTACTTCCATATACCATACGTGTAGTCATTAGACTACGTTCACTGCAGCTTGGGAGTGGTAATGGCTGGAGATAATTGGGCATCGTGGCAGCAGATGTTTGTTTCACTTTGCACCAGAGGAGAGCAATTTCCCGATTCATTACGACGCGTCTCTCTTCTTGAGGGAGTGAGCTACCCGCATCCAGAATATGGTAATCAGCCCGTTGCAATTGACCATTATGCGCTTTCAACGACGAGTCGAATATACACAGACTCGTCACTAAGCGATGCTTTCTGGGAATATAATATGCCTACGCTACCGGTTACTGATGTTATTCAGGTAGTTGAAGCGTACCATCAAAATGGACTTGTTTGGGGATTTTCTGGATTCGCTACTGGTGGCTATGAGTATGCGGACGAAGCTGATGCTATGTCAGCATTACTTCAGACTTTGGTGAATATAAACTATGCACCTTCACTTATCAGCGATGGTGGGGTAAGTGCTGGCGTACTTGGCCTAAGCGGGGTGTTGGCGGCCAAATATGATATCCCCAGCTTGGGGTTTATCCCGCTTGAAGGCCTAGCGAGTATTGGGCCTCGTGACCATTTGGTCGTTAAGGCTAACACCTACCCTGAGCGTGAAGTGTTTGTCGGGCTTTTACCCGATATTTTGGTATGCGTTGGTGGTGGCGACGGCACAAGGCGTGAATGCCAAGTCGCACTTGAGAATGGCAGTATTGTATTGTTCCTCACAACGCGAGATTATGGTAATAAATCGTTTCCTGGTTCGTTTCGTTCTTTCCCTGATCTTTATAAAGCCGAGGATGAAGGAAGACTTATCGTCCTAGAAGATTATAGCCTCATTCCTAGTGTTATTCAGAAGGCGCAACGACAAAGCGTGCGAACTCGTGCCTGGCGTATGAGTCAACTTGAGGGACGTTTGCTGGCTGCATAACAAAAAAGGCTGTATCGTGCACAACTGTGTGCACGATACAGCCAGCCCTTTACTGAAGGTATTATTTAGTGTTTAAAGCTTCCATATAAACTGCATACGTTTGCTGAGCCATACGTTTCCACGAGTACTTTTTTATCTGCTGAGATCCTCTTTTTATAAGGGAATCACGCATTTTTTTGTCTACAAGAATATCGTTAATCGCATGGGCCATATCATCGGTGTTGTTTGGATCAAAGTAGCGAGCAGCATCGCCACATACTTCAGGCAAGCACGTTGCATTGCTGCTCGCTACTGGTGCGCCGTACGCCATGGCTTCAAGGGCGGGCAGGCCAAAACCCTCCATAAGCGATGGAAAGACGTAAGCAGTGCACTTAGTATAAAGCCAGCCGAGTTCGGCGTTTGAGATAAAGCCTGTGAAAAGGATATTTTTATAGCCTTTTTTGGTAAAATAGGCTTCGTTTTTAAGATGAGCAGCAGTTTTTTTACCTACAAGTATTAGGCCGAGGTTGGGATGTTTTTTAAGTAGTTGTTGGTGGGCCTCGCCAAGCCGACGAATATTTTTGTAATCGCTTTGCTGACCTACGTATAAAATAAAGTTTTTAAAGGTATGTTTGTAAGGCTTGAGAGTATCGACAGAAATGTCAGCTGATTCGTATGTGACTGAAACCTTTTCTTCAGGAATACCTGAGAAATCTATGTAGGCTTTTTTGACATACTCGGTCGGTACGATTATGTGTTCATTAGTAAATGCGATGCGTTTAAAAACAAACCGCCCGATGAGCTGTTTTACACGAAAGATAAGCCAATTTTTATCAGAATTATAGGTGTTTAACAGGATAAGATCGTGAATGGTCGTTACGTGCTTCCCTTTATAAGAAATTGGTTGTTGAGGCATACAAAAATGAACAAGATCAGGTGAGAGTTCATCAAGGAAGGTTTTGAATGTTGTTTGTTCGGCAAATGAGTAATTAGGGATATCTATAGTTCTGACGGTGAAATTCTTATTTGTAGGAACAAAATAATCTTTGTCTTTTGGAGGCACAAGAATAGTGTAGCGATTAACGTTATCGATTTGTTGTAGGTAGTGCAGCAGTCGTTCAACATAGGTGCCCGTGGAGGAGTTGATAATGCGCGCATCAATAGCAATGTGCATTACAGTTCAATTTCTGTGTCGTTCTTTTTAAAGACGACACGTGAATACATGACATAATTCCACACGAGGGTCACCATAGTGGCAATGACCTTCGCGATGAATAACGCTGCGTTATCGGATAGATGAATGCCTGAAAATGACATAATTACTAACTTAATGACAATGGTTTGGAGTATCCATAGTCCAAAAAGCGTTACAACGATAAACAGAAAAAGCTCGCGCTTAACATTCGTATCGGTTGTTTTGAATGTGTATTTTTTATTGGCAAAAAAGCTAAAGCAAAATGCTGTTGTAGTTGAAAAGATATTAGCAATAAGCACGGGCACGCCAAGGGTACTGAGTGCGAAAAGTAAGCCAAAATCAATAACTGTATTAACGCCGCCAACGGCGACGAAACGCATTTTTTGCTCTTTATCTTTGACGTTTACTTTCATGATAACTCTCTATTAAGTAAAGTGGACGATGCTTGGTTTCGTTAAAAATACGTCCAATGTATTCGCCAATAATACCAAGTGACAAAAGCTGTACGCCACCAAGAAAGAGAATGACCGCCATCATAGATGGATAGCCGGCCAAGTCGCTGCCATGTAGCGCAGTGCGAACAACAAGGTAAATGATATAAATAAACGCAACCAACGATACAAGCAGGCCTAATACGGATGAAATACGGAGCGGGGCTGTAGTAAAAGAGGTAATACCATCAATGGCCAGGTTGGCGAGCTTTGGGTAGTTCCACTTAGTGACACCAGCTGCGCGCGCGTCACGGCTATAAAGAATCTCTTTTTTCTTGTAGCCGATCCAACTGAACATCCCCTTGCCATACCGCTGCGATTCTCGGAATTGTCGCAATGCTTCAACGCAGCGTTTATCGAGCAAACGAAAGTCACCCGTATCGCGTTGAATAGGAATGTTGGTTGATTTTTGAAGTAGTCTATAAAACATTGTAGAGGTTACTTTTTTAAGCCACGACTCACCAGCGCGTGATTTTCGCCTGGCATATACATCGTCGTAGCCTTCTTCCCAATATTTAATCATTTCAGGTATGAGCTCTGGGGGATCTTGTAAATCGGCATCGATAATAACCGTGGCGTCACCAGTAACGTGATCTAATCCGGCAATCATGGCGATTTCCTTGCCAAAATTACGCGAAAGGTTAATGTAGCCAATGCGATGGTCTTCTTCAGCATATGTCTGAATCATTTCAAGAGTATTGTCGCGACTACCGTCATTAATGAATAAAAATTCAAAGTCATAGTTTTGATTTTCGCCGGCGAGTTTGTTGAGTCGCTCGTAAAGGTGACGAAGGACCTCGTGCTCGTTATAGGCAGGGATAAGTATGCTAATCTTTTTATGAGTCATTGAGTTTATTATAACATTTGATCTAACTTTATATAGATATGTACATGATGGGGGGTGGCATGGAACGAATTTTAATTGTAGGAGCGAGGGCGAGCCAGTCTAAACACGGCGAGCATCTTACCGATCCTGAAGTGGCTGGTGGTAGAGAACATATACCAAGTATTACCTTTTATGATATTAACCCTAATGTGCCATTTCGCACCGACTTGCCTAATCTTAGTAGCGCCTTACATCAAGGAAAAGTTGAGTTAGTAAATACTATGCCAGAAGGAAGATTTGATGCTGTTGCGATCGCTACCGGCAGCGGTCAGCATGCTTCGGCGACCTACGATATCTTAAATGCGTACACGCAACAAGGTATGGACCTGCCCGTACTATCTTTAGAAAAGCCTCTCGCGGCAACCCCGGAGGAGTTTGCGTGGTTTAAATCTCATGAATACTATCTTCCGTCAAATTCATTTATGAACGAACCATATCTTATTTCTAAAAGTTTTGAACATTTCCTTACCCATATTCATGAACAAGCACATGACAATAATCCGTTAATGGAACTATTTGCATGGACCTCAAAGCTAAGAAAATTAAGAAATCCTCATGGTGTACTAGATATTTTTGGTATTGAATTACCTCATACGCATGGAGTTAGTTCTGTTATTATGGGAGAAGTTCTGGGAAGTGACAGCCAAAAAATAGAAGAAAATGTACACTATGCAGATGTCGATTCTATTCCTGGTAATGATGGAAATTATATGCGTTTTAGGCTTGGTGAGGTAGTAGTGCATATTGCACAGGGGCTCGGCAAATTTACTATGGATCAATATGGCAGAATGATGCGTCATGATAATCCTCCGCAAACACGTAGGCTTGCTGCCCGATTTTTAAATGGAGCGTACACCGAACTTGATATAAATTCGACTTTTAAAGCCGAACAAAGGTATGGAACATTGAGGGTGCTCCTGTAGAAGAGAAAATAATACCTGACGATACTCGTCGAGATATGGCTCGATATATACTACAACGTATTCGGTATCCTTATTCTGAGACCCTTCCTTATATTAGTGTATCCGAGGCGTTGCCACGAATCGAGGCGCTATTATCTCTTCGAGCAGATGCAAGAGTACAGAGAGATATATCCTTAGGATAAGTAAGTTGCTACTACTTTCTCAATAAGCGCAGCTATATTTCTACTTGTATGTGCACCTGCTTGAGAAAGAGCTCTCGTTTTTGCAGCTGCAGTTTCGTCTGTACTGCCCAAAATAGCTCCGGCATGTCCAAGCTGTACCCCTAGAGGCGCCGAGTGGCCAGCGATATAGGCATATATCGGTTTGGTAATATGTTGGGTAATAAAAGCGGCTGCTTGCTGCTCGCCGCTCCCTCCAATTTCTCCAATAAGTACGATAGAGGATACTGCCGGATCTTCTTCGAATAGTTTTAAACAATCGATGAAGCTGGTGCCGCGTACACGATCGCCGCCGATACCAATAATATAGGCCTGGCCAATACCTTTGGCACTCAGGCCAGCTGCGACCTCGTATGTTAACGTTCCGGAGCGGCTTACGATAGCTACAGACCCAGGTAGCGCCATAGAGACAGGGATAATCCCAAGTTTGAGTTTGGCAGGAATAAGAATACCTGGACAGTTAGGGCCAATGATCGTTACTCCCCGTTCTGCGGCGGCCTTTTTAACAACGAGCATATCGTGGACCGGGATATTCTCGGTAATACAGACAATTAGGGGGATTTCGGCGGCAATGGCCTCAAGAAGTGCCACCTTAGCGAATGGCGCCGGCACAAATACAACACTCGCGTCAATAGTTGGGTGAACTTTTTTAATATCCAAAATAGTTTTATATACAGGTACCCCGTTAACGAATTGCCCAGCTTTACTAGGCGAGGTTCCAGCGACAATTGATGTGCCAGCGGCGCACATGGCGGCCGTATGAAACGCACCATGGCTTCCGGTGATCCCTTGAACTATAACGTGCTTGACCTCGAATAAGCTTTTATGCATACGCTTTCTTTCTGGCGGCCGTAAGGCATTCTTCGAGCGTGGGGAGCGTGGGGATATTTTCGGCGGCAAGTAGTTCGACAGCTTCTTCAAAATTGGTGCCTGCCAGCCGGATAAATAGCGAAGGAAGGGCAGGTGTATGATGCTTCGCAGCAATGATAGCTCGAGCTACTTCATCGCAGCGTGTAATACCAGCGAAGATATTAATAATAATTGCATGCACATGAGGAAACTCATTTATCTTTTGAAATGCGTCAAGTATCGTTTCTATATTTGCGCCACCGCCGATATCAAGAAAATTAGCAGCCGTGAAGCCTGCACTAGTAATAGCATCAACCGTTGCCATAGCGAGGCCAGCGCCGTTGGCGATAGTGGCAATGACGCCATTTTCATTCAGGGTAACAAAGTTAGTATTAGTGGGCTTGGCTTCAAAATACCAATCGTGACGAAAGGCAGCTGCATCATCAAGCTCCATTTTGCAGTCACCACACACAAATGCGTCGTCTCTCGTATAAAGGAGAGGGTTAATCTCAAGAAGTGTTGCATCATTTTGCGTAAACGCCTTAAAGAGATGGCTAAGGAGTGTATAAACAAGGTCGTCACTAGACGAAAAGTAAGTAGTTAGGCTTTTTGCACATGTTTGGAGCGTTTCTTGTGTAATTATTGTTGTAAAAAAGTTCTCATTGCCTTCAACGTCTACACCACCGTCCTTATGAGCGGTGAGACGAACAGCAGCCTCTGTCTGGTCAATCGTAAGCGAAATATACAGCTCATGCACTATGTCAATCTTTTCTTCGGCAAGTAGTGCGCGCGGCGTGTATCCCTTAATAGGCAACTTTAAGAGACGATTGACTGTTGGTATTATGTCCTTTGGTTTAGTGACAATAACCACCCCACCGGCCTTACCGCGCCCACCGACCGGAACCTGTGACTTTAATACGATAGGCACAGTACTAGGTAATGTATTTGCTGTAACGAGTGTGCCCTTTGGGACTAGAATAGTGTAATGGGTTAGTAGATTCTTCGCCTCATATTCAAGTAATTTCATGATTTTCCTGTAAAGAAGCGGCGTAATTTACGTAGACCGGTTTGATCGGGTGGAAGGTCTGGCCAAAAGATAGAGCGAAGATATTCATTACTTATCTTTTTATGCGCCTGGATATACTGGCGTTTAGATAGTGCATGCTTCCAAAATAGTTCAATGCTCTTAAAATATCCTGTAAGTGCTGCTTTGCCACTTCCGTTTTTGATAGCATTGCCAAGCATCAAAAAGTAGGCAGGCCAAAAGCGGGTGCCGACGGAAAAGAGAAGACCGGCGGGAACGTTTTTCGTAAATAAAAGCGGCAGGTTTTTGAAAGTTTGATGCACGGTAAAGCCTGATGGCATGCGTTTGCTGGTAGCGCCTTGCTGATGATATGCCACTGCTTTTGCCTCGTAGTACACCTTCCATCCGGCAAGTTGGGCACGAAAGCTAATGTCGGCATCTTCATAATATGCAAAAAAATCATTATCAAAAATGCCAATTTCGTGAAGCATTTTCGCTTTATATAAACTCGCACCGGCACTCGCACCAAATACATACTCTGACGCAGGTGCCTTGTCGGTGGGATTATCTCGATTGCGTGGAAATGGTAAGCCCCATGTTGAAAACCAATCACCAGTGCTATCAATCGTCTTTCCGTCCTGATGAAGGAGTAATCCTGTAATGATGCCGGCTTCTTTTTGCTTGTCGGCTGTTTTGACTAGTATTTCAAGCCACTTTTTGTCGGCAATTGCATCATTATTAAATAGCACAATATACTCAAAGTCATGTTCAAGTGCCCATGTAATGCCGGTGTTGACGCCACCGTCAAATCCAAGGTTTTCTTGATTATAAAGCGTGTGTAGTCGCCTGCCGTACTTTTTTTCAAACGCTTTAAACTTCTCGGCTGAGCCGTCATGCGAGCCATTTTCAACCGCGACCATTAAAAAATCTTTATATGTTTGTGCCGCAAGCGAGGCAAGACACGAAGTAGTGTCTTCGATGCCTTTATAATTTAATACAACAACAGCAACTCTGTTCATAACGTTAAATATATCTTATACTGTTTTAAGATAATATGAAAATCTCAAATATCTTTAGCCGTAAAAATCGTATTCTGTTGCGAGAGCTTGTTATCACAGATTTCAAGTTGCGTTACCAAGGTTCTCTCTTAGGGTACTTGTGGTCGTTATTGAAGCCACTTCTTCTTTTCGCCATCCTTTATATTGTCTTCGTAAAGTTTTTAAATTTCGGTGGAGGCATTGAGCATTATCCGGTATATCTTTTGCTTGGTGTGGTTATGTGGAGTTTCTTTATTGAAGCTACAAATCAGGGTATGCAGGCTATTGTTGCAAGAGGGGACCTTATTCGAAAAATTAACTTTCCAAAATATATCATTGTTATTTCTGGGACAATTTCGGCACTTATTAACCTCCTCCTTAACTTAATAGTCGTCTTTGTATTCATGATTATAAATGGCGTGCATGTTCATTTTACGTCACTGCTGTTACCGTTTAATATACTTGAGCTCTATGTCCTAGCGCTAGCCATCGCATTTTTGCTGGGCGCGCTGTACGTAAAATATCGTGATATTAGCCACATATGGGAAGTATTTTTACAGGGTGCTTTTTATGCAACACCTCTTCTTTACCCTATTAGTATGGTTATTGCGCACAGTGTCTTAGCTGCAAAAATTCTTATGCTTAACCCGGTAGCGCAAATCGTCCAAGATACTCGCTATAACCTCATTACTCATCAAACCATAACTACCGGTGGTCTTGTGGATAGTGTATGGCTTACCATGATGCCGTATGTTCTCGTTTTGGTACTGATTGCATATGCAAGTTGGTACTTCCGAAAAAATCAGAAATATTTTGCGGAGACGGTGTAAATGAGTAATGTCGCTATTACAGTGAAAGATCTTCATAAAACATTTAAGTTGCCGCATGAAAAGCACAGCGGCATAAAGCAAGCAATTATTAATATCTTTAATGGGCGGGGTGGGGCTGAAACTCAAAAGGTGCTCACTGATATATCGTTTGATATTAAAAAAGGCGAATTCTTTGGTATTGTTGGGAAAAACGGGAGTGGTAAAAGTACACTTTTGAAGCTGCTTGCTGGCATCTACGCCCCAGATTCTGGGCTTATAGAAGTAAATGGTAGCCTGACTCCGTTCATTGAGCTGGGGGTTGGCTTTAACCCTGAGCTTACTGGTAGGGAAAATATTTTTATGAACGGTGCGCTACTTGGGATGAGTCATAAACAAGTAGAAGCTATTTATGATGATATTGTTTCGTTTGCAGAACTAGAAAAGTTCATGGATCAAAAGCTGAAGAATTATTCTTCAGGCATGCAGGTGCGTTTGGCATTTTCGATCGCTATTAGAGCAGAGAGCGATATCTTGTTGTTCGACGAAGTTTTGGCGGTTGGTGACGCCGCCTTTCAGCAGAAATGTTACGAAATGTTCGCCAATATGAAAGAAGAAGGCAGGACGATTATTTTAGTCACTCACGACATGTCTGCTGTGCAACGGTTTTGCGAAAAAGCCATCCTTATTGATGGTGGCAAAATTGTGCTTTCAGGTAATCCTAGTGAGATCGCCGATAGATACCTTGAGCAGAACTTAGATGTTCGTACCAAAAAGAAGAACAAAGCTGGGCAAGACGAAATAGTAAACAATTACGTCGTAAAGAACATAAAAGTTACTTCAAAGGGAGCCTCTTCGGGTACGAGAACATTTACATCGGGTTATCCGATAACGGCCGAATTTACGATTGAGAGCGAAACGACGACGCAACCTATTCATGTAGGGTTTCAAGTTTTCAACACTGATGGAGCGTACGTTTTTGGTACCAATAGCAAAAATGCGCACGTGAATCCTATTACGGCCAAGGTTGCTAAAATCAGCGTGACTATCGACCAAACTTTAGGGCCTGGTACCTATTATATAAACGTAGCAGTGATGAATAAAAACGTTTCAAAAGTCTTTAGATATCTTCCTAAAGCCGTCACGTTCAATATTAAACAAGACAGCGACGTTCAAGGTATTGTGCTTATGAAAAACGAATGGAAGGTACAGGAATAGCAAGACGCCTGTTAGATTGATATGACAACTCAGTATAAAAAATGGCTTAATCTTCCCTTCGATCAATTCAGTCGACAAGTTCAAGTATACGAAACTATTAATGCTTTGCGGTCCAGTAATAAAGAGGCATTTAAACTAGTTGACATGGGTGGCTATAAAGGTGTTACTCGTGCACTTCATACGAACGATGACGTAACAGTACTTGATGTTTTTGACGTTAAAGAAGAGGGATACATAAAAGGTGACGGTACTAAAACTCCCTTTCAAAATAACGAGTTTGATTTTGCGCTGAGCTTTGATGTACTAGAGCATATCAAACAAGAGCAAAGGGTCGCGTTCTTAAAAGAATCTGCGCGAATTGCAAAGAGGGGGGTTATTGCTGCATTTCCTCAAAAAAATGACGCAAATGAATTTGCAGAAAAAAGCCTCGATAATTACTATAAAACACTTCACGGTGAGCGACATAGGTGGCTGAAAGAACATATTGACTTTGCCATCCCGAGCCAGAAAGATATTGAATCGACGCTTCAAAAATTAGGAATGAAGACGCTCACCATGAGCAGTAATGATGTTGAGCTTTGGCTGCTTATGCAAGGTGCTATGTTTTTGACCTCGAAGTACTTGGAAATTGGCGGCTCTGGTATGAGTGCGCTTAATAGCTATTATAATAAAGAACTAGGAGCGTTCGATACGCTTCCTGGAGGCATGGGATCGTATAGAAAAATCATTGTTGGACTAAAAAATGACAATGACTACACCACGGTTAAAGCATGGCTCGGGACCAGGCAGACGGATATAACCAATGGCGACAAGCTAAAGGTTATCGAAGAGCTGAACGTATTTTACCTGAGTCTCATGAATCTTTCTGGGCAAGAGAAGAAGCAAATTGAAAAAGAGCGTAAAAAAGCTGAGCAAGCCTCTAAAGTCCAGCAGGAAAATAATGTGCAGTTGCTGCAAGAAATCGAGAATATACGAAATTCAAAAACCTATCGGTTGGCGCAAAAAATGCAGTCTGCAAAGCATAGGCTAAGTAAGATGACGAAGGGTAATTAGTAATGAAGAAAACACTGAAAAAACTCGCAAAAAAAGCATTTTCCTACTCAAAAAAACTCGCAAAAAGCACTCCCCTTACGAGAAAGGCGGCTAAATCAGTTAAGAAGGCATTGCTAAGGGCAGTTCAGGATCATTCTCAGCGAGAAATTTACAACCTCACGTCATTTTACCCGACTATACAAGACTATTATGAGCAATCGCGAGATGTAAAAAAAAATGACCCACTTATTAGTATTTTACTTCCTACCTACAATACTCCCGAAGTTTACTTAAGAGAGTGTATTGAAAGTATAATTATCCAATCATACGTAAACTGGGAGCTATGTATTGCGGATGATAACTCGCCAGATAAAAATGTTATAAAAATCATTCAAGAATATCAGAAAAAAGATAAAAGAATTAAGCTTGTTATACGTGAAACAAATGGCCATATTAGTGAGGCGACAAATAGTGCACTGACCATTGCTAAAGGCAAATTTGTGGCATTGATGGATCACGATGATGTGCTGTGGCCAAATGCACTCTACGAATTTGTAAAGGTGCTACGTGCTGATAAAAAGGTAGACTTTATTTACTCTGACGAAGATAAAATTGATGGTTCGGGTGTAATTCATTCGTATCCTTTTTTAAAGCCGGATTTTAGCCCTGAATTCTTAGAGAGTTGCAATTATATTACACACTTTTCTTGTATTCGAACCACTATTATGCACAAAGTGGGCGGTTTTAGAAAAGGGTATGAAGGTGCGCAGGATTGGGATTTATTTATTCGTATTTCTGAGATAACACATAATATCGTCCATATTCCTAAGATGCTCTACAGTTGGCGTATTCACGCTGCTTCGACAGCGTCCGATACTGATGCGAAACCGTATGTGTACGAAGCTCAGCGTAAACTGCTCGTGGATCACATCGAACGAATCGGAAAAACCGGTACGGTAGAAACTGGAATTATTCGACAGCACCGAACAATAAAATATGAGCCAAATTCAAAAAGCAACCTAAGTGTAGTTGTTTATTTCAATGCGTTTGCTCGCACAGAAGCACTCCTTGCGTCTATGGTGTCTCATAGTGCTGGAGCGAAGTACGAAGTGATTATTCTGCATGTTCATAACATATCGGATGCACATAAAAAACAGCTTCAGACGGCTGCGCCAGGAGCAACATTCATAAGGCTTACGAATTTACAGAACATTGCCGAGATAAAAGGGAGAATTAAAGGTACAACGCTCCTTTACCTTAATGACGATGTTACTATTAAGAGTGATAATTGGGCAAAGATTGCTCTTGCCGACAGTGAAATTGATGGCGTCGCTTTTGTTGGACCTGTTTTGCTTAATGAAACAGCCAGCACAGTACGAAGTGCTGGTATTGGTATAGGCTATGGGCCATTAGGATATACAGATATGCTTGCTGGCATGCCGTTTGATGATCCGCACTATACGCGTGGACTTTATGCCAAGAGTCGTCGTAACGTGAGTGCGGTGAGTGGGATAGCATTTGCTATAAAGACGGATATGTTCTTCGAAAAGCTGAAAGAAACGAAGCAGTTTAATGTACTTGATATGTCGCTTTCATTTTTAGAAGATAGCAAACGCCATATTTATACGCCTTACATTCAGCTAAGCATTGACGATCACGCTGACATTACCGGTCATCATCCAGCATTGACTACATCACGCGAAGATATATATTTAAACCCTAATTTTAAGCATGAAAATGGCTATATGGAAGTGAAAGCATAACGTATGAATTTAAACCCGAAAGCTCACATTAAACGTGTCATTCGTGTAACACGACGTACGAAACATAAAGTAAAAGAACGCTTTAGCATTACGAAGAACTACCATTTTAGTGTTGATAGTCCGCGTAAAAAATCTATCGAGAAACGGACGCTGAGCGTTGAAGGATGGATCATATCTAAAGATAGAAAACCTTATGAAATGAGGGTGAAGAATGGTGAACAAACATACCTTGTTCAAACTGGCCTAAAGAGGATTGATGTTGCAAAGGCGCACCCTGAAGAGGATAAAGAGCTTGCTCTTCACAGTGGTTTTAGCTGCGAGTTTGAGTTTCAAGACGGTGAAATCAGTATTGAGATAAACGCTGGAAGTGGATTTAAAAAATTATACACGACCCAGGTGTTTTACAATACCGGAGATTTGCCAAGGGATTTATATAACAAAGACCTCTCTAACAATCAGCCAGAGCATATCAACTTACTGAATAATCGGAAGCAATTTTATTACGAAGGTGCGTTAGAATCACACTATGTGCGACACAATGCTGACCCTCGTATAATGGCCATTTACCTTCCTCAGTTTCACCCCTTTCCTGAGAACGATAAGGCATGGGGGAAGGGCTTTACGGAATGGGCAAACGTTACAACAGGCCAGCCTCGGTTTATTGGTCATCAACAACCAGTCCTTCCTAAAGATTTAGGTTTTTATGACTTGCGACTTGATTCTAAAATCAAGGAGCAAATTGATCTTGCGAAAAAATACGGTATCTATGGTTTTGCTTTTTACTACTACTGGTTTAGCGGTAAAAAAGTTATGGAAAAACCACTTGAAACGTTTTTGTCACACGCGGAATGGGATTTTCACTTCTCTATTTGTTGGGCGAATGAAAACTGGACCAAGCGCTGGGATGGAAGAAATAGTGACGTTATTATCGCTCAGGAATATCTTGATGAAGATCCTATTAATTTTATAAAAGACATTGAGCACATCTTGCTTGACGAACGCTATATTACCGAAGATGGAAAACCCGTTCTAACCGTATATCGAGCTTCTGAACTAAAAGATCCTAAAAGATATGCTGATATTTGGAGGGAGTATTTCCGTATCCAGCACGGAAAAGAGCTTCACTTAGTTTCATGTTTCAGCTTTGACGATAAAGACCCTCGTGGGTTTGGATTCGATGCGGCTTTGGATTTTGCTCCACAAAGCGCGTTCTTCAAGAATAACCTTTTCCCTAAAAACCAGTTTCCATACCTCGATGTTAGCCAGAAACTACTCGATATTAACTTTAGTGGTATCGTTGCGGATTACCGCTCTATTGCGCTAAATGACAAGCTTAGTAATGCTTATTCGTTTCCAACATACCCTTGTCTTACACCGTCATGGGACAATGACGCTCGGAAAAAGGGAAAAGGTTTTGTCTATCAAAACTCAAACCCCGATCTTTACGCTTCGTGGCTTGAGCGTATCGTAAAAGAGCAATCACATAAAAAAGCGCCGCTTATTTATGTGAACGCTTGGAACGAATGGGCCGAGGGCGCGATGATGGAGCCCTCTAACCACCTTGGCCATGCTGTATTAAATCGTACGGTAGAGGTGTTGTCTGCACATAGTAAGCACAAAGCTAATAGTAAAAATATTCCTAAATATGGATTAAAAAGGGAGAAAAATAAGAAACTAGCTGTTGTCGTGCACCTTTACTATCCCGATCTCTGGGAAAAAATTGCTAGTCGCCTTGCGCTCATTAACGAACCATTTGACCTTTTCGTAACGCTAGATGTAAAAGACCAAGACTTTCAACCGACACTCGCTAACAAGAATGTAATCATTACGCGTTATATTGTCCCAAATCGGGGCCGAGATGTATTGCCGTTTTTATATGTAGCTAAAAGGTTGCGGGCTGCAGGTTACGAATACGTACTTAAACTTCATAGTAAAAAATCAAAACATAGAGAGGATGGCTCTGATTGGCTCTCTGATTTGCTAGAAGAGCTGTTGCCTACCACGGAAGTGATTAGTGCAATTATAGAAAAACTGAGGCATAACTCTACCGGAAGCGTCGGACCAAGTCGACATCTTGTATCTTTGAAACGACATATAGGAAGTAATAAAGAGATCCTTGGGGATTTAATTACTCGTTCGTATGGAGATAAGGTGGCTAGGAAAGTGCTAGATAAGACAGAATTGTATCCCTATTTTGGCGGAACAATGCTTTGGTTTCGTTTGGAAGAAATGGATAAACTACTCGATTTAGGACTTATGCCGGATGATTTTCAATCAGAACATGGTCAAATTGACGGTACAATTGCCCATGCTATTGAACGATTTATAGGTGTTATGCCAAAATTGAATCATAAAAAAGTATACACTGTTTCAAAGACTGGCATACAAGAAGTTCCAGTTAAAGAGTACACCGAAAAGTATCGATACGCGCCATAGTGTAGTTTTAGTATTATTCTTAGTAACCATACCAACCGATGCCGTCGCCAACGTATGAGTAGTGCGAGGTAGCGTCATTATATTCAGTCATATTGCTTGCATAAATACGGAAGCCATTATATGGATTAGAAGCCCGATATACGGGCGTATTTGACCATGCAAGGCTATAGAAAGGGATGCCTTCGGCGGTGCAGTTGTAGTAAATAACAGCGATATCTCGTTCAAGTCTACTCATGGTGTAAAGATAGGTGCCGTCGGGAGTCCGAATGCGGAAAATGGGAAGATCGCCAGCGTTTGGCGCGAGATCGTTAGTAGAAACAGAGCCTTCGGCTGCAAATCCGTAACGCAGGGCATTGTCACCCTCTGTTTGACTTGGAGTATAGATTCGCTGATTGTTGCGCACGAATCGGTTAACGGTTGCGGTTGCATTAGTGAGGCTATCGGTATAGAAAACGGTGCCATAAAGATAATAGTTATACGTTTGATTGTAGGTTTCTGCTTCTTTGCCTGAACTCGTAATAAAGAACGTATCCGCAGACTGTAGGCCATATACGGGCGTTCTGCCTGTTGCAGACGTACTATAGGCATAAAAGCCTATTCCTTCGTCTTTATACCCCTCATTCAATGCAGTGTTTTTGGCATTGATGTCGGAGGTAAAAATATGCCGTTCGTAATTGGCGAGCCTATAAATAGGTATCGCATCGGGCCCGGTGGCTGATTTCATGACAATATCGTCCCATATATAGCCGTATTTTACCGCTTGGCAGGCTTCGGCAAAACTCCTTGTGTACAAGAAATCGCGAGTATCAGGATTATAGAGACGTCCTATCATTGTGTCGTTGAAAGGTGCTATAGTACAGGCACTTCTGGCATAGAGAGAAGTGCTAGAGGCTTGCGGGCCAAAGGTGTAGCGTATGCTCCCAAACCAGTCCGTGAAGTAGAGATAGAAGTTTCTATTTCCATAGGAGCTACAACTGTCGCCCGTTCCGTACCCGGCGTTTAAGGCTGCTTGATTGGGCCTGTATGGAGTGTAGTCGTAAAGCGCCTGTGTTGAGTGGTTTTCTATACCCACGCTACTGCTTCCGCAGCTCGTAACCGGGTTCCAGAGAATATTATTAGTGCCAATGACGTACGGCGAATACCAATTAGGGCTATTATTAAAGATAGCGCGAAACATGCGGCCCGATTGATTTAACTGGTTGGTCAAACCAAAGTATTGACTGTCACAAACTGAATTATCGGGGCACCCATAGCCTGTAGCTTTTTGATATTGGTTACTGAGTGGCCATGTATCAGTAACGAGTCCCTGTTCTTTTTGAAGTAATACGATAAATACTTGAGGATTTATTTTGTACTGCTGGGCAATATTATAAATAATCTGAGCAGCTGTTTGTCCGTTTTCGCTGTAGTCTTTTAGGCAAGTAAAAGGAGGGTAGAATGCTCCTATGTTCGGGTGAAGTGATGCATTAGCGGCCCACTGAGCACGGGTGCCACCACCATATTCCGAAGGCTGTGTTCCCTGGGTGTCGCAGCTCGGTACTTTGCTATTAAGGAAATTTTGAATTTCCGTTACATTCATAGCGTTATTTTTGGTAAATACTGCATCATCAATAATGTTACCGGGGTTAAATCCAGTAACTGGTGCGGCATTTGCTATTTGACTTGCCTGAAAAGGATAGGCGAGACCAATAAGAAGCGACAATGTATACAGTGCAGCGACAAGTACTCTCTTATTCATAGCTTACCTCACAGTAACGGTTCCTGTTGCTGTACCGGAAAGCGTATTAGATTCGTATTTTAGAGTAATCTGCCAATCTCCCGCGGATAGTTCGCTTGTGTCAATATTAAAGCCTTGACAAGTAGTAGAATTAGCAAGAGCTTGAGTGCCTGCTGTTTTTGTGACAGTGCTTGCCCCCTTTGTAAGAGTGAGCGTGCAATTACCGGTTGAATCGACAACGGTCGAGATAAGTCCGCGTATTTGCACGGTAGTATCTGTTTGAGTAGCGGCGCTAATAGTAACAGCAACGTTTGTTTTGCCACTACCCGATCTTGGCGGTGGAGTTGTTTGCGCTGGAGGGGTGTCTACTGTGTCTTTTTTAGCTGCGTTACCAGCATCTTTTTCTTCTTGGGTAGGAGGATTAGTGTTAACGTTTGAGGTGCTCTCAGAAGGCTTGCTGCGACTGTACCATGCATAGACAGCTCCGCCTATTACCACTAAAGCTAGAGCGGCTATAATAATGAGCCAAGTTCTTTTTGATATTCCTTTACGTGGTGTTATTTTCATAGGTTAAAATCTTGTTTATTTATTAAACGCTTTCTAATATTAGTATATCATAACGCGCTTATGTAAAAAATAAGCGCAAACGCTATATAGGATAGATAAGACGGAAATAATTAGCGTCCAAGAGACAGAAAACTGTTGTGCCTAATATGACAACAAAAATACTACATACAAGAATGACGAATCGTTTTTCAAATATCTTCAGCTGTACATGCTGGCTTACAGCAAGTGGAAGTAGTACAAGCGCAATAGGAATAAAGTATCTTCCCTGAAGACCGTTAATGAATGTATCGGTGGGAGAAGTATAGCCAATATAAAGGAGTGAACATAAGAGAATAACAAGTGCTAAGCCTGTTCCTAAAAGGATAAAACGAAGCGCCTTAAGTGTGAGGGCTAAGCGAGGCATTTGCCCGCTATCTTTTAGAACAGCAAGGAGTATTAAGATAACGGCAAGGTAGTAACAATACCCTGGTAGTGAAATATCAAGCCAGCCAGTAATGCCAATAAATCCGTTTACAAGCGGCCAGAAGCTGCTAAAGAATAACGTTGAGCCTATAAGCCCTAGGAATCCTAAAGGATTATGCAGGATAGATGAAAGTTGTGCCGCAGGTACAATGATTTGATCGGGCCGATAGGTGACGTGGATAATACTGGCAATATTGACTACCGAAAGGTTCCATAAGAGCGTACAGAGAGCGACTGCAAGTGCAAGACAGCCAAGGAATAGTAGTTTCCTTTTTTTATTTTGGAATGACCTCCATGGAATGAATAAAAACGGAATGAGCAAAAGAACATATACCTGTTTTGACATGCCAAGGATAGCAAGTGCAATACCAGTTGTAACGATATGTGAGGTGGTAATAACCTTTTTGGTAATCAGGTGTAAAAAGAGGGCAATGACAAAAAAGGACAGTCCAATTATAGTTGCATCGGCCGAAAGTGAAGCTGCTTGATAGACAACGGTGGGAAGAAGGGCGACTGCCGTAAATGTCCAGCGAGCAAATGGCACCAAACGGAGGGCGAAAAAGACGAGCAACAGCCAAACTATAAGGTTACATAAACGCCCCAAATAAAAACCATACATCAGAGGAAGGTGGAGTACCTCTCCTGTTTTTATGCCAATAGCCTGAGGAATATACGCAGTAGGTGGATAGATGGCGGTGTTTTCAAAGTAGACCGGTTGGAATGGGGCTCTAGGCTGAGTTTGGAAATATTTTTTTATGTTGCTTATGTCTGCACGGGCATAGGGTGCTCTGCCACTTGTATTGTCCTCTGCAATACCAGCTACATCATGCGGAACGTTCATGCCAAAGCGGCCACCTGGAAGCTGGTCTGCACGCAAATGAAGGTGCGCAACTTGGTATGCACGCCAATAATGCTGTGGTTCGTCGGCCGTCTGCATTGGTGGGTTAATAAAGACGAATAGTAATCCAAAAACGGTACCAAAAATAAGAAATAGTTTTGCTTGTAGCGGAGAGGTTTTGTATAGTAATTTAGCTCGTGATGGGAGCTGGAAGATCTGGTACTGTAGTGCCTTGTATGTTAGTTTCATCTACTTAGTATGAGTGTATTGTCTTTTTGAATATGAACAGAGTAATTAGCTTTAATCCACGCGTCTACTTCAGGAACACGATCTTGTATCTTGATACCGTCAATCGTATCGTACTGCGTGTTGCTGCTATAAATAATATATTTTGGCGGATTCTTCTTAAGAGAAGCTAGTAGTTCATTTGTGTATTGTTGCGGGTCGGCAAACCATGTAATGAAGAATCTGCTTGGATTCTGACGGTTAGTAAGGTAATAGTAAAGCGGCTGCGCAGTAAATACAAATAGCTTGTCACTACTGGTTGAATTATCTTTTATGAACGATGTAACATCTTTTTCTTCAGATGTTAGCCAGCTCGTATCTGGTTTGGATGGAAGATGCATTAGCTCAGAGAGCTGTTGTCTGGACGATTCCTGTGTAACAAGCATAGTGCCGATGTTCCAGGTAGACTGAGGCCATAGAAGAAGCGCGATAAATAATATCGGCGCCCATGTAAACTGCTTAATGTCGTTATATTTTTTTTGTTTTTGCACTGCTTTTTCAACAAAAAGCTCAATCAACAAAAAGCCCGAAATAAAGAGGGGAATCGCTTCGGTGGCAACATGGAAAAAGTCGGGACGATTCACGCCAAAGCGCAGCGCACCAATGCCGGCAATGAGAAAAAGAGTGGCAAACAAAAGTTGGCTTTCAAACTTTCTTTGCTTAAATGCCTGCGACAAGAGTACGCCAGCAAGTAGCGCAACAAGAGGCAGAAGGAGTAGTGGAAGCCATGTTCCTACCGAGTACATACTGCCATCAAACTGAGGAAGGCTGTAATTAAATAGCTGCTCCTGGTACTTGGGAATATCAACAAATGTTGTTTGAAAAAATGTCTGATAATTATGTATTCCTAAGATAGCGAGACTTATAAGTTGTCCAATAATGATACCTGCAAGCAAAGCAAAGCTAGCATATGCAGCCTGGAGTTGCTTCGGAAGCGTAACAATAAATATGGTGACTGCCGATCGCTTTACAAAAAGGAGGCCAATCATAGCAACGAAAGTAACGGCAAGGAGTAGGACGCCCATTTCAATAGAGTAAAGAAGGGCGAGAGAAGATATGACACCAATAAGACCTAACGTAAGGAACTGCCAGCGTAGGCGCATGGCCTTTTGTAGGTAAAGGTAGAAAAGGAGCATTGTCACATACATAAATATGTACTTGCCACTACTAAGACCGTTATATAGGAAGATGCTTCCTGAAAGCCAGAGTACTCCTAGGAGAAAGGTGAGCTTATGGCGACTGGTGATAGCGAGTAATATAAAAAGCAGAAGAACGGTAGTAATGGAAATCACTTTATACATGAGAAGATAAGCGCTTAGCGAAGGCTTGCCACCTGAGAAAACAGCAAAGGCAATGTTTGGCATAATGATATCTTCGCCTTCTCCGTGTAAGAAGAAGAGATCTTGATACGGTACTTTTCCTTCTTTGAATTCGAGGGCCGGTCCTAGCTGTTCACCATCGTGAAACATATCAATTTGTTGTTTGGGAAGTGGCAATAGTACATTAGCTACGACGACAGCCGTCGCCATAATAATAATGCAGCAACGAAAAAGCCGTCCGCCATATGACCGTAATTTTAAAAGGCCAAAGAAAATAGCGATGGTCATAAACAGTAATACTAATACGCGGAAGTAGTTTGCTTCAAAAGCGAGGTTGCTGACGTTTGTTATGTTGTATGGATTGCTTGCGCGGTGAAGAACGAACGAGGCAATTATAGAGGTGAATGATAGTGAGAACAAAAAAATAAGAAGATTTACAAGCTGTTTTTTGAGGCTAGCTAATGAGAGCATTTGATCATCCGTTCAAAGAGGTTCTTTATTTTATGTATACTGATGATTATAATACACTATAACTATAGTGAGTAAAAAATATAGCACGGTTGTTATTGGTGGAGGGTTCTACGGATTATCGGTGGCTCTCTTTTTGCGCGATGAAATGGGCGTAAAAGATATTTTAATTATTGAAAAAGAAAAAGAACTTATGTCCCGTGCATCGTATGTCAACCAGGCACGCGTTCACAACGGATATCACTATCCACGTAGTATTCTTACGGCCTACCGATCGGCTGTGAACTTTCCTCGCTTTGTGAGTGATTATGGCCAGGCGATAGTAAATGATTTTGATAAATACTATGCGATTTCACGCAGCTTATCGAAAGTGAACGCGCGACAATTTGTTGAAGTATGCCATAAAATTGGTGTTGATATTGAAGCGGCTCCAGAGTACATTGCAAAGCAGTTTACCCCACATCTAACTGAAGGTGTATTTAAGGTAAAAGAGTATGCCTTTGATTCGCATATGCTACGTGATATTTTGCTCGAACGAATTCGCAAAAATACAACGATTAAGATACAAACAAATGAACGCGTTGAGAATATCAAAAAAGATAGCAATGAAATTACTATTACAACTAGTAAGTCAAAGTATAATGCGACGTTTGTCATCAACTGCGCCTATTCACAAATTAATACACTTCACCGAAACTCACAACTTAATCTCGTGCCACTAAAACATGAAATAACCGAAATGTGCCTGGTAAAGTTACCTGAAGCGCTTAAGAATTTTAGCGTCACGGTTATGGACGGTCCGTTTTTTTCAATTATGCCCTTTCCGTCGCGTAAACTTCATACGCTTTCACATGTGCGGTATACGCCACACGAATCATGGCTCGATATACCGGAAACACCAAGACATAGGCATGACACGCACGAGTATTTTTCAAAGCTTTCGCTTCCCACTAACTACAAAAAAATGTATGCCGATGTCGTGCGTTACATTCCAGCGCTAAAGGATATGCAGTTAATGGATACGATTCGAGAAGTGAAAACAGTGCTTCGTAAAAGTGAAGACAGCGATAGTCGTCCTATATTGTTTAAGCCTCACTTCGGTCTCCACAACTATACATGTATAATGGGGGGTAAGTTGGATAATATCTATGACGTGTTTGAGGATCTGAAGGTGCTGTATGGCTAGGAAAAAGAACAGAGAAGAAGTGCAAATTCAGGATATATTTGTATCTGCGGTAATTGCAGTGCGATCCGATTCAGAAAATTTGGCTGCGTATGTACGCAAGCTTATTGCTTTGTTTGCTTCTCACTATACAAATTACGAAGTAATTATTGTTGACGGAAGCCTGACAAAAACAAAAAACGATCATGTTATTGAAGCGCTTTTGAAGCTACCGTGCATTCGTATTATCCGCCTTGCCCAGGATTTTAAGTACGATACTGCATTGTTTGCCGGGCTCGAAGTATCCATCGGTGACTTTGTTTGCACACTCGACCCTTCAACTGATCCTATCGAAATGATCCCAGAACTCATTAAAAATAACCGTAGCAACGATGTTGTTCAGGGGGTAAGCGCCAAGCCAATCAAGGGCTCAAAGGTAGGCCAATTGGGTCGCCGGCTATTTTATTGGTATAACCGACGCTACATTGGTATCGATATACCACTTAACGCGACGTATTTTGCTTCGTATAGTCGAAGGGCAATTAACTCTATTGCGCAGTCAACCAGAAGTCACCGTCACATTCGTCACTTAGCACGACGAGTGGGCTATGCCTACGAGGTGGTGCCCTATGAGCCACTTAAGGAGCTAGGGAGTAACAAAAAACTGAAGACTGGCTTGTTTGAAGCACTTGAAATAGCCATTAGCTACTCAACTCACCCGCTTCGCTTTGTTACATGGCTAGGTTTTATTGCTGGTGTTATAAATGTATTATATGCAGCGTATGTTCTACTGGTAAATATCTTTAGCAAAACGGTTGTACAGGGTTGGACGACTACTTCTCTGCAACTATCATTAATGTTTTTTCTTCTTTTCATTGCAGTCGTGATACTATCTGAATACATAGGAAGAATTTTAACTGAGAGCTACAAAGATCCCCACTACTACGTTGCCGATGAGCTAACGAGTACGGTGGCGTTAGCTGATAGTAATAAAAGGAATGTGACGAAATAGGTATGAAAAAGCAATCTGTCGTAGAAACCATAAAAAAAGCTCATCCAACTTGGGAGTTTCCGGAGTTTGAAGCGACTGAGATTAACTCTAAAAAGCATAAATACTGCGTTTGTATATTCGTTATTAACGAGGGCGAACGAGTCCAAAAACAGCTAAGGGCAATGAAAAAGTATGCAAAACAGATTGATATTGTTGTTGCAGATGGTGGAAGTACCGATGGTTCACTTGAAAAAGAATTTCTAAAAAGCCAAGATGTCCGTGCGCTGCTGATAAAAAAAGGTAAAGGAAAACTAAGTGCCCAAATGCGTATGGCGCTGGCTTGGGCTATGAACGAAGGCTACGAAGGTGTAGTTGTTGTTGATGGCAATGGCAAAGATGATATTTCGGCCATTCCTGATTTTATAAAGAAGCTTGATGAAGGATATGATCATATTCAAGGTTCACGATTTATCCCCGGTGGAAAAGCAATTAATACGCCACTTTCTCGTGAGATTGGCCTTCATCTCATCCACGCTCCGCTTATTAGCATTGCGTCTGGTAAGCGCCACACAGACACAACGAATGGTTTTCGAGCATATAGTGCTGCGCTTTTACAGAATGATGACATAGCGCCATTTCGTGACTTATTTCAAACCTACGAACTTCACTACCACCTTGCTATTGAAAGTTCACGACGTAAGCAGTACAAAACTACTGAGACGCCAGTAACACGTGCTTATCCAAAAAAAGGCAAAACACCTACGAAGATTAGTCCGATTAAAGGTAATGCTCATGTGATGGGTGTGCTTCTAAAAGCTGTTACAGGCAAATATCGTAAGAAATAAAATTGCTTATTTACTAGAAATAGTTTATTATATATTCTAGTCAGAAGTTGATGTACCTACTACCCCTGGAAAGGGTGATGAGTCGTGATTCTTGGTGTTCCGAACTGGCGCGTGTTCGAGCTCAACCAGAGTGCTAACCTGGAGCGACGTCTCGCGCAAGCCCCATTGGTGGCGGTGTCTGGTGTGCTTCAGCACGACGTCAACGCTCCGCGTTTTCAGGCCATTCTCGATACGGTGCTTGCATCGTCGATGAGCGGTGTCCCTCATCTCATCATGCTGGACGATACGTCTCATCCTGATGCGGCACAGAAACTGATTGAGGTAGGCGCGGCCGTCGTGGTGGTTAACCATGAGACGGAGGGTGGCCTGGCCCGACCCTATGTGATCGCCGCGCAATTGCTGGATGCATTTGCTCCGCATGCGCTCATGGTGAAGTTTGAGGGCGAGAAGCCACTCTTCGAGGGAGGTCGCAATATCGATACACTTCTCGAAGTGGGTCGAATGTTCGACATCACCACAGGTGAGCGCACTCGTCCCACGTGGGAATCAATGCCACCGTACCAGGTGACAACTGAGCTGTGGCTGGGCTATGTCATCGGTCAGCTGTTGAATATTTCGCATGATACTCCCTCCGGCGTCATGGCTCTCAACGGGGCCGGCCGGAAGGTGTTTATCGAAAACGTGATCGAGAACAGCTGGCCCTACCTGTTTACGATTCCGCAGATTGGTGTCGAGTCTGGTTGTAGGGTTGGTTCGGTGCCTGTCGATTTTCGATACCACTCCGCAGTGGTTCAGGAAGAGACGGGCAATCCGGTTTTCGATGCCAAGCGTCGCGCTCAACTCGATGTGATGCTTGACGCGGCGCTGCAGAGGGTTCATCCTCTGATGGATGATCAGGTGCTTGCGCTTGCAGAGCAGCTGCGCCTTTTCCGTGTCAGCCTCGAACAGGACGCTAAGTGATCAAGCACTGACGACGGCGATTCCGAATGTGAAAATGCATTCGGAATCGCCGTTTTGACTTATCTAGGACATGATTTGTCTGTATACTGATTGTTGTATATAAGGAGGATAGAATGAGTAAAACGGCTCTTATCGGCTATACTGGATTTGTTGGGGGCAACATAGCAGCCCAGCGTCAATTTGATGATCTGTATAACAGTAAAAATATTGCCGACATCGAAGGTAAAGAATACGACCTTGTAGTAAGCGCAGCTAATCGTGCTGAGATGTGGCGTATAAATCAAGAACCAGAAAAAGATTTAGCAGAAATCAACGAATTTATCGATCATATAAAAAAAGTGAATATCAAAAAACTCGTTCTTATTTCAACTGTTGGAGTATATAAGAATCCAAATGGCGCCAATGAAGACACTGCAATTGATACAGATGGTCTCTTGCCATATGGTAAAAATCGCTATTATCTTGAGCAGTTCTGTAAAGATCATTTCGACACAACGATTGTTCGATTGCCGGGACTATTTGGCAGTGGGCTTAAGAAAAATGTTATCTTTGACCTACTTAATGACAATAACGTTGATCGCATTCATAGAGATGGCGTGTATCAATATTACAATTTAGGAAATATCTGGAAAGATATCCAAACAGCGCTTGTAAATAATGTGTCACTTGTGAATTTTGCGACTCCGCCAGTAAGTACAGAAGAAGTAGCACGTGACTGCTTTGGTATGGAATTTACCAACACACCAGAGGACGTAAAGCCAGCGTTTTGGGACATGCATACGAAATATGCCGATCTTTATGGGGGAGATGGGGAGTATATCTGCACAAAACAACAAGAACTTGTGGATATTAAGGCCTTTGTAGATCAGTATAAGAAATAACGTCGTCACTGAGAGAATTGACGCTTTCTACGTAAGGTGTTATTATACTTCACGATCCAACCATCGAAAGAAGGGACACGATCGTGTCTGGTGTGGGAGACGGTGTTGCGCCGCAGATCATTCGTGCCAACGAGCTAACACGTGAGGTTGTCCGTAGGAACCCAGCGCTGAGTAAGATACAGCTTTTCAGCAACTTCGCCGCCGGTTATCTGGTGGGAGCAAGCGTTGCCCTCCATCCGTGTGGGGAAGAGTGTGGGGTTCACGATCACCGTGGTGCTGTCGAGGTATTCTTCGTTATGCATGGCACCGGTATCATCGAGGTGAATGGTGAGCCGTACAACGTCGAAGTGGGTGACTGTGTGATCGTGCCGCCTGGCGTGTTGCACAACCTGCGTGGCACGAGCGAGGAGAACTTTACGGTGTTTTGCGCCTTCGTTGTGGCTCCCGGCCACGAGGCTGATACCACCCCGTGGGTTTCTACTGATGCCTCCTGATTTTTCGAGTTGGTGGCTGGTATTCTGATGAATGCCAGCAAGTTCAGGGGTTCGTCTTTCCTTGATGATCCCCTGAACACACCTACATTAGCCAAAAGCACTTCTGATAAGTGTTTTTTGTTTACTCTAAAATCCGTATAATAAGAATATGAATTTAGCTGTTTCGAGTATTGCATGGACAAATGAAGAAGAGGCTGACGTTGCCTCGATACTACAATCAATGGGGGTGCACTACGTTGAACTTGCGCCAACAAAACTATGGGAAGATCCCACAGTTGCTACTCTTGAGGATGCGCTGAAAGTGGTTGAGTGGTGGAGACAATACGACATTAGCGTTGTCGCGTTTCAGTCTATGTTGTTTGCGCGCCCTGATTTGAAGATTTTTCAAGACGAGGCAAACAGAAAAGAATGCGAAGAGTATCTAAAGAAGTTTATTAAGCTTGCCGGTATGATGGGCGTAAGGAAAATGGTATTTGGCTCACCAAAAAACAGACAACGCGGCGATATGACAGTGGCTGACGCTACCGTTATTGCCACCGATTTTTTCCGTTCGCTAGGTGAAGTGGCAGCGGCTGAAAACGTAGTCCTTTGTATAGAGCCGAACGCGCCCCAATATGCCTGCGACTTTGTCACCAAGGCAAGCGAAGGAGCAGAGTTGGTTCGATCCGTTGGTAATAATGGTTTTGGCCTTCATCTCGATACCGCATGTATGGCACTTGCCGGCGACGATATAAAGCACTCCATTCTTGATAATAAAGACATTCTTGAGCATTTTCACATTAGCTCACCGATGCTTGAGCAAGTGGAAAAACGAGATGATGTTGATCACCAAGCGGCTGCCGAAGCACTTCGTGAAATTGCCTACGATAAAATTATTTCAATCGAAATGCGTCCAGGCGACCAAGGTACAAATAAAGACAGAGTTGAACGAGCCGTTCACTTTGCCCAAGGAATGTACTTAGTTTAGTTGTTATACATAGTACGCCGGGCAAAAAAGTTCCAGGTATAGACGACAACTGTCGCTAAGACTTTAGCGATGAGATAGTTGACTCCTAGAAAACTAGTAAGGACCCACATGAGTGCCGTGAGGATGATGAGCCCTATAATGCCAATAAGACTAAAAATACCAATCTCAAGGTATTTTGACTTCAGCTTTGAGTTACTGAACACGAACAGGCTACTCATAATATAGACGACCACAAGCCCTAGAGTAAAACTTGTAATTGCAGCATATAAATAATACACGCCGAAATATTCATGAAGAGCATACAACACTCCTACGTCAACAACATAGCCAAGTCCTGCTACGAGGAAGTAGCGGACAAATTGACGAGAGACTTTTTTAAGACGTTCGAGCTGATGCGCTTTTTCTGTATCCATATCTACTGTAAATCCAAAAGGTATTTACCGTAACCAGATTTTTTAAGCGGTTCGGCCTGTGTTTGAAGTTGTTCGCGTGTGATGAACCCTTCGCGGTACGCAACTTCCTCGGGGCTGCCAATAATCATGCCTGTACGCTTTTGAATAACGCGAATATAGTCGGCAGCATCGGTCATAGAGTCAATCGTGCCGGTATCGAGCCATACGTCGCCGCGGTCAAGCGTAGTAACATTGAGTTTTCCCTGTTTAAGATAAGCTTCGTTTACAGAGGTAATTTCAAGCTCGCCGCGCATGCTTGGTTGGACATTTTTGGCAATTTCTACCACGTCATTGTCGTAGAAATAGAGGCCCACTACAGCGTAGTTTGATTTTGGCGAAGCAGGTTTTTCTTCAATAGAAATGGCTTGTTTGTTCGCATCAAATTCCACAACACCATAACGTTCAGGATCGGAAACTTCGTAAGCAAACACTGTCCCGCCATCAGGGCTCGTGCAGTTTTTTAGTGCCTTACCAAGATCACTCCCATGAAAGATATTGTCACCTAAAATAAGCGCGACTGTGTCGTTTCCAATAAATTCCTCACCAATAATAAATGCCTGCGCCAGACCATCTGGTGATGGTTGCACGGCATATTCTAGCGAAATGCCCCATTGAGAACCGTCACCTAAAAGACGCTGGAAGGCTTCCTGTTCCTCAGGTGTCGTAATGATCAAGGTGTCGTGAATACCGGCTAACATAAGTGTACTAAGCGGGTAATAGATCATTGGTTTGTCATAAATCGGCATAAGCTGCTTGCTAATACCTCTGGTGATTGGCCACAAACGCGTACCGGACCCACCCGCTAAAATGATGCCTTTCATACTTCCTCCAAATTTATCACTATTTTCATTCTACCAGCTCTAGTGGGTTGTGGCTATTTTGCTTGCAAGTAATAGGTATTGAGAAGCGACAATGCTGGTGACTAAAAGAAGACTAGTCTCGATATGCTGTTGTTTATATTCATCATACAGAGTGCTAGAGAGGAGATAAACGACGACAATTAAGACAATTGAAGGAGTAAAGAGTGTTCTTACGCCTGAAGCATACATTGTTGGTGATAATGTAAGCAATGCGACGCTGAGAAACGACGCAGTGTATAGGAGAGCGACTAAATATCCGCGAATGACTTTACGATATAACACTAGTGGCGCTGCAATCGTGCCAAGAAGTATAGGCGCCCAAGGAATAAGCACGAGGAAAGAGAATTTGTGTGGTATAGTTGGATGCCACGTTGGGTAAAACGTAAACCAATAGCTAACTGCATCAAACCCTTTTAAGATTGTCATGAGAGAAATAACGCTAAGGCTGCCTATATATATTCGATCAAGCAGGTCTTTTGACTGCTTCTTCACGAATAACAATAAAAGGATAAGCCAACTTCCAACTAGTAAAAAGCCAGTGTGGTTAATAAGAGCGTCGAGGAACCATCTATATGCGTATTCAATATGTTGAGTAAGTGGAATTGTATAGAAATCAGGAAGCCACGTAAGCGTTTCCTCTTGAAGGCGTAGATGGTTACCGGGCGCTACTAGGCTTGTAGCGAGTGAAACAGCAAAAATAATCAAAAAGAGAAGTGGATAGAGTGGAATCTTTTTGAATATGCTGCGCAAAGAGTGAATAGAGAGGTAAATAGTAAAGGCGAGTGTGATACTCACAAGCACTAAGCCTGCTTGTTCCTGTGAACTTGCGGCGATTACGCCACTTATGAGGCTTAAAACACTGACCAGCCAGTATGGGCGAGAACCACGAATAGTATAGTAGGCAACCGGGTAAAACGCTACAAGAGTGAGTGTGGTCATCCAAAAATAATTGATCGCGCCTGTCACCCAAAACATGCCGTCGAATAGCACGTTAGTGTCCATAAGAAAAGGCGCCAAAAGAGCAAGAATGAGCATTGTAATATCTTTTTTGGAGCTCTGTTTTTTAGCAAAAAGACGATAGTACAGAAATACTATACCACCCCATATAGCAAAAAGAACAATTGTTACGAGCTTCCAGGCGTAGACAGAAAGCTGGCTGAAAATATACACGAACGCTTCGCTAAAGATGCGCCCGCTCCAACTGTTATAACGAAAGCTAAGCCAATCAAAAACAGTATGGTACGGTTGAATTTGAGTTTGAAAAACTGTATCATCAGATCCCGGTCGACGAACAACTAAAAGCACGAGGAGCGCGCATAGTAAAATACCAACAATGTATAGGGCAACTAAAAGTTTCTTGTGGTGTTTTTCGTTTGTGAAAAATGAAACTACCTTTTTACTCGACATGGAGATAATCATTTAACGCCTCGCGCCAATCGCGTGGGGTAAAGCCAGTGGCTTTTATTTTAG
The DNA here is from genome assembly GCA_964615445.1 of uncultured Candidatus Saccharibacteria bacterium. Lineage (GTDB taxonomy): Bacteria > Patescibacteriota > Saccharimonadia > Saccharimonadales > Saccharimonadaceae > JALRBM01. The sequence continues at coordinate 11,876 of CAZTOK010000004.1, read as the reverse complement.
CAAGATCGAGGGTGCTCTGTAGGGGACGAGGAGCGATGTCTTTTTTGTCCTTATAGTATTCATCTGTTGAAACTGGCGTGACGCTATCTGCCGGCTTACCACCTGCCTTAAACACGAGTTTAGCGATGTCAGCCCAGCTAGCGGACTCGCCATCGTTTGTGAGGTTGTAAGTACCGTATGACGCATTCGTATTAAGCAGATGTTTAATACCCTGGGCTAAGTCATCAGCAAAGGTGAGGCGGCCAATTTGATCACTTACAACGCTTGGTGTAATGTCGCGCTTTGCAAGTGATTGCATAGTGCGTACAAAGTTATTGCCATCGCCAATAACCCATGTAGTACGGATAGTGTAATGTTTTGGAGCGGTACTAACTGCAATGTCGCCGGCGGCTTTGCTTTGACCGTATACGCCGAGAGGTGTAAATGCCTCATTCTCATCGTGGATCTTGTTTGTGCCATCAAATACATAATCTGAAGAAATGTTTACCAGCGTAACATTGTTTTCTGAGGCAATGCGACTTAACGTAGCCACCCCTGAGGCGTTAGTTTGCCATGCAGCTTTACGACCTTCAGGTGTCTCGGCGCCGTCTACCGCGGTATATGCAGCGGCGTTAATAATAACGCCATAATCACGCCAACGGCGAGCCGTAAGAATTTCAGGGTTCGCAATATCAAATTCATCGCGACTGACGAACTCGGCTTGTGGAAAAACTGTGCGTAAGGCTTTGCCAAGCTGCCCGTTCGCCCCTGTAATAAGGACCTTTTTAGCAGGCACAGGCATTGCATCTTTCAACGCAGGGTGGTGACGATCCTTCTCCGACATCTCCCATTCTTCTGGAGGGATTGGCCACGTAATATCGAGATCTGAATCGAGAGCGCTTACAAAGCTATAATTAGCGTCGGCATACCAATGATCATTGACGAGGTAAGAGTAGACGGTATCGTCCTCGAGTGTAAGATAAGAATTTGCAACACCTGCAGGTACAAAGATGGCTTTACTTGCGTCAATCTCCGCAGTAAACGTTTTGCCATAGGTAGGGCTATCTTCACGCACATCTACCCACGCACCAAAAAAACTCCCTTTCCCTATGGAAATAAATTTATCCCACGGCTCTGCGTGAATACCCCGCATGGTGCCACGTCTGCTGTTAAAAGAGAAGTTATTTTGCACTGGGCCAAAATCGGGGAGCCCAATGGCGAGCATTTTTTCGCGTTGCCAGTTTTCTTTAAACCAGCCGCGATTATCACCAAATACACTAAGGTCAAACAAAAGCAGCCCAGGAATTGAAGTTTCATACTTTTGAAGTTTTTTATCGAATTGAAGAGGGTTGTTTTCTAGCATACTTCAAGTATAACAATTCTGGGCTGCGCTTAGTGCTGTACTAATTAATACAATCGAGTGGCTTGACTGTACTTGTAATGGCGTAAGTACTATCTACTGTAACAATGCTGTTATTTGACCAGTCTTGTTGTGAACAAGTTCCTTCAGCATCAACGGGGCCATACTGGTAACCATTGTTACTTGCGATACGGTTGCCGCTTACTGTCCACTTTGGTCCCATATACCATTCGACGTAGAAGCTATACCCACCACCCCACATGAGATTGTCGGTAACAGTTACGTTTTGAATATCTTTACCGTCCGCGGCTCCGCCAAGATATACAGATGAGTTGCCGATGACGTCATGATTATCGAAGGTATTGTGAACGATGGTGATATTATGACAGGGAATATCATAAAGATTATCGCCGCTTCCTGCTCTGCAGTAGTTCTGTACCCCGTCAGAGTGGCTACCGTCTGGTGGCGCTTGTGACGGAGGAAGGTAGCACATATGTACATACGAGTCTGAGGCGCTTACGTCGTTACCCGAGATGCGAAAGCCATCATCATGATTGCGAACATACACGCGTTTTGCTGTATACATTGACTCACCAACGCCAGGACTGCCAATACAACCAGTCGCAGGGCCTACGGTAGTGTCTTGAATAGTGAATGGGCCGTAGTGGTTAGAGCCGACTTCGTTAATGACAGTGCCGTCAATTTCACTGTTTTGAATAGTAATGTTTTTTGCTTCGATGACCAGATCACCTGCAATATGCCAGCCATCGATCACCTGTCCGTCTGTTTTCGCCTCGTAATCACCCTTTATGTCGTTGCTAATAGCGACACTACTTGGTTTACCAGCGCAGCTTGGCGTTGGGTAAGCTGGAAGTGGACAAGTTGTTGTTGCCCCAGTTGTCGTGCCGCTACCTCCTGTATTTCCGCCCGTTGGCGGCGTTGGCGTTGCAGTTGGAATAGTAATTGGTGTGCCACCTGAAAGAGCTGAAGTAGCGCCGGTGTTATCAATTGCCTGTACCTGATAATTATAGGTGCTGCCAGCGACAACGGTTGCATCGACATACGTAGTAATTGTACCAACGCTACCAATTTTGTTGCCGTCACGGTATACATTGTATGATGCAATTGGATTTTGACTATTGCTTGCCTGCCATGCGAGGCTCACGCTGCTGTTATCGCCGATAGTAGCCGAAACGTTGGTTGGTGCGGCTGGAGCAGGCTGTGGATTAATAAGCTGTGCGCTAAAAATTACATCAACAAAATAACTGTCGCCATCGCCATCATTTTTAGGGAAGGCGTATTGAGAAGTGTTATCAGTGTACACGCCATTTGCGTTGTTTTTGGCGTATTTTGGTGCCGACAGGTGGCCGTTAGAAAGTGTCGTATTCTTGAAATAATCGGGACTCAAAGAATAGTGGCCATTTGGTGCATGATAGGAAACAATGTAGGTCACATTTGCGGCGATGCTTACGGGGGTCGCAAATTGTGCTGTTTGCCAACCGCTAGCAGTCTCGCTCGTGAAGGTTACGCCAGCTAGGCGGTTACCAGCGCTATCCCATAAACTACCGGTGTGTGTGCCGGTATTTTTAGGGCCTTTGTAGAAGCGGACGCCAGTAACGTAGCCAGCGACGCTTGACTTGAACTTTGTGCCAAGCTCAATACTACGAGTGTCGTCCCAAGTGATGACTTTTGGCGTAACCGAACTGCTCCAAAGGCTTTCGGTAGTGGTAGCAGAAGAAATAAGCGGGACGCCGATAATCCCAACGATAATGAGGATAAGTACTGCGCTTAAGGGCTTTATATAAGGAATCTTCTTGATGCGGGCAAATAGCCCTTTATGTTTTGTTTTTCGAGAAGCGGATTTTTTTGTCGGCATTTTTAATCCTGTTTTAATGATTTTATCTCATTAAAACAGGAGCATTTTAAATATGCAAGGTTTACTCAGTTTTTTGTAAGTAACTAATAGCCATGAAGAAAGCAGCGATACTTTGAGAGCAGGTAATTTCACCTGCAAGAATTTTCTCAGGGAGAGAACTAAGCGAAAGTTTCTCAATACCCAAAATACCATCAACTTGATCGAGGGTGCTATTTGTCATAGTGATATTGTGAGCAATACAGAATGTGCTCTTAAAAGTTGCGATACCATTTGCTACTTGTACGTCGCCAAGAACGGTAATATCTTTGGCTACGAGTCCCGTTTCTTCAAGTAATTCGCGCTTAGCAGCAATTTCGACCGGCTGACCATCCATACGACCAGCTACACACTCCCAGGTGGTGCGTTTTATGGGGTATCGTTCTTGCTCGACAATGTATGTGTTTCCATCAGCATCAACTGGTACAACATACACGGAGTCGCTTTTCGAGTCAATGTAACCGTAGAGTCCCGGCTTGCCGTTTGGCAGTGTCACCTGATCTTCATGGACGATCATAAACGGGTTTTCGTACACTATTTTAGAGCTTTTGGTTTGCCAATGGCCTAGTGTCATGGCTATTGGCCTTGCTCTGCATAAGCGGCTTCTACTTTGGCTTTTTCACGCTTCCACCAGTCTTCATTTTTGGTATACCAATCAATCGTTGCTTGGAGCCCTTCGCGTAGGTTAGTATATTGTGGCTCCCAGCCAAGTTCTGTGCGAAGCTTTGTGGAATCGATGGCATAGCGTTGGTCATGACCGGGGCGATCGTTCACATGTTCGTAAGCATCTTTATCTTTACCCATTAGTTCAAGAATAGTTTCGATAACGTACTTATTGTTTTCCTCACCATTTGCGCCAATAAGGTAAAGCTCACCCGAGCGCCCCTTATCGAGAATGGTGTGAACAGCCGAGTTATGATCGTCTACATGAATCCAGTCACGTACTTGTTCGCCCGTGCCATATAATTTTGGCGTAATACCGCTTAAAATATTAGTAATTTGGCGTGGAATAAATTTTTCAATATGTTGATAAGGGCCATAGTTATTCGAGCAGTTGGAAAGAGTTGCTTCGATACCAAACGAGCGTATCCAAGCTTTTACGAGCATGTCCGAGCCGGCTTTGGTACTTGAATACGGGCTTGAAGCATTGTATGGTGTAGTCTCAGTGAATTTTTTAGGATCATCAATTTCGAGATCGCCATATACTTCATCTGTTGAAATATGATGGAGTCGTTTGCCATGTTTTCGAACCGCTTCAAGAATAGTAGCAGTGCCAACCAGGTTCGTTTGAACAAATGGCCATGGGTTGCGGAGGCTATTGTCGTTATGACTTTCCGCAGCAAAATGTACTACAATGTCAGTATCGTCCACCAGGCGGTTCATAAGCTCACGGTCGCAAATATCGCCAGTCACAAAATCAATTCTATCAAGTACGCTGTTCAAGTTGTCGGGATTACCGGCGTATGTCAATTTGTCAATGACGGTAACCTCATATTCTGGGCGATTTTTAAGGGTGTAATGAACAAAGTTTGCGCCAATAAATCCAGCACCACCAGTAACGAGTAATTTTTTCTGAGACATAGTTTCCTTCCTATTCTGCTGTTTTTAACATTTCTTTCAGCCGTAAAAAACCTTCTCTTACGGCATCAAAATAAATGTCATCAGGATTAATATTATCTATGGCCGTAAAGTACGCTTTAGCTACATCATCTTTAGGAGTGATCACGGGATTGCCTACAAGTTGTGCCCAAAAGACAACGCCAAGCACGTCCACATTTTCGCCTTGATAGTCATACGGGTCTAGTTGACTTAATAAAAATTGCGGTGTGGTGTAGCTTGCCGGAGAAAGACCGATTTCTTCTTCAAGTTCACGAGCAATACCAGCTTCAAACGTTTCAGCACCGTCATTAAATCCGCCGGGTGCATCTAATTTGCCTTTTCCGGGGTTAATTGCACGTTCGGCTACAAGTACCCCATTTTTATCATCCACTATCCATAAACAGGATGCGGGGGAAGCATTTTTAAAAATAGTGTGACCATTTTGACATGTATAAACGTGGCCTTGTGTGAGCGTCAGTGATGTGCCGCAGCGTCGGCAAAAGTTCATTTCCATGCTTTCATAATAGTATTTTTTGCTGCAGCATGTCTATTGTAGAACTATGAGTCCAGTATATATGTTATAAAATACAACGGGCTATGTACAAACGTGCGCCCAAATTAGTGAGAGGAAATACTGTGACCGCTCATCCTGGAAGTCGATGTACACTACGTGAAACTCACGATATCATTCGCCTGGATAGGCGTTTTAGTGAAACAGATGTTGAAAGCCTGTGGATGATGTTATGTTACTTTATTACAGGAGGAGGAAGGCTGCCAGAGCTGAGCTATGGTGACATTCTGCGAGTAGCACACGATAATGCTTCCATGGCGCTCATTAGTGAGGTTCATAAGCAGGCATTAAAACGACTTACGTCGCTTCTTGAGGGAAGGCTGCCAGATGAATTTGGGCAGCCAAAACTTACTCTTGATCATTTCAAGAGTTACCTTGACAATGTGGGACGTTCTATGAATGCAACAAACCTGTGGTGCGCTATTGTAGAAGCTGCTTACGGGATTTTTATCCGAAACGATATGGGGCCTGAGCAATATGGCATACCGTATAGTTTTATCCACCGGTTGACCCAAGTGGCGCCGGGTACGTATAGGCATATCGGGACGACTACTCAGGAAGTGCTTCAAGGTTGGGTAGAGAGTATGAGTGTGTAACGCGTGGCTAGCTGTGAGACTTCGGTCTCATAGCTAGCCATGATAAAATTCATACATGATAACAGTTATTATTGCCGGAGGGTCAGGCACACGTTTGTGGCCACTTTCTACGCCAGAGTATCCAAAACACCTCTTAAAACTAACCAATGAGCGTACGCTTTTACAGCAAGCCTACGACCGAGCGTCAAAGCTTGGTGAGGTATTTATTGTCACAGAAGCAAGCCACGCCGCACACGTAAAAACTCAGTTACCCGAGCTGAACAAAGAAGCCTTTTTAATTGAGCCTGGTAGGCGAGGTACGGGTCAGTGCCTTGTATTTGCGCTTGACGTCATTTCGAGGATACGAGACAAGGACGAGCCAATTGCTTTTATGCATTCCGATCATCATATAAGAGACGTTGAGGGATTTATTCGCTCATTTCAGCTCGCAGCCGACGTGTCTCAAAAGCAACAAGAAGTGACGCTTATTGGTATTGAACCAACCATGCCGGCTACCGGTTTCGGCTACATTGAACGTGATGGCATGCTAGGAAAGACGGGGGCTTTTCGAGTACAAAGCTTTAAAGAAAAACCCGATTTCAAAACAGCCAAGCGCTACATGGCATCGGGTGAATATTTATGGAACTGCGGCTATTTTATAGGATCATACAATGTATTTATGCAAGAAATACAGCGATGCTCGCCGGAGCTACAAGAGAGCAGCGCACGCCTCGGGGCCGTTTCGTATCCCTCTAGGATATACGACGAAGCGTATCTTTCGCTCGACACCGCCATTATCGACTACGCCCTCAGCGAACGCTCTAAGAATCTGGCAGTTGTTCCGGCAACTTTTGACTGGGCCGATGTTGGCTCATTCAAGGACTTACATGATGTTGTTGACCGGGACGAAAAAGGAAACTATACATACGGTAACCAGATTCATGCGCTCGATGTTGAAAATACCTATATTCGAAACGAAGAAGATAAGCCGATTGCAGTGATAGGGCTTGATAATGTGATAGTAGTAAATACACCCAGCGGTATCTTGGTAGCACGAAAAGATGTCAGTCAGCGCGTGGGCGAAATAGCAAAAACACTTTAAATCAGAAGAGTCCGCACGTAAGCGGTCGACGTACTATGATTCAGTACGGACTCTTCTTGTACGGACTATACAGCCGGTGCGTTACAATGAATAACGCCTTGCTCGACGAGATCCTTGTACACTTCTGCCACGTAGTTTCCAATGTTCATGCGCTCTGCCCAGTTGCAGTCATTAGCCAGTATCACAACTAAACGGTTCTGATCCTCGCCAAACGTAGAGACGCTTTCGATCCTGTGTCGATAGCGGATACCCTCTACAATAGCTTTGATCAGGAAAGAGTCTGCAATGTGTGGTCCATGAATGACAAGGGCGTGGTTGTACGCAAGGCGTGGCACTTCCATAACTGCTCCTTCTACTAAGGTCGATGTGACGAGTAGGTGCTGTAAATATTAAAACCATATTAAATAATTGTCAATGCTATTTATATTGTAAGATCCTGTAAAACCTATTAGAATGCATAGTAAAAGGGGTGAAAAATGGAAGACAACAAACAAGAGAAGAATAAAGAATTGAGAAAAGAGGAGCAAGCACCAATCCTCCCCGAAATGGAGTCAACGACTCCTCGGAATGCCACTCTCTCAAGTGAAGAAAACCTTTCCGCTCCATTATCCCACGCAGAACATCCTAAAAAGAATTGGCTAAAGCGCATATGGGCGACAAAAAGAGGTAAGGCTATCGTTATTATTCTTGCTGTTCTTATTATTCTTGGTACGCTTCTCGCTATTCCACAAACTCGCTATGGTATTTTGGGCACTATTATTAAAAAGAATGTTAGCTTTACTATCACGGATAACCTAACTAATCGACCAGTGAGTCAGGCGGACGTATGGCTTGGTTCGACGCACGTATTTACGGACGACAAAGGTGTCGCAACATTTACTAATACCTCTGTGAACACGTATACGCTTAAAATCAGTAAAAAATATTATAAAGATACCATCTCAACCTACGAGGTGCCAATTCTTGCCTCGCCGCAAACACAATCTATAATACTTCAGGCAACTGGTCGAGCAGTTACTGTCAAGATCACCAATAAAATCACCCATTCAGCGTTAGCAAAAGCCACACTTACGGTAAGCGGCACCTCTGAAGTGACAGATGATAAAGGTGAGGCTGTGATGGTACTTCCTGCCGACAAAAAATCATTTCAAGGATGGATTCGCCTCGATGGGTATAATACGGCAGATGTAACAGTGGACGAGTCAGGCTCGAATGCGTTTACACTTACTCCAGCAGGCAATCTCTTCTATCTCAGCAAGCAGACCGGAAAGATCAATGTTATGAAGTCAAACATTGATGGTACAGACTCTAGTGTTGTAGTGCAGGGGACGGGTAACGAGCTTGACGATTCAACGGTTCTGCTCGCTGCCCGCGATTGGAAATATCTTGCGCTTTCTGCTCGTCGCGATCCGGCTCAGCCAGCTCAGTTATATTTAGTCAATGCACAAAGCGGCGCTCTTACTACTATGGATGAAGGTGATGCTAGCTTCCAGTTAGTGGGTTGGTCAGATCATAAGTTTATTTATCTCGTAACACGTGGTCATAAAAATGCATGGGACGACAAGCAGGAATCGCTAAAAAGTTACGATGCCGACACTGGTAAAACAACTGTTCTTGATGAAACAACCGCCGCTGGCACAAACAATGCTAATTTTCAAGCTGAAAATATTCAAGGTCTTTATATTTTAAGTAATAAAATTGTTTACATTAAAAACTGGTCGGAGGGCAGCAACTATACTGTTAGCGGTACGACAGATAAAAAACCGGCTATTATGACAGTAAATCCAGACGGAAGTAACAAGCAGCGTGTAAAAGAATTTAGTATGCAACATTATGCGGTGATTGAAGCGAAATTATATGAACCGCAGGGGGTTTATTTCCGTGTTTCTATTGATAATGGCAACGGATCGTACTATGAATTTGAAGATGATACTGTAAAGAGTGTGACACTCGATGACACCAAGTTTTACGATACTGTATATCCGACTTACCTTATTTCGCCAAGTGGGCAAAAAACGTTTTGGTCTGAATCGCGAGATGGTAAAAACACATTGCTTGTAGGTGATCAAAATGCCCAAAATGGCAAAGTGCTGGCTTCGCAATCAGATTATTCGGCGTATGGCTGGTATGGCGACCAATATGTGCTTGTCTCAAAGAACGGGAGTGAGCTCTATATTGCATCAGCTACAGATCCATTTGATACTGTTCAGCCGCTCAAAATTACAAACTATCATAAACCACAAATAGCATTTCCTGGATATGGTTACGGCTATGGGGGTAATAGCTAACATAAATCTGGCTCGCCCTCTCAGCTGAAAAGGCGAGCCGTTGCTTAACGTGTGAGGTCAACAACGTCGATAATCTCCCATGTCTCCCACCAGCGGTTTTCAATCCAATGCAAAATAAGTATATACCTTGAGTCGCTAGGACAAGGAAGTTCCCAAAAACCATCATCTCTTTGCGTAGCTTGTTGCGGCAAAACTATGCTGGTCATTGAATTCAAAAACGCGTCGGTGAAAACTTCGGGTAGTTTTTTTAGGGCGTCAAGGAGCACGGTGATGCGATAGCCCATGATGACCTCCGTATCGTAAGCTTCCTTGATGTATATCAAAAATACGCTATCGTGTCAAAAAGTCACTGACAATTTTATAAATTTTTGTGTCAAACAAGCTAGGAGCGAATCGTTTTGACTTACGATGAAGAGTAGCAGGTGAGAATGTATACGACTCAAATCGCTTCATGGCATTTACGAGTGATTCGACTGTTTGTTTTTCAAATAAAATGCCCGTTTCGCCGTCTTGGATAATATCCAGGGCGCCACCTTTTGCGTAAGCAATTACTGGAGTTCCTGCGGCTATACTCTCGGCTGCCGAAATGCCAAAATCTTCTTCATTTGGGAATAAAAAGCCCTTAGCATGGTGAGCTAGTTGCACCAACTTCTCATCGCTTACACGGCCGGGAAACTCAACGGTAGGACCGGCCATCTTTTTGAGTCGCTCTGTATCCGGACCGCTACCAACTACAATGAGCTTTGCTTTTAATTGATTGCAAGCTTCAATAGCAAGGTCAAATCGCTTATATGGTACATGGCGACCCCATATAATAAAGCCTTCACGGTTGGTTTTCGGAGGGGGTGTAAATTTAGCAATCTCTACAGGGGGGTATACGACAGTGCTTGTTCGATCATAGTATTTTTTGATGCGTTTTTGAGTAACGGTAGAGTTGGCAATAAAGTAATCAACGCCTTGTACTGATTCAAGGTCCAGTTTTCGCATCCAACGTACAAAAAAAGGAATAAAAGGACGAATAATAAGAGTAAGTACTCCAAAATTAAACTCTTTTTTAAACTCTTTGTAGTGGCTCCAGTAGTACCGGGTTGGTGTGTGACAGTAGCAAATATGCACTGCTCCTGGACGTTTGCGAACACTTTTTGCCTCGGCGCTTGCCGTGCTGATAATAATATCGTACTCACTTAGGTCGAGCTTTCGAAAAGCATAGGCGCGGAGCACTGGCCATAGAACGTGCTTATAACGCAGAGATTTTGGGAGTCGTTTTTGCAAATAGGTGGTGCGCACGTCACAATCTTTAAACGCTGGCATGGCTTTTTGGTTGTAAACAGATGTATAAATTGGTGCTTCAGGAAAGAGTTTGTGGAGCTCAAGGAGAAGGGGCTCGGCTCCGCCCATATTGGTGAGCCAATCCGCTACGAGCGCAATCTTCGGCTGCTTCATTACTTGGCGCCTCTCCGCCTGAACACTACAGCAATGGTTTTGAATAAGATTTTAATATCTAACCAAAAACTCCAATTTTGAGCGTAAAAAAGTTCAAGTTCAATCCGTTCATCAAATGATAAATTACTTCGACCAGATACTTGCCAAAGCCCAGTCACGCCAGACTTCACACTATGAAGCAACGCTGTTCGACTTTGCGAAAACTTGGCTTCTTGGGGCAAAATAGGACGTGGGCCAACCAGGCTTAAGTCACCTTTTAATACATTAAGAATTTGTGGAAGTTCGTCGAGAGAAGTAATACGCAAAAAACGCCCAAACCATGTAATACGTGGGTCATTTGCTACCTTACGGTTTTTTTCATACTCCTCTGCCAGGTCTTCGCGCCCCATTTCGCGAAATTCTACCGCAGCATCATGCTTACCATATTTTGCACTCATGCTGCGAAATTTTATGAGGTTAACTGGCTCAGAAAACTTACTGAGTCGTTTGCTTATATAAAAGATAGGGCCCGGATTAAATATGCTTTGAAGAACAATAAGCAGCAGAAAAATCGGTGAAAGGATAATTACAAGTAGGAATGAAGCAATGGCATCAAAAACCTGCTTAGCAATGGCTCCCCAGCCAATAAGCGGTGTTTGGCTGACAGAAATCATTGGGTATCCAAGAAATACATCGACAGTATTTTTACCTGCATAAAATTCCGCCTCACCTGGAATAAAGCTATAGCTAATATGATTGATTTGCGAGGCGCCTAAAATGCGCTGGTTTCGGTCGGTAGAATCGTATAAGTCGGTTTGAATAATGAGGTTGATCTTAAGTTTTTTTATGTCTTTTAGCGCCGCCTCAACGGAAGTGAAATGACGCACATCTAATCCTGGTGGAATGACTTTTTTTGGCCCGGCAATGGCGGCAATACAGTAGCCGCTGCGATAGGTGTTGGAAAGGTTATCGGCAATGTCACGCGTGGCGTCAGAGTTGCCAATAATAAGTACGCGGCTTGTGCCGCGCCCGACATAAAAAAGTAAACTACGACTGAGACGCAATATT
>CAZTOK010000003.1:0-75536 GCA_964615445.1 uncultured Candidatus Saccharibacteria bacterium | reverse complement strand
GCTTAATAAAGCGACTGCCGCTGATTTTTCCAGCTGCATAAAATTTTTCTTCATAGTCGATACTGAGCGGGAAATAATCCATTCCACTAAGTGGCCTTTGTCCGACCATAGTAGTTCCAAGTACGACCGTATCGCCATATTTCACTAGCACACTGGCGGTAGTACGAAAGCCAACTCGGTTTACCTCGAGTGTCAATGGCTTGCCACAAAGATCAGTGGTAACAGAGATAATCTCTTTACCGTGGGGGTTAATTGTTGACATAGTTTCTCCTTTTCATATACTCGCCTTTTTTATAAAGCGATAAGTAACGGGTGCAGAACTTCTTCAGTAGAATTCCTGTATCCACCACCTAATCGCCACGCGGGAGCTATTACATTATACCATTAAATACATTCTCACGGACATTGCCTATATATGTATAATGTGTTAATGTGCCTTTTGAAGCATCGGAGCAAAGGGGTGCGCATGGTTAATCGTTTGGTGGTCCGTCTCATCCAACCCCTCATTGAGAACTGGGATTGGCAGCTAATAGCAGCTTGTCGAGGCAAGGATCCGGCCATCTTCTTCCACCCAGACAAAGAGAGCCGTAAGGCAAGAAAGCGTCGTTTGTCACGGGCACGAGTTATCTGCAACGATTGTCCGGTTCAATGGGAGTGCTACAACTACGCACTCGCCGCAGGGGAGCCCTATGGCATTTGGGGCGAGCTTGACGAGTCTGAACGAACTAAAATGGTCATCGATCATCGCACCAACTCACGATGAAGCTACGGTTTCGCCCTCTCCCGGGCGAAACCGCTTTCATTTTTTTAGAGAAGCAATGATAGCGTGTAAGCGATTATTTAAACGCTCAATCCGCTGCTCTATCGTATTATTTTCGCGAAGCTGCGTACGAGAGAGCTTAGCTTGATCTGTTTTGTCGCGAACATGCAAGCTACAGCTTAGACCAGCACACACCAAAAACGAAACGCTTGAATTTTCTCTTGGAAAGGTAATCACTGCCGAACGTGAACCACTCTGCCATGTAGCGCATATATCACAAATAATCGCCTCTATTCTCCCCATCTTATTGGCGGTACGTTTTTGTAAGCGAAACGGCATAACACTAGGTAGTTCTGACGACATAATCAATACCCCTTCCGTGCCGTTTTTGTTTGTCACGGTCAAAAAATCGCGGTTTTCCCAGTCTGTTATTTCCTCAGGCACAAATCGCAGTTCACGACGAAGACGTGGTTTTATGCGAGCATCCACAAGAAGTGTCGCTAATTCATCTCGACTTATTGGGTTCATTACCTACAGTATAGCCTACGCTGCACACCGTCGTACAAAATCATCGGCAAGCTCGGGTGTGACTGCAGCAACGACGCCATCAATAGGCAGACGCCAATCAATAGCCTCAAACGACTCCCCTCCCAGCGAGCGTACGCCGCCATTCGCCACATGAACTATATGAGCGGCCGGCGCAACATCGTGCGGATTCGATGGGCCCGGAAATGCTGTCAAATCGGTATCACCAAGCGCGACAGATGCCATAAATAGTTGATGCTTAACGCGACGAGCGACTGGCATAAGATCTGGTGTGTTCTCAAGGCTATGCCCGCTTCCCTTCCAGGTGTTATATTCATAGCGTTGCGCCTCCTCAAGTCGCGTCGGTTGGTATCCCGCTATTTGAACGTGTATTGGATGCTCCATGGACGAACTTTGGTAAAACGCGCCGCTAGGAGCAGTCGAAAGCACCATGCCCTGTTCTTGAAATGGGTTGTACACCACGCTGAGTGAAGGCGACGTATCTCCTGGGGCAAACCCTGAAATCAGCGTGGTCGCACAGCAATCTTTAAAATTCTGGTTAGTGTAGCTGCGCCAAAAGCCACTAGTACCATCTATGGGGTCAATTGTCCACATCCAACGCTGATTAGCTTCATCTACATTACCCTTCTCGCTATTTGATGCTTCCTCACCCCACACTAAATCTTCTGGAAAATAGGTGCCTGCATAGTGAATAAATTGTTGATTCAATGCTTCATCGACGCTCGTCACTTTTGTTCCATCTGGCTTCAGCCACATTGTTACCTCACCCTTTACAAGGTCAAGCGCAGTCCTTCCCAACGCGTACACCGATTCCATCATAAATTCATATCGACTAGTTACTTCGTGTGATGTATATCGTTCCATACCATCTCCTTTCATTCTCAGCATAAAAGAGATGACTATCGCTAAATAAGTAATTACTTTTACCTATCAAGCGACCACTCAAGGTCAATAGGATGGTATCGTCTTATTTCAAGCTGTTCAAGCGCCTGCTTAATATCAGGTAAAGTGTCACGAGAAGCTAGTAGCTCTGCTTTTTCCCTCCAAAATGTCTGTCCACTATCGGTCTCTCGATTACGAAGTGGCCCATCATAGGCAATATGCCAGATCATTCCTGGTCGCTGTACTACCATGTCGCCGTCACGTATATAACGAATGTTCATAGCACATAATAGCTTGGCTTTATATTCATCCGATAAATGACGGCGCTCAACTTCACGACGCACGCTATCCTCAAGCGAATCGCCGTAATGTACCTTACCAGATGGCAAACAAAGCCACCCAGAAGTAGGCTGGCGAATTGGCGCATACACCAGTACTTGATCGTTTTGCGTAGCAAGAATCGCCGTATACGCATTAGGACGCAGCATTAATCGCTTTGAATCGTACGAAAAAGCATCACTTACCAAGTGACCAATATGCGTAAGACCATACCCTTCATCCATTTGCCTTACAAGTCTAGCCTTTTTTAAAGATCTGAGGTGATAGTTAAAGGCATTTCCTTCAACGCCATCTGGCTTCAACGACTGATACGTCGCTATTCCCCGCTGTCGAAGTTGAATAATAATCATCCGCTGAATATGATGGGACAAATCCACATCTGTAGTCGAAAAATTCTCTCTCATACTTCACGAGTGTATAAAAAAGGCTTGTTTTTTTAAAGTTAACGTGTTAACATTTAATTGAAAGGCGCTATATGGACTTTAGTCAAACTTATCTTTATAAATTACGTAAGCTTACCTCTAATCTTGATAAGATATTCGATCAAACCTTGCGCACACATAGTAGCGTTACATTGTCGCAATTTACTTTTTTGCTTACTGTCAATACTTTTTCTCAAACAAATCAGCAAAAAGTTGCTTCGTTTTTAGGCATTAGCACCCCTGCTGTCAGCCGCCAGGCTGACATAGCATACGAAAACGGCTGGATTAAACGTACCACATCACTTAGCGATCGGCATGGCTACACCACAGAGTTGACGACAAGTGGCAAAAAAGTAGTAAGTCATGGGGTCATCGTGCTTGAAGCCCATGTTTTTAAAATTTTTGCTGAAGCCTCTCGACAAACTGATCTTATGGGTCATATTGATATGCTTTTGAATAACATTAAAGGTATTACCGAAGAACAAGCCGTAGTATGGCAGCGAGAAAATCTCATAGAAAGGAATTAATGATATGTCACTTGAAACTATGCCACGAGTACCCTCGCCAGAAGAAGATAATAGACCCGGCACCATAGATATGGGCGAATTCGAGCAAGAATTTAACAAGGAGACGGAAAAAATGGAGCAAAAAACACCAATCCCTAAGGCTATCGATCTTTATCAGGGCGATATCAATGATGCGGTTATTCACGTACAACGCGCTACCGGCGAAGAAATCAGTCCAGCCTGGTGGGATGCAAACATTGGCAACTACGGAACAACTGAAGAAATATTACACCGTTTTGACGCTGCCTACCACGAGGAAATGAAACGCCGCGGCAAATTATAATAGCCTATTTTCTACCTGGGTAATAGCCACCTTAGCTCGGCCGACCATCACCTCCACACCTACGTTTTTACCAATAAGTATTACGGCAAGTGGCGTTTGCCTACTTATTGTCATAATATCATTTCGCTTTTGTCCAGCGTACGGCGTCCAGTCTCCAGCAATAAAATAGTGGGCACCATTACTTAACCCTACGACACTTCCAACACCAATAATTCCCTTTTTAGTATGCGGAATACCCGGAACGCTCTCTCGTAATATTCGGCGTAAATACTGGCGTTCTGCATCTAGTATAGATTGTCTATCACGAAGAGCATCAAATGGGGCATTATCATGCCAGGTTTCAGATGATTGATTAAAAACATCATAAAACTCCGGTCCTAGCGCCTGAATTTGCGCATCTAGCTCGGCAATTCTTTTCTTAGCATATACTTTATCATCGTCAAGAATAATTAGTTCTTTCATTTTTATAGCTCCTTTTGTACAAGATATCGTCAGCGGTCTAGCTCGTCTAAACGTCACGAATAGAGGATCTTAACAGATCATAGCAAAAACAAGTATAGCATATTCATATGCCCGCAGTTATACTAAAGATACTACGATTCTCTCAGAATCCTCTACATGCGTACGTTCGGACGACCGAACCACTAGCATTTCTATTAATTATGTCAACAAAGGAATTGCTATGACAAAACAACGACGCATTACGGTACGGGGTATTATTTTTAAAGACAATGAGCTTTTAGCGCAACAGCTCCTACCAGGTGAAGATGGCGTTGAAAAAGAGTATTGGTGCACACCTGGTGGTGGACTTGAAGAAGGTGAAAGCCTTCACGAGGGACTTCGTCGCGAAATGATTGAGGAGACAGGAATTACACCAACTATCGGGCAGCTACTGTTTATCCAGCAGTATCAAGACACCGAGCGAGAATTTCTAGAATTTTTCTTCCATATAAAAAATGCTATGGATTATGAAGTCATTGATCTTGCAAGCACATCGCATGGGCCACTCGAAATTAAAAATGTGGAATTCGTTTCGCCTAAAAAGTATACTATTCTGCCTGCATTTTTACAGACCATCGACATTCCATTATGCATACGTAACAAAGAGGTAAAGTTTTTTACATATCTTACACAATAGTTTTAAATAAAAAATAAGTATGATACAGTAGCCTGGCATTCGTCTCAGAATGAAAGGAGGTGACTTATTCCTCGTCATGATCGCGCGAACGGCGTTTGGCATACCAAAAAGCAAACTGGAGCCAAACGCTCGCACAAAGGTGCCGGAGGTGGCAGAAGGACGCAGCGGAATGTCGTGAAACGATCGGACCAGGGGAAGAAGTAGGCTTCAAGGCCGTTTGGTGTAATTCCAAGCGGCCTCTTTCCTATATTAAGACTAACTAAAAACTCCGCACTACTTGCGGAGTCCTAGTTTGGCGATAACAGCCTTGTAGCCTTCAAAGTCTTTGTTCTCGAGATATTTGAGGAGGCGCTTTCTCTTCTGAACCATCTGGATCAAGCCACGGCGGGCCATGTGATCCTGTTTATTGGCTTGAAGATGTTTAGTCACCTCTTTGATACGAGCCGTCAAAACCGACGCCTGCGCCTGTGGGCTTCCAACGTCATTCTTTGAAACCTGAGTCAAAGCAATTGCCTGTGATTTGTTCTCTTTACTAATCATCTTGGCTAGTGTATCAGAGTGGGTTTCACTTTTCAAGAGGTGATACTGAGGTCTGCTAACTGATACGCACTTTTTACATCCCAATTGGCGATTTTGATGCGTCGAAGCTCTGTGCAATACGCTCCTGTTTCGAGCGCTTCGCCAATATCAACCGCAAGACTGCGAATATACGTGCCACTACTGACATGGGCCCGGATCTTTACCTCTGGGTATACGTAGCTAAGCAGTTCCAGGCTATAAACCGTCACCACTCTCGTCGGAATCGTCACCTCTCCACCTTTTCGTGCCAATTTATAAGCACGCTGACCATTAATTTTTATAGCGCTAAATAGTGGCGGACGCTGTTCAATCTCACCTGTAAATTGCTCTAAAACTGCCTCTATTTCGGCTTTCGACGGCCGTTTAGTAGAAATATCAGTAATCTCACCTTCCGGATCACCAGTACTACTTTTTTGTCCCAATCGAAAGGCCCCTTCGTATACTTTGTCGAGCTTAGTGTAGTAGCTGGCATTTTTACATTCTTTGCCGGTTACTAAAATCATAAGTCCTGTCGCAAAAGGGTCAAGTGTACCAGTATGTCCCACCTTCACTTTCTTGCCAGCTCGCTCACTAAGCACTCGGCGAACGCGCGCAACTACTCCAAAACTGGTCATACTAGCCGGTTTGTCTACTAAAATAATCTGGTCTTGCATAGTGTTAGTATATCTGCTTTCTCCCTTTTGGGCTCCTTCACTATAGCCTAAAATATATGATAAAGCATTTTTTATTCTCATTGCGAGTGAGGTACACTAAAGGTATGAAGAAAGTTATTTTTGGCATTTTTGCCCACCCTGATGACGAGGCATTTGGCCCATGCGGTGCCCTTTTAAAAGCGATACGTGAAGGTGTAGATGTTCATTTAGCGCTTCTTACTGACGGTGGTGCGGGCACAAATCCGGACCATCTCACCGATCTTGGTGCGACACGCCTTGAAGAATGGCAAAAAGCCGGCAAGCTTCTTGGCGCCAAAAGCATGACCTACCTTGGCTTTCACGATGGCGAGCTCAATAATCTTGCCATGATAGAGGCAGGACAAAAAATCATAGAGATTGTCTTGGATACCATAAAAACCTTACCCAAAGATGTGACTATAGAATTTATTACTCTTGATCTTAACGGTTCTACTGGACATATTGATCACATTGTGGCGGCGAGAGCAGCGTCGTTTGCATTTTATCGCCTAAAAGAACACGACTCGCGTTTTGACCGCATCCGCTACGCCTGCCTTCCCCGCTCCCTTGTCACAACTCCAGATACCTCATGGATTTTTATGGAAGCGGGACACGAAAAGGACGAAATCGACGAGGTTATCGACACGCGTAGTTTGAGGGACGATATAGTGGCTATCATGAAAGTTCACCACACCCAGCGCGGCGATTTTGAGAAATTCATCGCTTCACAAGAAGACACTCTCGGCCTGAACTACTTTATTGTAAAGCGCTAATTCTGACCCGGGATTTTGAACTGGGCCGGATCGTTTGATTGAGGTGATGGCGTAATAGGATTTGGTGCAGCTGGAGCTGGACCAAAGATATCTTCCAATTTCTCTGGAGATACTGCACCGCTTGGCATATCGCTTCCAGGCATCGAGGGAGCTGGCGGCAATGTTGAGAAATCGGGCATTGGCGGCACAGAAGGAGCCGCTGGAGCCTCCATCGGCTCTGTTTCTGCTGTCACTTCCTGAGGTTTTGATTGTTCAGGTGGCAACGAAGGCATTGATGGCGTCGGGATAGGCGTAGGCTCATAAGGCACTGCTCCGAAAGCAGCATCTACTGCCGCCCTTGCTTCTTCGTGCGGTGCACGATTTTGTTCGTCAATTTGCGCGAGCGTTTCGGTTGGTGTTGGTGGCTCTACAGAAGGAGCATACGATGTAGGCGCAGTATCGATTGCCGAAGTTGAAGGGGTAAGGTCCTTAAAAGGATCGACCATCGGCGGTTCGTCGTAGTTTGGCTGTGAAGCAGCGTTTAATGGTGATTGAAATGTCGGAGTGGCATCACCAACGTAATTATTACCGTTACCATGACTTAAAATAGTATGATTGCGATCGTCTTCTACAGCTCGGCGCTGATCTTCTTCTGCTTGCTCGGTTGTTGCATTAAGCGTACCGCCCATACTTGGGGGTTGGTCATTCGCTTGCCACTGAGTACCTACCGCCTGACCAACTGCGGGAGTCGAGGCTGGCATTTGTTCAGCAGCCTCGGTTACTTCACTGCTAGCCGCAGCAAGGTCTTTTTGCAGGTCACTTACAGATGGCGTTGCAGAGGCTGCGGGTGTAACGCTCGCAAGCTGCTCTGCAAGATGCTGTTCCGCCTCTTTGGAAGCTTCGGGAGGTTGAGTTGCCGCTTGACGCGCCAACTCTTCTTGAGCTTTTTTGGCTGCTTCTTCCTGTTGTTCCCTAGCGGTAGCTCGTGCTACTTCATCAAGGTCTCCCTCTTTCTCGTGGGAGATAACGAGCGATCCATCGTCTTTTTTCTCTTTTGGAGGCTCCTGGGTTTTCTTGTTGCGACTCTGACGATTTTTATTTACCTTGCTTGGCTGCCCTTCAGCAAGTTCAACCGTTCCATCCGAGTTCTCTTGTTCTGGGCCACCAATGGCATTTGCCTCTTGGAGTTTAGACGCAATGAGTTGCTGATTTGCGCCCGCCGACATCAGCTGAGCCGCTACACTCATCACTCGGGAAGACGTTCGATTATTACTAAATCTGTCCGTTGCGGCTACGATGCCGGTAAGAAAAGCGGTGGCTATTTGTTCATCAAGCAAAGGCTTATCACCTTTAAGAGCATCGACAAGCCCAACAAGCATTTCACTCAAACTACTAGCCGTTTCCTCGCGCCACTCAATACTGCCAAGTTCACTTTTATTTTGACCTGCTGTGATACTTGCCACTGTTGCGTCATGTAGAATACGCCCGTGAGCCGATAGTGCACCATCAAGCTCATCCTGCGTTTTTACGCCAACAGCCACTACGAGCTCGACATTGTAATCGCCCTGGCTAAAATCGAGGTCGTCGCTCGTAATCGTTGTTCGATATGGAGTGATAAAGATTTTCACAACATCACCATCAACTTTATAACGTAGGTGATCTGCTTTTTCTTTATCGAGCGCAATAATAAAATCACGCAAGCTATCGACAGTATTCTCAAACGTTTTTTCGGGGTCAAGAAATGTAATCGCCGGCGGTATGGCACCGCTAAACACCGCTGTCGCGTGCTTATTCATCTTATTAAGTAATACTGTCAGACCAAGTGCAGCACTTAATTCATCAACCGAAGGATTAGTACTTACAGTGACCAAAATATTGCTGTTATTTTTGATCTTTTCGACGATTTGCTGCCTGGCGCCTGTATCGTTCATCAAGGGTGTCCTATTTTTATTTTATGTCAGAATTTGCATTCACTATACCATAAGTACTTTTGGAGCGTCAAGGAAATAACATCTTTGCATCAAGAATACTTTACTTTTGCTCCTTTTTCCTCTATAATCACACCTGATTGTATCTATAAACTTCTAAGAGATAAGGAACAGTATGCCAATCATCAAATCAGCCATCAAACGAATGAAGCAGACGGCGAAACGTCGCGAGCGAAACGTCGGCATCAAACGTGACGTCAAAACTGCCACCAAAGCCTTTTTTGCAAAGCCAACAAGCACAGCGCTAAGTGCCGCTCACAGCGAGATTGACACTGCCGTAAAGAAAAAGCTTATCAAGAAAAACACCGCTGCTCGCCGCAAGAGTCAACTTGCTAAGGCTGCAAAAGAAGCAGGCGTAAAGCTGGCTGCCGCAAAAAAGAGTACTACTAAACCTACGGCAGAAAAGAAGCCGACAGCTACTAAAGCGAAACCAGCATCTACGAAAAAAGCACCTGCTAAAAAGCCAGCAGCAAAGAAACCTGCTGCTAAAAAAGCCGAAAAATAGTATTTTTCCTTTAGAAATCACGCCACTTACCATGGCGTGATTTTATTTAGTGGCGATTTTTAACAGCGCTCGCTCAATTAAAAGCCATGGGTCACTAGCTGATGTTTTCATGGCAATATCTGCGTCAGCAAGCGCTTCCACTATCCGTGTGGCATCTTGTTTTTTTGTATAGGAGGCCAATTTAGTAAGAGCAAATGGATGAATGCTTAGCTCCTTGGCTACCTCAGCTAGAGGCTTACTTGCACTGGCTACAACAGCAAACTGAAACGCTTGGACACTCAAAAGGCCAAACAAACGGTAAGCATCCTCCGTAAACTCTAACGAAGCAAGCATTCGTTTTAGCTCAGGAATATCCCGTTTTAATGCAGCTTCAAACACAGTAAAAACATTTTCGAAAGGATGAGCGTCGATATGTTCTTGAATTGCTGCTGGCGTCACGACACCAAGCACCGCTATTTTCTCAAGAGCATGCAACAACCCCCATTGGTCAGCTCCCACTCGCTCCACTAATATCTGAATACTTTTCTTATCCATAGCAACACCCATAGCCTCTGCCTCACCTGCTACCCACTGCTCGGCTTTAGATATATCCCGTTCACTCCAGAGAGCCAACTCTGTTATGGTTGCTATTTTTTGGAGAGACTTATATGTCTTAGTGCGTTTGTCTGGCTTTGGCTCAATCAATACGATGTGGATATCATCACTCACGCGTGGAAGCCACTTGTCAAGCATATTCCATAGTTCTTTATTTTCAGAAAGATTCTTAATAATTACTAAACGTTTAGGAGTAAACAGCGTTACTCCCACAAGAAGTTCTGGTAACTCGGTGACTTCTAATTCTGCACCATCAATCTTTTCGGCCACACCACCAAAAGCCGCGCAAATCTCTTGCACGCGACGCTCCATCTCAAAACTATTTTCACCTACCAATAATGTAATCACCATCATTATTATACGCTATACTAAAGACATGATAAGAGGCAAGAAAATACAGCGGCTGCTACTAGCAACGTGCGCCGTATTCGCCTGCCTATTGCCTGCCTCAACTACCTTTGCACAACCATTTGGACAAGGAGTATTTGGTGCTAATGTTCCATTTGGCTCCATGACAGCTCTTTCTATTAACCTTGGCGGCAATGTTGCCATCGCTCTTTCACCAAGTGGTGCCACCTTTACTGGGACGGGTTCACATACTATTACCGTAACATCTACAGATGTGGTTGGCTACTATTTGTATGCCCATACAACAGGTAGCACCAGTATGGTAAACGGCTCGGCAAGTATTCCTGCTAGTACGAATACTACCGCTAGTCCACTCAGCCTTAATAGCTGGGGGTATAATACCAATGGTTCAAGTAATTTTCTGGGAATGAAAAGCACGAGCGTCCTTTTAAAAGATGCGAGCGGTCCATATGAGAGCGGCGATGCAACGACGGTTACTTATGGAGCGCTTACCGACAGCGTACAGGCTGCCGGCACGTACACGACAGCTGTTACATACACGGTAGTGGCCAAAAATCAATAGATTCATAGTTTCATGCGACGCTTACGACGTCTTACAAAGATAATAGCCAACCAAATACCACCGGCAAGGAGGGGCCAAAACCATAGTGGAATATAGACAATCAGTGCTGAGCGACCAATATGCTGACCGTCCTCCGTGCGATAGCCGTACGAAGCAGTGTAAAGCCCGGGTAGAAAGGGTGCGGCTATACTTCCCGTCACTGTACGTGTTGTTTGCGGTAGTAGAATGTGTGCTACTTCGTTGCTCGGTGACGCCGCACTAAGTCCACTTAATTTCCCCGAGGTGTACATAAAATAATGAGTATTTCCTGTATTTTTAATATCAAGTGAAAAAGGAATGTCACCGCTTAACACCACACCAGGGATAGATGCATGTGATACCATACTCGACCGTACCAGCTCGCCCGCGACTGTCACGTACATAACTGTCGCTACCCGCTCTTCACGCTGGGTATCAAGCGAGGCAGACGCAAAAATAGTAAAATAATGACCACCCGGTGTCGCATGTTTAGGCACAGATAGATGGTACGAGATACTCTGGGTTGTTCCTGGTTTTAACTGAACCTGGCTCGGCTCCAACGTCAACCAGTTCTCTTTTGCTGCAGAAAATTGATAATCATAGGTGTAATCTGCAACCGAGAATTGTTCATACGATAAAGTTACCGTCATAGGCTGCGGAGTCAAATTGCCGACTACCACTGTTCCAGCCGTAGTCGTATCGGCTGCCCCGTCAATAAATAAGCGTAGCGGCGACATAGAAAGCCCTTTAGTATCACCTGTCGCCATAACGATATGCGGCACACTAAAAAGCAAAAAAAGGCAAGCGACAACAATCATAAGAATACGCCGCATATTGTCACTACCCTTCTTGAGGACGCTTAACCAACTGCACCTGAATATCTGTCACTACGTTTAAGTAATGCTGAATAGCAAAGGCTTGTGCTTCTTGGTTACGATTTTGCCATTCGGGTGTGAGAGCGTAGCCATACGTAAAATCAAAATCACAACTTACTGGATAATGATCTAATTTGTTATCCACACGCCACTGTTTGTTCAAATACAAAAAACTTTGTTCAGAAATCGCGCGCTGATGTGTTGGGTCCCACCAAGCACGACTGCTTGAATAGTATGGACACGAAATGCGAGCAAAGCCTTTTGTAGCAATATTTGGATTATTCGAGTCAAACTCGGCTGGTTTTAAAATGCGGTAGATTTCATCAAAAAACTCAAAAAAAGGATCATTGCGACTATCACCGTGCGGAATATGCTCAACAAAACACGTACATTCAATTTCATCAACGGAACCGTCCTTAAACTGTGTCCATGGAAATTGCAATAGGTCTTGTACATAATCGACACCTGCCGTCTTCACAACGTCAACCCCCTTAAAGCCTTCTGGGGTCCGGTCGCCACAAGCCAGTGAAAGCTTTAGCGGTTCATCTTTTTTGGGTTGTTTTTTAGTCGGCATATCTTCTCCTACCACATTATTTGGTTAGCTGTATCGTAATGGCCTACACGTACTCGCGAATCGCAGGCAAATTTATAGCCAAACTCACGTGCTTTTTGGAAAAACCATAAATCTTGTGTGTACACCTGCACGCCGCCTTCTGGGCTTACTTCTTGCTTGGTTTTAAACCAGTTGCCATATTCAAATCGCTTGTCACGCAGCATTTCCAGCCGAAAAAGCGTAAAGCCCATGCCAAGACCATTGCACGGCGTAACGACATCGGGCTGCGGAATCTGGGGGA
This sequence comes from uncultured Candidatus Saccharibacteria bacterium, assembly GCA_964615445.1. Lineage (GTDB taxonomy): Bacteria > Patescibacteriota > Saccharimonadia > Saccharimonadales > Saccharimonadaceae > JALRBM01. The sequence continues at coordinate 62,833 of CAZTOK010000003.1, read as the reverse complement.
TAAAATTGATAGGCATAGCAGCAGGATTGCCATAGCACATCGGTTGGCCACCCTCGCCTTTTGTCCAGTAAAGTCCGCCGACAGCATCGTACTCATCGATTGATTCGTATAATTTCATAAGGCCATCGGCCGGGGGCGCATTATCTTCCTCAAGCGTAAGCATAAATTTAAATTTATTTAGCTCTTCATTCTCTAAAATCATTTTAATAACTTGGTTGTATGCTTCGCCAACCTCCATACCCTCCATAAAAAGCGGCCCAAGCACCTTTTGATTCATAGGGCGAATCATCCCTTGCCAACTTTGTACAATTCGTGCCGGAATCATTCCACGCGTTGGACATACAATAATAGTTGAGAGGTCTCGATAGGTTTTTTCCTTCTGAAGGCGGGTTGTATAATCACTGGCATTATGGACTCCAACATTATCAGGAACAAGGATAGCAGGTTTAGTCATAGTTACTTTTGATTATATGTCACTCTAGGCCTGGAGCCAAGCAACTGAAGGAGAAGATGGCATAGTACTGGCGGCAGCTACATCTACCGCTATAATCCCCCACCAATCATTTGCCGTCGCATATGACATTGTCACAGAACTCGCGCCAGCTGCAGTTGATTGAGCTGCATTACCAGCACCCGAATTGCCATTGAGATTACTTAGCCATTGCAATGTTTGGCCTGAGCTAGCAATTGCCGACCCACATACAGCGGCATCAACAACAATATTACCGGTACTGCTGGTTATTCCTACGGTTGGATTGGTCGTAAATCCAAAATTCGTTGCTGTATTTGCAAGCGGTGTGGTTTGATCAACATTAATAAAGCTTAACGAACCACCATTTAAATCCCGCTGCTGGCCACTATCGACCGTGATAAGCACTGTATTAGTACCAGTTGCGGGAGCGACAAGGTAAAATAATTGGACAAACCCATCAAATTGATTATTACTAAGTACAAGCCCTGCAGAGGTCATAGGTACGCCCGCATAGGTTGTCGTGAGTGATATGCCAGAAGTACCGCCTCCCATACCCACACCAACGATAAGAAGTAGGTTAGTCCCAGAAGGCGTACACGTATGACTCCATGATATACTCGAAACGTTTGCGCTCCCTTGCCCTGAAGATCCTGGCCCTAATGCGTCAAATACTACCGCCACCCTTACCTCCTAATACGTTGCATTAAATATTACATTATAGAAATTGGCGCGTTGTACCACCGATGCTCCAGTATTATTAATTTGACTTCCTGCTATAGAAGTTGGTCCTGCTGACGTATTAGCTGTATAAATACCCTGAAGAAGCATCACGTCACGAGCTGCGCTTGTGTTACTCCCAATAGGCGTTAGTACTGCATTGGCAGCAGCATTCGCCACTTGGTTGTTGCCATACACTGTAAAGCCGGCACTGGCAAACGTAGTCGCTGTCGAAATCACTGCCGCTACCCAATACTCACCAGGTGTCATATTAACGTTCATTGGCACTGTTAGCTGACGCATTGACTGCACAGAGGTGTTAGCCGTCGTACTAGCACTATGCGACCATGCAAAGCTGTTATTCGCACTCCCCGAACTAGCCAAAGAAAGTGTTGAACCATTAAGCGTATAAATTCCCATCCATAGTGACATATTTTGCGAAGCCGTTGAGGCGCTCGTTGCTGTTGAAGCCGATACCGAGCCACCAATCTTCATGGCCGATCCTGTTACGTTAAACGGTACATACATATGATTGATAGAAAGCGACCCCTGCCCAATAGCACCAAGCGAGGTAAATAAACCTTCCGGATATTCAAAACGAGAGAGGGTAGCGCTTGGAACTACTGGCGCTCCAATACTGATCGTAGAGCCATTTGTAGAGATACTCACAGCTCCTGTCGCTGACAAACTGGATACTTGCGGTACAGAAAGCGTCAGCGATTGTGCGCCACTTGAAATAGTGAGCGCACCTGTTGCGTTCACCCCTAGGGTTCCTGTTGAGAATAGCCCACCGCCGGCTGAAATAGCCACGCCGTTACCACCACCGCCGGCCGCTACCGAAGCGGTAATCGTCTGTCCATTGATACCGAAGGAGACGCCGTTTGAGTTCAAGAAGCGCACCGTACCTGTAGAAATACTATTAATACCATCGTAAAAAGCTTGTATATTCGACTGAGTTTGAGCGGACTGCGCAGACCCGGAAATGGTCACGGCATTACCGTTTTGCGATAGTACTATATTATTGCCACCGGCGAGCGTCATTGTGCCAGAACTTATCTGAGCCATTGCCCCTGCGGTATTACCACCAAGCGTGACATTGTGAACATTCTGTGTTTGGACAGATTGACTTGCAGCCGAAATGGTAATTGTTGCAGATGACGCGTTAATGCTTTGATTAAGCGTCACATTATTGCCGCCGGCGAACGCGTATTGTACTGCACTGCCAGAGATAACTCCGCTTATCCCAGAAGTATTTCCAAGGTTGCTCATTCCAAAGGTATTTGAACCAGCTGCACCCCCCGCACCACCGTTGATGGAAATGGTATTGCCATTTTGGCTCAGCGTAATATTATTGCCACCAGCAAGCATAGCGGTACCAGTGGAAATAAGCCCGCCCGCTCCAACAGTGTTTCCACCTACGGTAAGATTGATCCGTCCGCCGTTTGCTGGAGGTAAGTACGTCATACGCTTATATTATATACCACGCACTTCCATCTGAAACGAGCGTTAGGGACATATACTGCGCACTTAAACTGATACTACTTTGACCGTCAATCGTGTCACTCCCGGATACACCCACCGAGCACGCGTTTGCCGAACCATCAGTTCGTTTTACGTAAAAGCGATACCCTCCACTGCCTGAAGCAAGCGGCAAAGTAATCGTCACCGCACCCGATGAAGCATTGGCAAAAATAACCGTGTCGGTATTTGAAATCGTATAGCTACTCGATTTTGTACTAGTAGTAAACGTAGCATCACTCCAAGCAGGGATGCTACCGGTAGAGCGAAGTGTTTTGCCGGCCGCTCCAATACCAAGCCGAACCAAATTGCCTGATGAATCGCGATAATGAAGATCACCGTTAGCACCAGATGAATCATCGTAAATGGCCACTTTTTTGCGCACCGTGCCAGTAGTAATCGTGAAGTAGAAGCTATCGGCATTAAATTCTACCGCTCCTGCTTCCGGGGTGGAAAGAAGTGTTCCCGAGGTAAACTTTAATGGCGCCGTACCAGCCGTAGCCGTTCCTGCACGAATGGTTACCTTTTGGTGTCCGCCGTTTGCGGCATTATCAGTATCATCATTGTAGTGCTCCTTCATAAGGTACTGGCGTAAAATATCGCCCCAAGTACCATCATCACTATTTACAATCGGAAGTCGCTGCTGAACCATGGGCTACACTCCGAACTTTCGCGAGCCGAATCCGTGCGAAGTTTCAGTTTTTTGTGCAACAACCGGTGGATCGACTGTCTTTTTCATATGGAGTAGTAACGCCATAAGGTTCCCAAGGCCAAAAAGTACTAGAAGAGAGCTTCCTGCAAATTGCAAAAATTCCCGACGTGTCATCTCTTTTTCGAGCAACTTTTTTTGTACGTCTTTATACATCCCTTAAAGGACCCTCTCACTTGTCTCTTTTAGTGTAGCAGCAAAAGCTTATGTTTAAAACTTACCGACGGAACTTCACACGTTTATGAGCACGTTTTGATACACCGAAGATCTTTGAAAGAAGTGACCAAACGCCAAATCCAACCAACCCTATTACAAGAAGTGCACCAAGAATCAGTTTCCAGGGAATCACCCAAAACCCAACTTCACTCACAATTGGCACATCACGCTGACCATCATTATAAATAGCCACAAGCTTAGCAGTGTAGTAGCCTATACGAATATTACCAAGATTATTCCAGTTCCAGGTTAAACTTTGACTCGTCTTACCGTTATCATCAGTGCTGCTATGAAGCACCTGAAAACCATTATCCCAGTTTACCGAAAGTGTCCGTATACTTCCTGGCAAAATATATCCTTCTGTCGGGTTAACCGAGAGTGTATCAATCGGCTTCGTATCATTCTCTCCACGCTGAATAAATATATTACCCGCCGGCTGCACGATAGTATTACCAGTATTTTTTAGGTGCACGTTAATAGTTGTTGGAAGATATTCATACACTTGGCTGCTCATTGTCAAATCCTCAAGCGCAAGTGTTTTTGTAGCTCCTGGTTTATCTACGTTTACAAGCGCAAAGATTGCCACTGTAGGCCTAAGTGATTGGCCACCATTCACACTTGGCGGTGCATCCTGACGTGTAATGACTAGCCCGAACGAATAACTAAAGCCAGCCACTTGCGGTACGGCAATAGACACTTTTTGATTATAAGTTTCACCAGGCTGTACGGTGAAGTTTTTTTCACCAAAACTAACCCAATCGCCGATTTCTGGTGGCACCTTATTGTCGTCAAACTTTACTTGTCCACTTCCATTATCAATGGTAAAGCTTCGTGGAGCGATAGTCAGTTTCTCTGTTTGCGACCCAGTATTACGAATCTTCAACTCATTGACAGAAGTTTGACCTGGCTTCACCGTGAGCACCAAAGGTGATGGAGACACCTGAAGTGAAAACTCTCCAGAAGCTGCAACTACATTTTTTGAGAAAAACAGTATGTTGCCACCAAGTACAAATGCAAGAATAACAATAATGAGTCGACGAGCTTTTTTATTCACTGCTCTATTCCGGGTTAGAATAACCCTGCTCCAACTACCGTTATAACGTCTGTATAATCTGTAGCAGCTGGTGTAATTGCACTAATTGTAGCATTGTTTTTAATTGTCAAAACTGCCGTATCAGCGGTACCACCCGACGTTGCAAGCGGACGTAGCGTAGTATCGAGTCCTCCACCTTGACCGGTCGCCGTACCCACGAATGGCGCAGCAATGCTGATTGTTCCTGAACCACCTACCTGTGAACTAGTAAGACCCGTGTTATATCCTTCTGCGCCCGTCGAAAGCGTACTGTTCGTTCCGGGCGTCCTCGAGGCTATTGTTTTTGAAGCGGTGGTTGAAGTAAGACCAGTATTACTATCTTTTGCCCATACTTCCCAGCCATTCTTAGCATTGGTACTCACCGTTGCTGTCCGTGGGGTGGTACTGCTACCCACTATACTCGGACCTAGTGTAAGGGAGTCCGTAGTACCGCTTAGAGCAAACGAAAAGGTTGAAGGTACCGAGGCCGTAACGGTAATCTGGTCACCACTCACGCTTGAAGTATTATAGCCAGAACTATCAATTAATGTGGGTGTTGAAGTATAGGTAGCTATCGTACCCGTATTAGTACTTGACGGCGTCGCTTGTACACTTACAGCTGCGCTGTTTGTCCAGTTAAAACAATATAACGTAGACGAACTCGTTAAATCGGTGCTAGGAAATGTTACTACTTGACCGGTAACATTTGTAGCAGTGTTAACGCCTGGCCATGCTACGGCACTCGTTGGCCAGCCTAAGTTAGTAGTGCTTACTGTAAAATTAGCCGCCGTTCCCAATGTATACCCTGTCGGGAATGTCACCTGAACACTTGACTCGGTTGAAGCAACAGTATTTGGCTTAGCGCAAATTGTCCCCGTTGTAGGCGTGCTTACTTGCATTCGATCAAAGCGAATCATTGCTTGACCAAGATCGGCCGAAGCAAAACCGTGCACCAAAATAGATAATGTCAAAGATAAGACAAGAATCCCTGCCGAGAATAACCGTGTTGAACGCACTACGCGTAAATTTATAGTCCCCATACTCCCTTTGCTTCGCTACCCTGCGAACTAAACTTAGCATAAGTATAACCGGTTCATATCCATGGCGCAAGTAGGTTTTTACTATGTTTTTCATAATTCTATGTGAGTACATTTTTAGATGCTATGATAAGAATAACCCCTTTAAGCACACGCATGAAACACGCATATTCTCTTCGTCGGTACCAATGGGCTCTTCTCGCTACGCTAGCAATCTGTTTTAGTGCCTTTTCGTTCTTTACCCCAGTAAAAGCAGACGACATCCATGTAATGGCGACCGTCCCCGCGCCGCTTCCCCCGGGACCGGCCATCATTACCTACCCGCACGATCAAGATCACTTTGCGACGCCGGACATTACTGTTTTAGGAACCTGTCCAGATGCTACATATGTCGAACTCTATCGTAATGATATATTTGCTGGCGTTGCCTGGTGTACGAGCGGAGCCTTTTCTATCCCAATTACCTTACTGCCGAATGCAAACAAGCTTCAGGCCAAGATATTTAATATAACCAATAATGAAGGGCCAACGTCTCCGCCTATTACGGTGTATTATACCCTTCTATCGCCACCTACGCTCCCGCCAGCCTCAACTCAATCACAACCTTTACCATCTAGCTTCCAAATACCGCCACTTAGTTTATTGCCTTCACCTTATATTGGGCCACTTCTCGTAACATCGCACTATAGTTACTTTGCGCGCTACATAGACGAGGTATGGAAATGGGATATCACCATCATGGGCGGATCAACACCTTATATAATGACAGTTGATTGGAACGATGGATCTACTTCAACCTTCCAAAATCTCACTAAAGGTCCGGCGATTGGCCATGTCTACGCAAAAGCGGGACTCTATCATCTCCTCATAACGGTCACCGACAAAACAGGCAATAAGGTCATACTGCAGCTATTGGCTGTAGTAAAAAGCCCAAACGATCTGGTGTCGCAATTATTCCCGAATCAGTGGCAACAATACACTTGGCTGATTATTTTGACAGGCGTCATTACGCTCACTCTTTTTCTTACCGAAGGCGGCAGCATGAGGCCACGGATTAAATAATCAGAGTTTCTGACAATAAGGGCAAACATGCGTGCCTCGACCAGCGGCCTTAAACTTAATAATCATTGTGCCACAGCGCGGACATGGCAAGCCTTCGCGGCGAAATACTCGCGCAAAATCAAGATAACTCCCTCGTTTTCCTTCGGCATCAACGTAATTTTTATCAGTACTGCCACCTTTTTCAATCGCTATATTCATCACGCTTCGCAGTTCATTATATAATGTCTTGAATTCTTGCGATGTAATGCTCGATACCAGCCGTTTAGGGTGAATCTTAGCACCCCATAAGCTTTCATCAGCGTAAATGTTTCCTACTCCGGCAATAACTGTTTGATCAAGCAGCGCTGCTTTAATGCTCGTTTTAGCGCGCCGCTTAAAGCGTTCTATAAATTGTTCGGCCGTAAAATCATCTGCCAGTGGTTCTGGGCCAACTTTTTGCATAAATGCCATGTGCGCCACCTCGGCAGTTGGCATAAGTTTCATCCAGCCAAACTTACGTTGATCATTAAAATACAGAAGTGATCCATCTTCGAAGGCTACGACAACACGCGTTGACCGGTCAGGTAGTTTGCCAACAAGACTATCATTTGGATGACCTGCGCCAAAACGTATTTCTTTATCGTTGCGAATGGCAATGAGCGAACTATCAAGATGGAGCTCTGCCGGGACTATAAATACCAACTGCCCCGTCATCTTTAGGTGCACCACCAGCGTATACTGCGTCGAAAGATCAATCATTAGTACCTTTGCCCGCCGCCGCACATCTGAAACAACCGCTCCAATTAAAAATTGCTGCACATCTTCGACTGTATTGGGGAAACTCTTCGGTGTATCGTGCTCGACTTCCGCCACCTTCCTGCCAATAATTAATCTGTGGAGACCTCGACGAACAGTTTCTACCTCAGGAAGCTCAGGCATGAGTACTCTCTAAAATACGCGCGAGTTCTGTTTTGCATTGTTCTATATCTTTAAAAACAATTCCCTGCATTCCCACAGCTTTTGCGCCTTCAATATTAGATGTAAGGTCATCGATCATGACGCATTCTTTGGGTAAGAGGCTAAGCTGAGCGGCTGCATACTCAAACGCTTGTGGCTCAGGCTTTACCATGCCAATTTCGCTTGAAAGAATCGCGGCATCAAACAATGCATGCAGCTCATCTTCAGTAAAAAGCTCTTCAATAACACTGCGTCCAATATTACTCAGAAGTGCAGTTCTATACGATCCATGCAGAGTGCCAGCCCATTGAATCATGGCTTCGCTACGGAAATGCTGGGTTCGGACGATATTATCAACTTCTTGAGGAGTTTTGCCAAGCAATAAACCCACTTGTTTCATGTAGTCATCACGCGAAACAAACCCTCGATCCGAACGCACACTAAAATCATTCAGCTCTTGCAAATGCTCGGCCGCAACAAGGCTTCGAAGATATTCGAGGCTCCCATGCGCTAGCACCCCAAAACAATCAAAAATAATACCGCGTATCACTTTATTAGTATACGCGGTATATTCCTTAAAGACTAGCGGTGACTACTACTGTAACTTCACAGCCTGTAGCAACGTTTTATTATCAGGAATTTGATTTAAGAATAAAGGCTGCACTTGTTGTACACTTGCCTTAAATGATCCAGGTGAGCCCTTACAGGTTGAGGTCCAGAGTCGCTTTACCGTACTATTATCTTGTAGTACTTCAAATTCATACACTTCGCCAGTAGCACACACACCACGGATGTCGTTTTTATCACCCGTCAGCTCGTCACCCTGCATGAGATTTGCCTTGTCGAGTGCGTACACAAACTGCTCGTAGGCGTTAAGATTATTACCGAGTTGTTTGGTTGAAAGAATTTGATCGAGATACCCAGTGTATGTTGTCATTGTGCGAGTTGCTGGCGCAATAGCTATCTGATACGAATGAAAGTTCTCTTCAGCAACAAGTGGGCCACGTACCGTCATACGAACGCTGCGGTTAGCGTCGGTACTTAATAATGCATCGTGTCCAACGTTAGTTTGTGTTTGGCTGCTTTGGTTACCACCAAAAATAGCTTGACCAAGCGAAACAAGTGCTGCAATAGCGACTGCTACAATAATAAGCACCAAAACGATGGGAATAAACCTCGATAAATTACCTCTATACATGTATTTATATTATCACCTTTATGCTTAAAAGTCAATGATATGTTTGTTGTAGATTGACAATTCGATATAAAGGTGCCAATAATAAACAATGTCGTCTACAGAGAGGTATGGCCATGCTTGGACGCGGAGCTAAGAATACTCTCCCGCCTGAGGCCACTACAATCGGCTTTAAGACGGGAAACTTGCTTATCGATATGGAAGACTTTTTGCTCGCATATGAGCCAGTATTCCAAGATGGCTTCAATAGGGCTATTCCACGAGACACCACCGCAACGTGTAGTCAGCACGGGACCACCCACCCCGCACCCCTCCCTGCGTGCACCTGTGGGCTCAGTGCTTTTTATACAATTGAGCAAGCCGTGGATTACCTAGCCGCAATCAGACAGACACAGCCGCGATACCATGTGGTTAAGAATCTCGTCGTTTTTGAAGCACTACTTTCGGGCCCTAGCATTTTCTCAAACGAGGACTTTCGAGCAGCCCGCCAACGGATCACCAAGGTATACCTTACAGGCTGTCAATTTTGTGAAGGAGAGGTGAAGGCAGAGTTTTTATCAATGGATACCATTGATACAATGCCACTCCATGGGTACCACTACCTCTATCCGACATGCGAGACCCACGCGGGTGGGTATGCCGGCAAAATCCATATCGAACCGTTTGCCGAGCGCAACTTCACGCCGTTCCTCTCGCTTTTGTAGCCACCGATATGTGTTATGTAGCCATTTCGATGGCTACATAACACATATAAACTTACAATTCACCCCAGTTTTTACCAATTGAAACATCTACCTTTAGCTTAATGTTTAATTCTGGAGCGATAGTCTCCATCGTATTTTTTAGAAGCTCAGCCACCTTTTCTGAATTTTCGGCTGGGCATTCTACCAAAATACTATCATGCACCTGAAGGATCTGATCGCCCAAATCACCGATTTTTTCATCTACCCTCAGCATGGCCATTTTCATAAGATCTGCCTCGGTTCCTTGAATAGGCATGTTTGCCGCGGCGCGCTTAGCAGCCTCACGGACCATAAAGTTACTGCTGTTTACATCAGGCGTTGGACGCCGACGGCCAAAGTAAGTTTCAACGTAGCCAATCGTGCGAGCTTTTTCGAGCGTATCATTAATAAATTTTTGAATCGGCGCACGAAGCTCAAAGTAATGATCGATGAAGTTTTTTGCTTCTGTAAAACTCATACCAGTAGCCGCAGATAGACCATGCGGACTCATGCCGTAAAGTACCCCAAAATTAATTACTTTGGCGGCACGACGCTGCATCTTTGTTACTTCATCCATAGGAATACCATAAGCTTCACTGGCAGTTTTGGTGTGAATATCGGCATCAGCGTTAAAGTCGTTAATGAGGGTCTTATCTTCTGCTAGTACGGCAGCTAAGCGCAATTCAAACTGCGAATAATCGGCACTCACGAATACTCTGTCACCCTCTGGCACGAAAGCTTCACGAATACGACGGCCAAGGTCACTGCGAACTGGAATGTTTTGCAAATTCGGGTTAATGCTACTGAGCCGACCTGTTGCCGCCACGTCTTGGTTAAATGTTGTATGTACGCGCGATACTTCGTCGGCTTGCTGAGGCAGAGTGTCTACATATGTATTTTTAAGCTTAGCAAGCTCGCGCGTACGCTCAATCAGCTCGATGATCGGATGGAGACCACGAAGTTTATCAAGCTCTTTTTGGCCCGTGCTATAGCCCGTTTTTCCCTGTTTAATACCTGTCGTGGGAAGCTGCAGCTTCGTAAATAACACCTCTGAGAGCTGCGCCGGACTCGCGATATTAAATTCGTGTCCAACCAGCGCATACATCTCTTGCTCAAGCCGCGCATGCTCTTCGCCCAACTCTTTGCTCATATTAGTGAGCAAGCTCTTATCTATCTTTATGCCTCGGCTTTCCATCTGGTAAAGCATATATGTCAAAGGGAAATCGAGTGTCTGAGCAACATGAGCGAGCGTTGGTTCTTTTTTGAAATTTTCACTCTGTTTAGCATAGGCCGTCCATAATGCCGCCATCACCTGTCCAGCACTTGTTTCGTCAATTGCTTCACCCGCAAGACCACTAATAGAACGATCGCGCATAAGCGGGTCGAGCAAAAATGCACCTTGCCGCAAGTCGTGCAAATGGTCAAAACGCACCTCAACATTTTGGTTATGAAATGCATGATATAGTTGCTTGGCATCATAGGTCACTACGTTCGCCAGTTCAAAAGTACGCCAAATAGCCAAGCCTACTTCTGCCACTGGCTGCCGATGAATAGTCTTTTTATCAAGCGACAGCCACACCTCACCGTCGTACTCCTGTAAAAGTATCTCCGCTTTGGCGTCAAGCGAAAGTATGTCCGGCCATGGCACCTCAACTAAGGTAGGGGTCGTAGCTTCGGTGGCATCTTCAAATAAACTCCCTTGATTTGAATGCTGCATATGCTTCGGAAGACGACGCACTAGCGAATTAAACTCAAACTTCTTTAGTAGCTCAGCAAGTTTCGCCGTATCAAGTTCACGAGCATCCATAGCCTCAAGATCAAGTGCCATGGGTGCATCGCACCAAATTTCTGCTACCTCTTTACTGAGGTAAGCCGACGTTTTGCCCGCTTCAAGTTTTTTAGCTACGCTCGGCTTAATATGGTCGAGGTTTTCATACACGCTATCGAGAGTTTTAAATTCTTGCAGCAGTTGAATAGCAGTTTTTTCGCCAATACCAGGCACGCCAGGAATGTTGTCGCTACTGTCACCCTTTAACGCCTTTAGGTCGAGAAACTGGTCGACAGTAATACCATATTTTTGCTCAAAATAATCTGGCGAAAATTGCTCGATGTCGGTAAATCCTTTTTTTAAGGCATACACATGCGTAAGTGGACCAACTAATTGCAACATATCAAGATCGCTCGTAATAAGGCATGTTTCGATTCCTTCCGAGCTCGCCTTTTCAGCAAGGCAGCCCATAATGTCATCGGCTTCGTAGTCATCGAATTCGTAGAGTGGCCAGTTGAACGCCTCAAGAAGCTCGGTAAGCATGGGAATTTGTGCAAAAAAATCGGCTGGTGGCGTTTTTCGACCCGCTTTATAGGTAGGCAAAATTTCAAGCCGACGACGGATGCTAGTACCTTTTTTATCCCAAGCTACCGCCACATAATCTGGTTCGAGCTTTTTAATAATCTCAAGCGCCAAGCTCGCAAAGCCATATACACCACCCGTTGGCGTGCCGTCACGCAAACTAAGCCCCGGCATTGCATAATAGCCGCGGTAAAACACCGATTTTCCATCAATAACCACCAGACGCTTCATAGTACTAGTATACGTCATCTGTTACACTATAGGCATGAAACATCACGAAAATGTCAAAATCGTTGCCTTTGTTGGCCTAGCCGGAAGTGGAAAAAGTACTGCAGTTGAATACCTTACAGAAAAAGACTACCCAAAAGTGTACTTTGGCGGTATTATGTACGATGCCATGCGGGAAGCTGGATTAACTCCTGGCGACTGGGCAGTTGAAACCCCATTCCGCGAAGACATTCGCAAACGTGAGGGCAAAGATTTTGTCGTAAAACGTGCTAATAAGCAGATTAAAGACTTGATCGCCGCCGGTCAACATCGCGTTATTGCAGATGGGCTTTATAGCTGGACAGAATATAAGATCATGAAACATGAATTTCCTGGCGAGCTGGTGGTCATTGCTGTTGTTGCTCCAAAACACATGCGACAACTTCGGCTAGCAAATCGTCCCGAACGACCACTTACCCCAGAAGAAGTAAATGAACGCGACTGGGCAGAGATTGAGAACCTTGAAAAAGGCGGTCCTATCGCTATTGCAGACTATTACATTACCAATGACGACGGCCTCGATTCTTTTCACACTCAAATTGACAGCATTTTGCAACGCATAAACTTCTACTAAAAAATCCGCCCTACGTCGGCGGATTTTTTATTTTACCCTAAATATTCATGCAGCTTCTTGGCATCTTTGTGCTTGCGAAGCTTCGCAAGCGCTTTTGCTTCAATTTGGCGGATACGTTCACGCGTAACAGCAAACTCTTGCCCTACTTCTTCGAGTGTGTGGCTTTTGCCGTTATCGAGTCCGAAGCGCATACGAACGATTTTTTGTTCGCGCTCAGAGAGTGTCGAAAGAATTGCCTGCACTTGCTCTTTTAAGAGTTGGCTAGTTGCAGCTGCTTCTGGAGTCTCACCATCTTCATCTTCGATGAAATCTTGAAGTACACTATCTTCATCTTCACCGTCACGACCCACACCGGCGTCAAGCGAGGTTATATCTTGCTTGATTTTAATAACATACTCAACCTTCTCAGGCTCCATTTCAAGCTCTTTAGCAAGCTCGTCAATAGTCGGCTCACGGTTGAGCTCCTGGGTCAGACGACGCTGGGTACGAAGCAGCTTATTGATGGTCTCTACCATATGTACCGGAATACGAATGGTCCGCGCTTGATCAGCAATTGCACGGGTAATTGCCTGGCGAATCCACCATGTAGCATAAGTACTAAACTTAAAGCCTTTTTCGGGATCGAATTTTTCAACCGCACGAAGTAGGCCGGTATTACCTTCCTGGATAAGATCGAGAAAATCAAGTCCGCGGCCACTGTAGCGTTTGGCAATAGAAACAACAAGACGCATGTTATACTCGGCCATTTTGTCTTTGGCTTTTTTATCGCCAGAGGCTGCCTTACGAGCTAGCGCTAACTCTTCTTCTGCTGTTAAAAGAGGGAATTTACCAATTTCACGAAGATAAAGCCGCACACTGTCATCAGACACATCATCAAAGTATTGACCGCTGTTGAGAGCATCTATATCCTCTTCTTCCTCATCTATGAGATCGTCAATCTCTGGTTCTTCAATATCACCAAGTGGTCCGCCACTGGCGTCAACAACCTGGTCGTCATCTTCAATTGGTAAAGTGGTATCATCGTTGGCCACGAGAAATCTCCTTTATTAGGACGCTTAGCTGAGTACGCAGTTCGACGGCTTTTACATCGTCTCCCTGGGCCTCGGCTGCACGTAGTTGGTTGGTTAAACGTTCTTGAGTTTGTTTCTTGTGTTCATTTGTTACTTGGCGGAGCAGTCGTGCCGTTTCAAAGTAGCGATCTTGGTCGCTCCAATCGGCGTAGCGCGCGTCGGCCTTTAATAGTAATATTTTCACATACGTGTCAAAATTTTGCAACTCTTTCGGAGTAGAGGACACTACCTCACCGCCATGCCGAGCAAGGTACGCTGCAACCATCTGACGTTCGTCACCAACGAACATAGAGTTTTCTACATCTTTAAATAACTCTTGGCTCGGTGCATCAATAAGCGCAACAGCGAGAAGATTGTCTTGATAGGCATAGACGTCAGAATTAATCCGCTTAGCACTTTCAATCACTGGTTTCATTACTAGCGCTTTTTCCTCCGATCCAGTTGCCAACTTGGCTTTTACCGACTCTAGCGATGCGTCTACCATCCCTGCAATCTTCTTCTCATAGTGTTCGCGCTCCACCGGGTCTTTTAGTTGTCGGACTACGTCGAGCGCTGCGGTTGTAAAAGCACGTTTACCCTTAGCAGTTGATACATCTTCACGTCGACTATACTGTACGAGTACCCAGTCAACGGCCGGCTCGGCCATATCTATCGCTTTTTGCCACAAGGCAACATCTTTTTGAATGAGCTCGTCAGGATCTTTGAATCCATCAGGAAGCGTAATTATCGTCAGCTCCACGCCTGCCCCACTTGCAATAGGAATGGCTCGTTCCGTTGCAGCAACGCCAGCCTTGTCTCCATCAAATGCCAGGCGCACATTGCCGGTGAGGCGACGAAGCGCTCGCAGATGAAACTCGGTCATAGCCGTACCAGCCGTAGCTACCACTTGTTTGACGCCCGCCTGGTGGCTACTTACTACATCAAGATTCCCCTCGACAATCACAGCATAATCGCTCGTACGAATTGCCTCCTTCGCCTGCGAAAGTCCAAACACATGACGACTTTTGTCATATAGGAGCGTCTGCGAGGTGTTCAAATACTTTGGCGCATTAGGATCGTCGGTAATAATACGTGCCGTAAAACCTATCACCTGCCCGGCCGGGTCCATTAGTGGTACAGCCATACGACCACGGAACATATCGCCACCAAACCGATTGGTGAGTCCGGCATCGGCTAATTCCTTTTTACTAAAGCCTTTCTTGCTTAAAAACTGTACCAGCGCGTCACCAGTTGCCGGCGCATAGCCGATTTTAAATGCTTGAACAATAGTCTTATTCAAACCTCGTTTTTTAAACACATACTCAAGTGCGTGCTGGTTTTGCAGCAAACTGTGCTGGTAGTAAGTGGCAGCTAAATTATTAGCCTCAAACAGGCGTTTCTTGCGCTGAGCCAATTCTTTACTTCCCTTTGACTCGTAGAGAGAAAGATCAACACCAGCCTTTCGAGCCAGATGCTCTAGCGCCTGGCGAAAATCCATACCTTCAACTTCCATCACAAAGCTAAACACATCACCGCCCTTGTTCGAAGAAAAATCATGCCAAATATGCTTATCGGGGCTCACAAAAAAGCTTGGCGTTTTTTCGCCACTAAACGGACTGATTCCTTTAAAATTACGCCCAGCCCGTTTTAGCTGAACGTACTCTCCTATCACATCCTCAATATTGAGTCGTGAACGCACTTCTTCTTTGGCGTCTTGCATACTTATAGTATATCACTATTTACCTCTGTAAATGGTTGTGTTTAAATGGGGGTAGCTATGTATCCAGGACAGCAGCCGCCAAACCAACAGCAGTATTCGATTGACTACCTCAATCAAATTGCCCCACAGCAAAAAAAGCCAGGGCTTAATAATAGAATGTTCTTTTTTATCATTGGCGGCGGACTCGCATTAGCACTCATTATTGGAGCGCTGACACTTTTTTCTAGTGGAAGCAGCGGACCAACGCAAAAAATGGAGACCCTGGCCGCGCGTATAAAAACGCTGCAGACTATTTCCGACAATGCACAAGTAAACATTAAAAGTAATAGTCTTCGAAGTACCAATAGTACTCTCGATATTCTCCTCACAAATGCTTACCGCGATATTGCCACCCCGCTTACCAAGAACAATATCGACATTAAAAATCTCGACAAGAACATTACGGCTGCCGAAAATGGTGCTGCGCTTACCCAAAAACTGGCCGACGCCAAGCTAAATGCCGTGTTTGACCGTACCTATGCAAGTGAAATGAACTATCAACTTAACACCGTACTTGTCCTTATGCAAGATATTTATACACGAGTGAACAGTAAGTCTATGAAAGACTTTATCACTACTACGACCACCAATTTGCAACCAATTGAAAAAGAGCTCGATAGTTTTGATGCGGCAACGAGTTAATCTTTAAGGCCAACGACAAGCTGATAACTAAGGTGAGCTAAATCTTTAATTTCTTGATTATCTAACTGACCTGAACAAATAATCGTATTCCAATGTTTTTTGTTCAAGTGATAGCCAGGTACGACCGTTTCGTATTTTTCACGCAGATACTCAGCCAACTGCGGATCGCATTTTAAGCTTACCTGTAATGGTTTGCTATCGTTAGCAATAATGGCAAATAACTTTCCTTCGCCGGTTTCTTTATGGCCAACCTTATATACCGACGCGTCTTCGCCAAATGGAAAGTCAAGCCACGTATTTGGAAAGCTGAGGAGATATTCCTCAAGTTCTTTATGCGTCATGCCTTCACCTTACTAAGGTAATATTCTAGCTCCATGATACTTCCACGAATATCGGCCAGCGCGCGATGATCTTGGGGCTTAGCAAACTTTTTGCTAAACTTACCTTCAAATACAACCTTCCAGGCACTCACATCGAGCATACGATAATGTAGCTTTGCATCAACGCGTGGCCACTGGCTTACGATAAATCGACGGTCCATATGAATAGAGTTGCCACCAAGCAGTACAGGCACATCTGCATCAAAATGCTCACCAATAAATGCCAGTATATCCTCTTCCACCTCAAGTAAATCCTTGCCGCCAGGGTTCTGAGCCAATAATCCAGACTTAGAATCGGGGTTTGCATCCCAAAATACACTATTTAGTGCCAAACGCTCCTCTAGCGTAATATCCTCATGCCTTACAATACCTTCGTAGGTAGCGATCTCGTTGAAATCCCAGTCAGTCGCGATAGCCGCCACCTCCAAAATAAGATCATTCTCAGCATCAAGGCCGGTCATCTCTAAATCTATCCAAAGAATTTTCGCTTTTTTCATCATATACTTATTATACAAAGAAAATACCCCTTTTTATAACGGAAGGGGTAAAACCGTATAGCCAAACCCAAAGATTCGACCTTAGTTACATCTCACCTATCTTCGTCAGAAGTCCGGATGCCCATAGGGGGGCAAAGGAACAGCCCAATCACCCCACCCCTGCTGCACTTCGCCACCGATAGTGTGGATCACTCTGTCTTGACCGAAACTTGGACGCAGAACAGAAGACGCAAGCAGGTCACTCAATTCCTCGTACTCAGCGTAAGACGTCGCATTCTGGGAATACTCTTGCCAGTGATACGACATACAATACTTAAACGATTCACGTTCTGTCTCCGCAGGAAAGGACACATCATCCAGCTCCAAAGAAATACCACGATACTGCTTCTTGCATGTCCGATCAGCGTCTTCGAAGGTCAGAAAACGGCCCAACATAGGAGTATAGCTACCTCCCAGTACGGGCTTCTTGGGATCCATCCATATCCCCACCCATACGGTACCAGAATCAAGCTGGATAGCATATCCAACTGTCTGGTTAAGGCCGCGCACGTCTCTCAGCCTATAAAACGTAGTCATTTCGACTCCTCTACCCTAGGAAGATCGTTGGTTATTATAGCATGAGATAAACAGGTTCACAATGTTATTTTTTATTTGGGGCAAATTTTAAACTTAACGAATTAATACAATAGCGTTTATCGGTAGGCGTATCAAATCCTTCACCTTCAAATATATGGCCCAAATGGCTGCCGCAATTACTACACACTACCTCAGTGCGTGACGTGCCGTGCGAATCGTCTGGGTGAAACTCAACAGCGCCCGGCTTAGTATCATAAAAGCTTGGCCAACCACACCGTGCATCGAATTTTGTCGTACTATCGAATAATACCTGTCCGCAAGCCGCGCAGGCATAGACTCCGTCGGCGTAAAGTCCATCATATTCACCGCTAAAAGGCGCTTCTGTATTCTTTTCTCTTAGTACAGCAAACTGCTCCGAGGTAAGTATCTCACGCCATTCGTTATCTGTTTTATGAATCATATTATTCTTTCTTCTTATCTAACTTATCAAAACCTAAGATATGGACTACAGCATACACTACCAGCGCAATAACCAAAAAGTTAATGAGATCATTTAAAAACGTACCGTAATGAAGGATAGCCGGATTGCCGCCAGCTGCTTTGCCTAAATTCCACGCCAACCCCTGCAACCCTTCAGACGAACCTAGAAGGAGTCCTACTGGCGGCATAACAATGTTATCGATAAGCGACTTGACCACAACGGTAACGGCGCCACCCAGCACCAACCCTACCGCGAGACCAACTACACCCTGTGTTCTTACAAAGACAATAAACCCGCTTAGCTGTTTGGCGCTATGCGTACCAATGGCTCTTACCTTAGATGTTGTGCTTTTAGTTCGAATGGATTTCTTCTCCGTCATTATATATCCCTACATTTTTTGAGGCACTTCAATACCAAGTAAATCAAGCCCTTCAACTAGTACTGTATGATAGCGGCGTACCAACTGGATGCGCAAAGCCTCACGCTCATCACCAACCACGCGGCTATGTTCATAAAAACGATTAAAAACTTGCGAGAGGTTATACAAGTAACTACAAACATGGTGTGGTGAATTGTCGCGTAGCGCCTGCATAATAGCCTCGCTGTATTGAGCCAGCTGCCACGCTAAAGACCGCTCATACGCATCAAGCTCTACGCCTGTTGATGTGGCTTCTCGAGACGAAGTTTTACCTAAAATACTTGCTGCACGTACCGCCGCATATTGTAAGTACGGCCCACTATTACCTTCAAGACTTACCGACTGTTCAAGGTCGAATGCCACATCGCCTCCGATACGGTTCTTAAGAAGTGAGTATTTTAATGCACCCAGCGCAATTTGACGTCTCGTCACATCGTCACCTGCCTTTACTGCCTCTTTTGCCGCCTCAATAACCTCAACTGCCCGCGCCACATTACCAAGTCGCGAACTCATCTTTTTGCCATCACCAAACCGCACCATACCATTAACAACATGTTGCTGTTTTGCACCTAGTTCGGGATTAATGAGACGAAGTGCTGCGAAGACTACCTTCATGTATTCCGACTGTTCGCTGCCCGTCATGATAATACGTTGGTTATAGGAAAAATCTTGCGCCTCGAGCTGAATAGTACCAAGATCTTTTGTTTCATACGTTGGAATACCTTGAGAGTTTATAAATACACGCGTATGAAGCCCTGACACTTCTTCGGGCAGAACGATAGCGCCTTCGCTTTCTCTAAAAATACTATCTGAATACGCCTCGACAAGTTGCATGCCTGGCTGAGTGCAAGCACTTTCTGAATAATACTTACTAAATGCTGTTACACCCATAGCTTCGTATGTGGCTTTAAAATACTCATAACTCCACTCACGACATGTCCAATAAATGCGTGCAAAAGCAGATTCATGATCATCAGATTCGTGTAGCCGATACACCTTTTTATTCAGCTCAACGATAGCAAGTTTAGCTGCGTCATCTTCTTCGTATGCTTTCGAACCAGCCACGTAACCCTTTGTTACCCAAGCCGAACGATTTTCAGACGTTATATTCTCAAGCTTTTCCGGGTTTTCACCGCCAAGTTCGCGCAAAACTCCCCACATAGCTTTTCCCACGTGAAGCCCAACATCGCCACCAAAATTTGCCCGATACACCTCCGCACCAGCTTTTTCATGTAACCTACCTAGAGCATCACCAAGAAATGTTTGGTACATATGACCCGTGTGCATCTCCTTAAAAGGGTTCGGGCATGAATACTCAAGCAGCAAACGAGGTACGGGCAGTTGTAGTTCTTCGGAATAGGCCTGGCGCCACACTTCTTCATCTGAAAGTCGCACATTGATAAAACCTGGTCCGGCAACTATTACTTCAGAGAAATCACGCGTTTCACGGAGCCTAGCGGCGACAGCCTCAGCGATCTCATGCGGATTTCTACCAAGTGGCCGTGCAAGTTGCAATGCCACACTAGTAGCGTAATCACCAAATTGCGGCTCAGGGCGTGTAAGTGTTATAACCTGTCTTATACCAAACAAATCAAAAATGATATCAGAAATTTTTACATCCATTGCACTTATTATAACAGAGGTAAAAGAAATGCCCTATTTTGTATAGAGCATTGGCTATTGCTCAGATATATCGTCGTCTCCGGTATATTGCGTTGTTGTTGAGACCGCGCTAATACCTTTGATATTCTGTAATAATACACTGAGAACGTTCAGATCGTCACTGGTGATTTCGTTTTTTTCTTCGTCTGACATGTTGGTTTCTTGTTTATATTGTTTATATTAACATTAGCATTTTCATCATTTTTTGTCAATGGAACCGTTGACAACTATAAGCATGGATTTTAGAATAAGTAATAGCTTATGTGTATGACATAAGTATATCGTACTCTGCCTAAGGGGACTCATGCGACCGATTCACAGGCCACATGATAACAATCTACGACCCGCCCGCTTCACACCAACAGGGAGGCCGATCCCACCGCCGGCTGAACAAGATCTGTACCTTGTTGCGCACTACCACACGGGACTCGCTAGTACTCCCGATGGTTGGTATCAGTATACGGACGAGTCAGGTCTCGATAATATATTGAACACTGTCCGAGGCAACGTATCGATTGACTGGTACTACTACACGCCGTAGTACCTAAGCCCCGGGGGAGGCAAGGTTGAGCCAAAAGAGCTCCCTTGCCTTTCCCGGGTTCCACCTAGAAACTTTTTGCAGCATGGAGCAGCCCAATAAATAACGGATGCGGCCGATTTGGCCGACTTTTTAATTCTGGATGCGCCTGAGTGCCAATGAAATACTTATTTGCCGGCGCCTCTACGTATTCAACTAGTTTACTATTCGGTGACATACCAGAAATCACCAGTCCCCCTTTTTCGATCGCTCGTGTAAACGCCTGGTTCACCTCATAGCGGTGACGATGACGCTCAATTACCTTTGTATTGCCATATGTCTCGGCCGTCTTTGAACCTGCCACAAGGCGCGCCGGAAAGTCACCGAGTCGTAGCGTTCCACCAGTCAACTGTTTCCCTTCTTGACCATTCATCAAGTAAACGACGTTCTCCTTTGTATCGCTAAATTCGTTACTATGGGCATGTTTTAGACCGCTTTTTCGAGCTGCTGCGATTACTGCCACTTGTAGCCCTAGACAAATGCCTAAGTACGGCACATCGTGGTCGAGCGCATAACGCGCAGCCGCGATTTTGCCATTCACACCACGTTCACCAAAACCACCTGGCACTAATAGTGCGTCTACTTGACTGAATGCTGTCTCATCCACCGTTTCTGCATTAATCCATTGTATATTCAAGCCAACATCTTCGTGCCATGCAGCCGCTTTTAGCGCTTCGAGCACCGAAATGTAGGTGTCTTCATTGTCCATATATTTTGCCACCAACCCAATAGTTATCTGCTTGTCGTATTTTTTAGTCTGGGCTTCAACAAGCCGCTTCCATTTCGAAAGGTCTGGTTCTTTAGTAAAACCGGAGAATGCGGTCAGCATGCTATGGAGTCCGTTTTGCGCGACGGTCAGTGGCACACGATATACTGTATCGGCATTAGGAAGAAGCAACACATTTTCTTCAGGTACACCGCCAAATAAACTAATTTTTTCGGCCACATTTTTTGGTGCCGGTGTATCGCTACGTACTATCACGCTATCTGGCACAATACCAAATCCTCGAAGATCATTCAGGGCGTTCTGCGCGGGTTTAGTTTTAAACTCTTTGCTCGTACCAATAAATGGCACATATACCACGTGAATAAACAGGCAGTTCTCCCGACCCATCCGCTGGGCAAACTCACGAATAGCTTCGACAAAGCTTAGTCCTTCGTAGTCCCCTACCGTGCCACCGATTTCAACGATGTGAATATCACTTCCTTCAGCAGCATACGCAATTGCCTTTTGGATGGCGCCCGTAAGATGCGGTATCAGCTGGATAGTTTTGCCACCAAATTTTCCGGCGCGTTCATCAGCAATAAGTTCAGAGAGTAACCTACCAGAAAGTGTAGCGTTTTTTTGTGTTAGTTCAATATCTAAAAAGCGCTCGTAGTGACCAAGGTCAAGGTCAGTCTCTGCGCCATCTTTTGTCACAAAACACTCGCCGTGCTCTGCGGGATTCAAAAGGCCCGCATCTACATTGAGATACGGGTCACACTTTTGAATCGAAATGACAGCACCTTTGGCTTGCAACACGGCACCGATGCTTGCCGCAGTGATGCCCTTTCCTACCCCCGAGAGTACACCCCCAGTTACAAATATGTATTTCTGTTTTTTGCCCATGTCGTTTTTCATCTCCATGGGATTTCATTATAGCATGAAATTGCCAAGTTACGCTATATGTAGCGTTGTATTTTATATACTATGCCCTACATATAGCCTGCGTATCGCTACCCTTGGCATATTTCTGGAGTGGCTGATCGTCCATCTCCCAAGCAGAAAGAAGTGGCTGAAGCACTCGCCAGCTTTCCAATACTTCGTCTCCACTTGTGAAAAGGCTCTTCCTAGAACGAACAGCATCAATAAGGACGTGCTCGTACGCATCTGGTAGACGTGAGTCTTCTTTATAAGCATAGCTGAGAGTCTGTGTTTCGAACTCACGTTCATATCCTGGTTTCTTCGTGAATAGTTCTATTTCGACACCTTCGTTTGGCTGAATTCGTAGTGTAAGGCAGTTACTTTGTGCTTCGTGGAACTTGCGGAGATAAATTCGAATCTCGGTTTTTTTCTCGTTAAGTGCTTTGCCGCTCATAAGTGTTATAGGCACACTCTTCCAACGATCCTCTTCCGACTGCAAGCCTACCGATACAAATGTTTCCGTGCGGCTGCCTGGGTTTTGCGCTTCTGTTTCATAGCCCTCGTACTGAGCTCGAATAGCACCTTCGACGTTCACTGCTTTTAATGCTTTTAGAACAGCAACTCGCAGCGATGGTAACTCGTTCCAGTCAAAATTATGTGGAATATCCATGAGCGTCAGCGCTAAAAGTTGCATAAGATGCCCTTGTACAAAATCACGAAGTGCTCCGGTTTGTTCATAAAACTGAGCTCGTCCTTCAATGTCAATTGATTCAAGTGCTATAATTTCGATTTTTTCAATGGCCGCAGCTTGCCAAATATATTCAAATAACGCATTCCCTCCCCGTAAAGCGACAATATTCTGCGCCATTTCTTTGGCAAGATAATGATCAATACGATATAGCTGTGATTCATCGTAATAACGCGCTGTGCGCTCAATCATCTCTTTTGCCGATACGTAGTCAACCCCAAATGGTTTTTCAAAAAGTAACTTTACGTTCGGAGTATTAAGCCCCGCTGCACCAAGAAAGTCAACAATTTGCGTTGCCGCTTGGGGTGGTACAGAAAGATACACGAGTAGCTGTTCGTCGTCTTTTAGCCTTATATATTCCTTTAAGCGCCAGTAGTCATCTTCTTTGGCAACATCCATAGTAAAAAGAGAGAATACATCAATTAGGTCCGCATTTCCTAGCGAAGATTGCAACACATCGCTCATATTTACCTGTCGACGTGATATGCCGATAACTTCAAGGTTTTCGATAGCCTTAGATTCTAGTATATGTTTGATGGCAGGCAGTAATTTTCTCGTACTTAAATCACCGGTAATTCCAAAAATGAGCAATCTTGTTTTCATACTTTTAGTATACACTTTATAGCAATAAAAAACGGGTTGACCTCTCTCTTACTTCAGGGTATAGTCTTGCGAGTGGACACAGAACATACTGTGTCAACGGGCCGCCAGCCCATCTGGCATCACGGGGGTAAGGATGGCCGCCAACAACCCGCCTCGCTTCATGCCTGGTGACGTCTACACCATTATCGCCTACAGATTCTCCAATACTGATACTGAGAAGCCGGAATTCATCGTCCTAACGCTGGCAGACGGCTATATATGCACGGTCACTATGCGACGTGACGGGTATGAGTGTCACGGAGCTGGTGCTAATTTCGTCGGAAAACTTCAGCGTGTTGCCCAGGAGGGTGAACTCGAACTCGACATAGCAGTACCTGTCCGTATAGTTTCTGGTTGGGTTCCATGGGGCCAGGGCTCCGGCGGTAGGTTGAGTATCATCTCGTACGCCTAAGATAACCCTCCATGTCTCCCTGTGGCATGGAGGGCCCTAACTCACTTTTTGATACACGTTAAAATAATTAATATTGCATTGAGGCCTACGATAACGAGCGTAATACTCCAAATGAGACACTTAATAAGACTATTGTTGGCTGCTTTACCCATGATACGACTATTACCCGACACCAGCGCTAATGGTATCAGTGCAAATGGTATACCAAACGACAATGCCACTTGAGATACAACGAGCGCCATTGTAGCATCTACATTACACAGCAATAATAAGATAGCCGGAATCGTTACAATTATCCGCCGTATCACTGGAGAAATGCGCCTATGTAACATTCCTTGCATAATTACCGAACCAGCATAACTCCCTACCGCTGTTGAAGCGAGTCCGGAAACTAAAAGTCCTAATGCAAACAATAATGCTACGAGCGCGCCTAAGTGATCATGGAGACCGCTAAATATTCCGGGTAACGTATCGGCGTGCGGTGTGCCATAAAGCGCCGAGGCTGCCAGAAGCAACATAGCAATATTGACACTTCCCGCCACTATCATTGCAATAAGTACATCGATACGAGTAATTTTTAGAAATCCGTTTAAGCGATGCACCTCAACATGGCCATGGCGGTCTCTAGCTAATGCCGAGTGTAAATAAACGACGTGCGGCATAATAGTAGCACCAAGCATCGCCACGGCGAGAAGTACCATATTCTCGTTATGCAACTGTGGAATAAGTCCACTTACCACCTGATAAATATGCGGTGGTGATATCATTAGCCCTGCAAAAAAGCCTATGGGGATAATAAGAAGTAATCCCACAATTACACGCTCAAACACTTTTTGGCCATGTTGGGTATAAAAAAGAAGTAGTACGAATGAAATGACTCCAGTGATCATACCTCCAACGACAAGAGGAAGACCAAAAAGAAGTTGAAGTGCGATTGCTCCTCCTATCACTTCAGCGATATCCGTTGCAGCAGCAACAATTTCTGCCTGCAGCCAATACGCAATACGCGCCTTGTTTGGCAGTTCTTCAGCAATCACCTCCGGGAGCGATTTGCCCGTGACCAACCCTACTTTTGCCGAGAGATACTGCACTAAGCTCGCCATTAGATTTGCCACAACCAACACCCATAAAAGCATATAGCCGTACTGCGCTCCAGCGCTAAAGTTGGCAGCAAAGTTGCCTGGGTCAACGTAAGCTACGGCAGCAATAAATGCTGGGCCAAGCAAATTGGCCACGCTCTTAAATCTAGTGTAATTTCTCCCTTTTGACATAAGTGTGTATTTACTATACCATCAAGTTATCTGTTCCACCTCTGATTGGAGAGTACCTTGAGAGTCGCCTATCCAACGAGTAGATGTAGTGCGAAGGGTGTTACTGAAGTAATCGCAACAGTGATTGTAGCGATTGCGGCAATTTCAACAGTGGTCGCTGGTATCCGCGTCGTACAGTGGACACTCCAGCTGCGCAGAGTGGCGAAGCGGCGTAGCAACAGGCGGTGAACATATTTCGTCTCGGGCGTGTTTCTTACGACATGCCCGAGACGATTATTAATTTACTCGCTTTTCGCGCCGGTACCGGCGTTCACCTCATAGCTCGTGTTTGTGCTTTCGAAAAAGTTTACGAGTTCAAGCGTATCGTTTGCAGCTGCCATCCACTTGGCCGGGTTACTCACTTTATAATGAGCATCAAAGCCAAGCTCTTCAAGGCGACGATCAGCCAAGTACCTAACGTACTGGTTAATGTAATCACTATTAAGTCCCAAGATACCATTTGGAAGTAGATCCTTATTGTACTGTTCTTCCATTTCTACACCATCGAGAATCATCTGCTTAATTTCGTTCGCAAATTCTTCAGTTTGGAGATCTTCATTCTCTTCAAGCACTGTCAAGATAAGGTTGATGCCAAACTTAAGATGCAAGCTCTCATCACGTACCACCCAGTCAATTAGCGAGCCAAAATTGCGTAGTAAGTTGCGCTGACGAAAGCTGAGCGCCACCATGAAGCCACTATAAAACCAAATGCCTTCAAGGATAATATTATAAGCAATTAGGTTACGGATGAAGTCTTTTTTGCCTTCAGTGGTTGAAATATCAAGTGTTTCTTCGGTCATACGTTTGATGAACTTGGTTTCAAACTCTTCTTTTCGTGCCATACTTGGCGTTTCAACGTGGGCGGCGTAAGCTTCATCACGATTAATTGGGAAGGTTTCAAGCACATATTCAAAACTCATACAGTGATTAGCCTCTTCCCACATTTGCTTTGCGAGATACAAATGACACTCAGCTGCATTTACGTATGGGTATACACCAAACGCCAATGCCTTGTTCACTAGTAGCTCGTTTGGGTTGAAATAACTCATGAGGAATGTAAGTGCATGACGCTCTTCTTCGCTCATTTTTTTCCAGTCGGAAAGATCTTGACCAAGCTGAATTTCGTTTGGAAACCAAGTATTTGCTACCGCTTGGTTATAGAGATC
Source organism: uncultured Candidatus Saccharibacteria bacterium (assembly GCA_964615445.1). Taxonomy (GTDB): domain Bacteria; phylum Patescibacteriota; class Saccharimonadia; order Saccharimonadales; family Saccharimonadaceae; genus JALRBM01. The sequence continues at coordinate 36,043 of CAZTOK010000003.1, read as the reverse complement.
GTACGCCCACTGATAATTAATTGGTTTAAGAAGTAATCCGTCTTGGATACCGGTTCCGAGAATACCTGCCATGGTAGTGTTGTAATCCTTTCATAAAGTGTTTAAAAAATGTATTCATAGCTCTACATCCTTTGTAGCAAACTTGAGAACTTCTACCCTGTTCTCCGCTAGCACTCTTTACAGATGGCTTCGCCATCCTGGCGTCCGACTGGCGAGCTCTCGCGCCTGTCATAGTCTGAAGTCAAACAGGGCGGAAGGTTCCCTTGTCGTATTGCAGCTTTTAATTTACTGGCAACCCTCACACATCGTAAGGTCAGCTGGATCAATTGGTGCCGCTACCTGGCCGTTTTGTGCAGCTTCCTCATCCGCTTGCTCCTGCGCGTTTTTCATTGCCTGCTCGATGGCGGCGAGCTTTTCCTCGAGTGTCATGTCATCATTGATGATTGTGCTTGCGTTCATACCCATTGTTTTGTCCCCCTATTTCTATGCTGCTTGTTTAGATTTTGCGAAACCAAACCCGGCTTTTCGTGGCCCGGCCATGGTTTCAGCCTTATTGACTTTAACAGTGCTCTGCTCTGCCTGATGACGTGGTTTTACGTGCAGATAGTACGTAGTTTTTAAGCCTCTTTTCCAGGCGGTACTATAAATATCTACGTACTCATCAATATTGCGTGTTTCCAGATACATGTTGCGACTGATTGCTTGATCAACCCATTTTTGGGCGCGAGCAGCTACCTCAATAAATGCATACGGACTTAGTTGGAAACTTGTTTTATACACGTCTTTAATATGTTGCGGAATTGCATCAATTTGTTGTACATCACCTTGAAGACGAAGCACATCTTCTTTCACGTCATCCCAAATACCCAACTTTTTAAGGTCATTTACAAGGTTTACATTCACCTCAAGAAACTTACCACTCAGCGTTGCGCGGCTAAAGATTTGCGCAAACTGTGGGTCAATACCCGGAGTCGTACCAGCAATGTGGGCAATGTTAGCAGTTGGAGCAATCGCCATAAGTGTAGCGTTGCGCATTCCTTTCTTCACTCTCTTGCGAAGAGTATCCCAATCAAGGCGCATTTTGCGATTTACTTCTACTTTCACATGACGATCGGCAGCCAATGTATCAAGCGTATCGATTGGCAAAATCCCTTTACTCCAGCCACTCCCCTTAAAGGTTGGGTAGGTACCACGTGTTTTTGCCATGTCAGCACTCTCATCAATAGCGTGGTAGCTAATAAATTCCGTAAGCTGATCCATAAGATCGTAGGCTTCTTCAGATTCATAGCTGTAGCTAAGCTTCTCAATCACATCAGTAAAGCCCATAAGGCCAAGGCCAAGTGCACGGTTTTGGAGGTTAGAATTCATGGCCTCCGGAATTGGCGTATTGGTAATATCACAGAGATTATCAAGTTGACGAATCGCACTACGCGTACTTGCTGCAAGCCGATCCCAATCCCAAGTTTTATCCTCCATAAGATGAGCCGAGAGGTTGATACTTACCAGGTTACAGACCGCGGTATTATCTTTATCTTGCGGTAACGTAATTTCAGTACAAAGGTTTGAAAGATGGATAGTACTCGTGTTGTTATTCAACGCACGTACGTTGATAGTGTCTTTCCAAGTGAGCCATGGGTGGCTAGTTGCCTGAAGCGTAATAAGGATCTGGCGGAATTGCTCGCGGGCTTTTACTTTGCTAAACTCACGCATCTTACCAGCTTCAGCGAGCTTAATATATTCTTTATAGCGAACTGAAAATGCTTCACCATAAAGCTCGGGAAGATCAGATACTTCAGCTGGGTCAAACAAATACCAGTCTTGATCTTTTTGTACACGTTTCATGAACTCATCGCTAATGAACACGGCTGTGTTGGCAAGACGCGTACGAAGATATGGATCGCCTGAGTTTTGTTTTAGGTCAAGGAATTGTGGAAAGTTAAGGTGCCAGTTTTCCATATAAAGTGCTGCCGCGCCTGCCTTTTTACCTTTTCGAGAAACGGCAAAAAGCGCTGTGTCAATCATTTTCATGAATGGAATGGGACCAGTACTTTCAGTGTTTGTTGTTTTTACCGGACTGCCAGCAGCACGAAGCTTGTTGAGACTAATGCCAATGCCACCGGTACCTTTAGCAATCCACATAACATCACGCACACCTTTAGCAATCGACTCCATGTCGTCTTGTACTTCAAGAAGAAAACAGTTTGAAAGCTGCGGGAACGAGCCACCGGCATTCACGCGAGTCGAACCACCAGGCACGTAGTCGAGGTTACTCATGTGCTTATAAAAGTCGATAGCCGCCTCAGTTGGGTTTTCTTCGTTAAAGCTTAGACCCATAGCAATACGCATGTGAGTAAACTGTGGAACTTCAAGTGGAGCACCGCTTTGTTTGCGGAGTGCGTAGCGATTCTTATTTGTAACCACACCTAAATATTTGCTCAAATGATCACGAGAAGGATCAAGCGCCTTCGCAAGTTTCTTGATATTGAACATTTTATTGTTCATACGAGTATCGAGTAAACCATCGGCAATTCCTTGCTTAATGTACTCAGGGAATTTTTCCTCGTGCAGCTTTTTTAACTCATCTTCATCCGCGTAATCGCCGAGAATATTCTTGTAAATGTTCTTCAAAAGAAGCCGTGCTGCAATCTTATCAAAGTCGGGATCGTCTTTTACATTTTGCAGTGCCGTGTGGATCACCGCTTCGTCAAGCTGTTCGCTCGTAATGCCGTCAAATAATGTTAGCTGTAATTCTGTTGCCACTTGCACTACCTTGCTAATCTGGTCTGGCAAATCTTCACTTGCCTTCACGAGAGCCAGGTTGATTTTATTGGCGTCAAATGGTTCGCGGGTGCCATCTCGCTTTACCACGTGAATTTCGCTCATACCATACCCCTTGCTACATGTTATTGTTAGTTACACAAACTCCCCTCCCAAAGGGCGCAAGAAAAATACCGTTGTAGCGGCCCGGGTTACCCTCCTTGCAAAATGTGTGTTTTTATTGAACTACTACATATGTAGTGTCTAACTACGACTATAGCCCCTACATGTATGGTTTTCAAGCACTTTCGTGTGTTTTTATTACCACAAACAATATGTCCCCTTGTAGCGTAGTGTTTGTTATTTACAACGCTACATATAGCGTTTATTGAAGATGTGCTTCTAAGAAAGAAACGGTCATTGCCAGGGCCTGCATGCCGTCGTTATTGTCGAGATTAAACTGATACTCATGCGGCAAAGCTGGCTGATGATTGTCCGAGTAAAACAACGTTGTCACTGGTACACCGAGCGTTGTCAGCTCTTGTGCAAATGGTTTAGACTGCACATTGGTAAGTGGATCGGCATTACCGCCAGAAATATATGTTGGTGGAAAATCACCCGTCACATGATAATATGGCGACATCTGATGAATAATCGGGTCGGTGAAGTTTTTTGTACCGCTATACGCCCATACCGCTACATCATCCCCCCATCCAACAATTTTCGGTAGCGTAGGGTCGGGCGTAGCTAGCTCACCCATTTTGTAAATACCACAATTAAGAACCACACCTTTTAATTGAGACTTCGCAAAGTTTGGTGCTATACCTACCTCTTGCGCGTAGAACGGATTAGTGATCATAGCCGCCATTTGGGCAGATAACTGCGAACCAGCTGAGTCTCCGGCAAAAAACACTCGGCCCATATCGCTATGAAAACTAGTGGCATTTTGTTTTATGTATGCATACGCCTCATTCATCTGGCGGAGCTGCGCCGGGTAAGCTTTGCTCGGCGAAAGTGTATAATTAAGCGCCACAACAGCAAATCCTTTGGCAGCTATTAATTTATAGTACGGCGCGTAATCGTCTTTATTTCCAGAAATCCAAGCTCCACCGTGTGTCCAAATAAGTAGCGGAAGTTTTTTACTCCCAACGTTCGCGGGAAAATAAGCATCTAGATACGCGTCAGAGTCATTGGGGTAATACTGTTGGTTTGCAATGGTAGTTACCGCCACACTAGGTTGATGTGCTAGGAGGGCCTGATGAACTTTAGCAGCACCGTCATCAAACACGTGTCGAATAACGAGCACACCAGGCCATGGACTTACTCGGAATGCTAACAATACAAACGCTATGAGCCCGATAATACTCCCTATTACCCACAGGAATATTTTTTTGGGACGTGATAGCGATTTCTTCATAATTAATTAAAAAAGGTCATAAATGCAGCACCAGGTGGTGACGTTGGCGGTGGTGTTGAAGCATCTAAAACTTCTATACCTACCATGGTCCATTTTTGCGTTGCCGGCACCGACATGCCGATTGTCTGAGATCCTGCAGTTGCCGCGGCTTGATATGCATAATACTGAACACTTCGTGCACCACTACTACCATCCGATAACCCATCTTCTATTGCACCGGATAGGTAGGTGTGTCCTGTCGGATCTTGACTCAATTCGTCTACGTTTGCCCAGGTCACAATAGAATTAGCTGCAGTTGTGGTAATGGTTGCGGATGCCTGCGTACTGTTTCCAAAAATAGGGCTACTCACCGCCGGCGTAACAGCCATTTGTGCGCTACTCCACCGCTCAACCACCATAGAATGGTGAGAACTAGAAGCCGGAGGTGACAGAGTTACCGTCATTGACCCCGGCGAACCCGAAACAACCGCAGTAAAAATTGTTGCATATCCCGCAAATCCACCCGGAGCTCCGATAATCTGCTGGGTATACGTTAAGCCACCGCCGCTTGGTGTGCCTGAAGCCGTACCTGTATCCCATGTTGCTGCCTTTACAACAATAACTTCTCCATTCGATGGAGTAAATGTTGGTGTTACTAATGAGCTTGTATCACCCGCAGTTGGTGAAGCAGCAAAGTAGCTCGTAATAAGTGTCGGCACACTAGTACCCCTTTACGAAGGCAATCACATACCATTTACTGGCGGTTGAATTGTAGACCGCACCCAGAAAATCGCGCTTGCCTGCTGCTGTCGTAAGAGTAATAGATGTAATATCTGTTCCTAATGCAAATTGCGTATCGAGTGTAATAGTGCGCGAACCTGTTCCATCTTGAATAATTTCCCACATGACTTTTTGACCATCCGATGGGTTAGTAGGGTTTCCTAAAGTGCGATTGCCACCCAGTGTGACTCTAAAATGATTGCTTTGGCTAGCATCAGTGGCAATAGTTGCAGCATCAGTAAGTGTTACCGGAGGGAACACCAATGGTAAATTTGCCGTTGGCACTTTGCTGCTGCCATTAAGTGGTGCGTATCCGCCAGCAATACCTTTATTAGTCGTTTGCTCGGCACCGGTAATACGAGCATCGTTTCCCTGTGCAGCCGTACCTGCTCCCGTACCATAACTAACGGTTAGCGTGCGGTTTGTCGAGAGATCACCTCCACCCGTGAGTCCTGTGCCTGCCGTAATAGTGGTTGCAGCATTTGCCTTTGCAGCTAAATCGGTAATAAGATTGGTTACCTTCGATTCAGGAATCGTACCGACGCCAACGGTTGGATTCGTACTTGTTCCGCCAATAGTAATTGTCGCGTCCGCTGCAGTGAGCGACTGAACGCCTGTTGCGCTTGTTGGTAATTGAGCTGTCGGCACCTTGCCGCCGCTATCGAGCGAGGCGTAGCCATTTGCCGCTCCTTTATTAGCCGTCTGTTCAGCGCCAGTGCCCGAGGTACTTCCTACTTTGAGCGTTCCGTCGCTATTATGTGCCTGGGAAAGATAGTCGTTGAGAAGTGTTCCCCATGTGCCATTATCTGATCCTGGAATTGGTAAACGTGCCACGTTTAAGTCCTTTTTATTGTTATTTACGCTACTTCTACTTTACTATTTTTTATTATAGCATGAGCATCTTATTGTTGTAATTTAATCGCCATATCTTTGACATAATAAATACAGCTTTTAGATGTATTTATTATGGCGGAGAGAACAGGATTCGAACCTGCGATTGAGTCGCCCCAATACACGCTTTCCAAGCGTGCGCCTTCAACCACTCGGCCACCTCTCCGTACCGACTCATTATACCAGTTGTATAATTTACGTTCCTCTTACGGTTGCTTTTGTCTCTTATCCATTCATATAATAAGAGCAGTCATGGCAAAAACGCATTCCTCTCCTGTTATTGAACTTCGTGGTCTTACCAAAGCATATGGTACTGGCGACACTGAGCACCATGCGCTCGACCGAGTTGATCTTACCATTGATAAAGGTGAATTTATTACGATTATGGGACCGAGTGGGTGTGGCAAGACGACCTTACTTAATATTCTTGGTCTGCTTGATCGAGCTGATGAAGGTGAATACATTCTCGACGGCAAGTCTGTCGATAAGCTCAGCCGTGGCCGCCACGCCCGCATACGCAGCCAGCAAATTGGCATTGTGTTTCAAAATTTTAACCTCATTAATCGCATGACGGTGATTGAAAATGTGGCCCTTCCTCTTACCTATAGCGGCATTCATCGTACCAAGCGCCTAAAACAAGCCAGCGAAAGCTTAAAGAATTTTCACCTTTCCGAGCGTGAATATTATATGCCTTGGCAACTCTCAGGTGGCCAAATTCAGCGTGTTGCCATTGCTCGTGCACTAGTTAATAACCCTTCTATTATTTTAGCGGACGAACCTACTGGCAACCTTGATAGCAAAGCTAGTCATGTGATTATGGAGGAACTTTCTGATATCCATAAGCGCGGCAATACCATCATTATGGTCACACACAACCCAGCACTCACTACCTATGCCAGCCGTGTCATTCATATGCTCGATGGTAAAATAGCCAGCGACACAAAAATACCAATTCAGACCGAAGCTAAAACAGAGAAAATCCCCTTAAGCGCACGGCAAGCCAAAGAGAAGCCGAAAAAAAGTGAGAAATCAGTTAAAAAAGCTCCTGCAAAAAAACGTAAACCAAAGGCTAAGAAAAAGTAATGCGCTTATTCATCGTTGAACATCTACAAAATGCGTATCATTCGCTGAAACTCACCAAAACCCGCACTCTTCTTACAACCCTTGGGGTAACTATTGGGGTGGCAAGCGTTATTATTATCCTTTCGCTAAGTGGTGGTATTACGCAAATTATTTCCGGCCAAGTGAATGCCCTTGGAAATAATATTGCTGTTATTCGACCCGGCAGCCAAGCTAACGATCTAACGAATATTGCCAATCCTATTCAGCAGCAGTACGCTACCAGTACTATTACCGAGAAAGATTTAACCGATATCCAAGCACTAGATAATGTCGATGCAGCAGCACCTCTTATGACTATTAATGGCACCTTTAAAGCTGGAGACACAACAACTAACAAGGGTGTACTTGTAGCAACAATGCCGTCCCTTGCAGGCATTGTGCAGCTACCCATACGTGCTGGCCAATTTATTGACCCTACAACCAATAGAGATACAGCAGTCATTGGAAGCCAGCTCTCTGTAGATTTATTTGGTACCGACGAGTCCATCGGCCAAACCTTCTCTGTGGGCAACCAAACATTCACCGTGATTGGCATTTTAAGTACCTTAAATAATCCTATTAATTATAACGGGGTTGATTTTGATCATGCCGCTATTATTAGCCTTGAGAGCGGTAAGGTGTTTCATAGTGGCCTAGCACAGATTCAACAGATTGATGTGCGCGCCAAAAATATCAATAAGCTTCCCGACATTATAAAGGCGGTCACTACCCGCCTTGCTAAAAACCACTTGGGTGAAACCGATTTTACCGTTTTATCTGGACAAGATATCGCTACACCAACCAGTCAGTTTTTCACAGGACTTACTGTGGTTATGACCGTTATTGCAGCTATTTCCCTTATCATTGGTGGCATTGGCATCATGAATATTATGCTCGTAAGCGTCAGCGAGCGCACCAGGGAGATTGGCCTTCGAAAAGCCGTAGGCGCTAGTGACCGAACAGTTATTTGGCAATTTCTTATAGAATCACTCATGATTAGCCTGGTCGGCGGCTTTTTAGGCTATATTACAGGCTATATTTTGGCGTTTGCCATTAGTACATTCCTTACGTTTAGCCCCGCTTTTACCTGGCAAATCGCCATAACAGCGCTTGGAACTTCTATTGGCGTAGGGGTTATATTTGGCATTTATCCAGCTATGCGTGCCGCTCGAAAAGATCCAATCGAATCATTACGTCAATATCACTAATTAGCCATTTCTTTTTTCAATTTTTCAATCAAAGCCACAGGCGTTGGATCGACACCATTGAGAATAGCCACGTAAATACTTACAAAATCGGCTAAAATGCTTCCCCATAGCATTTGCGCAATCACACTGCGGCCTTTAAGCTGTACGACGTTAGCTTTTGGCCGCATACCACTGAGCAGTCGATCGCTAATTTCAAAGCGTCGTATAATTCGTGGATGTTCAAAACTACTAATTAAATCAAAGATGACAAATGGTTTTTCAACTGGATGCGAAGCCCAACCCATAAATTCGTTATGATTGAACTCAGGATACTCGTCCCAAAAAGCAGTATTTTTGGCATTTTCGTTCCAGCTAATTTTCCATTTGTAAGCCACTGGTGACATAATTGTGCCTGCATAAAAAACAGGGGTTTTGCCTACGGCAAGGAGTGCGAGTTGCTTGGCATAATTTTTATCAGTAGTAACATCAGGAGTCCAAAGCCGGGTTTGTTCATGAAGCCAATCTGCCTGGTCGGCAATCTCTGCAAAATGATCGTAACTAATAACGCCAAAATGAGCAAGAAGTGCCGTAAGAGCACGGAGATTAAAGATAGAGGTCATACGCTGAGGCAAGCCGCCTGGTAAAAGAACATGCGCAATACTTCCCTCTTTTGCAACTACCTCAAGTTTTCCACCAGCAGTAACGATGGCGATCTGAGCATTGCGCATCTGAGCATCTTTAAGGGAACTGAGCGTTTCTTCGGTATTGCCAGAATAACTACTAACAATAACTAGCGTGTTATAGTCGACATACCCTGGCAGGTTATATGCTCGAACTACTTCTATGGGCACATTCAGTTCAAGGGAGAACCAAGATCTGGCAAGAAGGGCTGCAAGCGCCGAACCGCCCATGCCAACCACAACCACTCGCGAAATAGGCCGGCCGTCGTTTTCAGGATTTTCAACATGCACCGCGAAGCGTGCTTGGTCGGCCTGAGTTGCCGCCACCCCAAGTGCCCCTTCCGGATCGCGCTGTTTCAATACATTATCATCATCTAACATCCCACCTCCTGGTTAGCTACTTGCGAGTTCTACTCTTCCTATGATACAGTATTTAGTAAAGAAGCATAAGTACTAATTATTAGAGGTGGGCATGGATATTCAACCAACAAGTCAACAACCAATTAGCGATGATCAGGAACTAGCCAAGGTACTTGCTGGCGTTAATCAGCAAGCTGACGAGGCTGCAGCAACACCTGTTACCGACACGACCACTGCTAAAGCTGAGCCAACCGAGGAAGAACCAGCAGTCAGTGAAGTATCTGACCCTACCACCGCTCCAGCCCCTACTACTATGCCCGATCCTATTCAAATGCCAGCGCCAGTCGTGCCTACTTCAACCACAACAGGTGATCTCGATTCTATTAAAAAAGATGCCCTTAGCGAGCTGCGTCCTTTGGTAGATAAATTAAATGTTTCGCCTGAAGAAAAGTTCGATACGTATCTCCTCCTTCTTCGCTCAACTGATGACAAGGCTTTGATTGCCCCAGCACACGAAGCGGCACGCAGTATTGCCGATGAAGCGCGTCGTGCACAGGCTTTACTCGATATTATTAAAGAGATCGATTATCTTTCAGCGCCACAACAAGGTTGATTATTATAATATTATTATAATATTAGTTACAGAAATTAAACTGCCCCGCACCTTTCGGTGCGGGGACGCCATATTTTGACGATTTAACAGCTCTTACATTTTCAACACGAACCCTTCAATATAGTACTCTACTTCCTGATCGAGTAAATAGCGATGTAGCTCAAGCGCGCCAGGATCCTCGTGAGTCGCCAACCAGAAGATGATCTTAAAGCCAATAAACGATTGAGTATGAACCACTCGTCGATCAGTCTTGGGACTCTGCTTCCCCGAATCCACTTTCACCCAAAGCGGATGACGGATATTGAAGGTTATAACTCCTTCCTGGTGATCGTACTCCCAAAGCCTCGTAGAACCACTTAGCATTTCGTAGGCGAAGCTCAAGCTGAACGAGCCTCGGCGAGTTTGCTGTGGTTCTTCTTCCTTTGCTTCGGGCCTAGGCCTGACGACAACACGCCTCGACCTGGGGGACTTTGTGCGTTCAGTAGGCTTTTTAGGCTGCTCCTCTCCTGTACGTTCACTGCTACTCGAAGCGGATACGATACCCTGAAGGTTCCGACGAAGTTCTGCAAATTCGGGCGTATCCAACTGACTCAGCAGCCACTCAAGTGAGCGAGCGCCAAGCTCTTGATATCGTTTCTCAGTACGGCGTTCGTGGTCATCATTAAGGTAAGCATTGCCAACCTTCTCGTACCAGTCGCCAATCAAAGCATATAGGTCAGTTAGCGCATCACCATTTTCAAACTTTTTACGCTCAGGATGAAGCTCAATATTCTGAACTGACACGCCACCTTCGAAAAATCCACTACAAAGGGCATCAATCCCATTCTTGATAGATTCATCCGACGCACCACCATACCACCCAAGCCCCATTGCCTGGGCGCGGAACTCCTTCGCTCCAATGGAAGAAGGATCGCCATCCTGGAAGAACTCCACTCTACCACTACGTTTTCCACCGCTCATGCGCGCTTTGTAAAGAGAAAGAACGACGTCTCCAGAAGCATTAGCGAACAGCTTCACTTCGTTAAGTTTCTCACCTGTGAAATTCGTCGCCGTAATCTTGCGTGTTTTAACCTTATTACTACGATCTCTAACCTTCAAGAAGACTGTGACGTTCTTTTCCCGCATGGGTCGCCGCAGCTTTCCAAGCAGGAGAAGTTCGAAATCTTCAGGATCAATCGTCGTCAAAGCCTTGTCGTCGATCAATCTGTCGAGCAAAATCATCGTACTCCAACGCGTCGCTCGCTTCCCTACCTTAGCCTCGTTGTGGCTATGAGTAAAAGGAAACGGCAATGACGGGAAATCCTCGTATATGGCGTAAGGAATCTTGAGATTTCGTTCCATCTTGCGCAGTTGCTCACCAATGAGCAACCAGTAGTTAATGTGAGATTCACCGCGGGCACGACTATACACAGTCATCGTCTGTGCCATTGGAAGTGGCGCAATGAAGCCTCGACCGAAACGCCCAATCTTATCTGAAGATTTAACTCCCTTTCCAACGCTCCCAAGTGCATGGCTCATTTGTCCACGTGTCGCTCCGTCACCATCATCACAGATAGCAACTCGACGTTCTACAAGGTCAACACCTACAAAAACAACATGCGCATTGGCATCAATGGCATTTTGCACCGCTTCAATAAGGCAAAGCGGCAGTGTCGGATACGTCGTTGCAAACGACCATAACGCCTCACCGGCGTGGAATTCGATTGCAACCTCATTATCGTTAGCAGCTACCATCGTACTCATGCTCCCCTCCCGAAAGCACGCTTGCCACAAAGGCGTTCAATGGTGTTAGAAAAATCAAACATCCCCTTGGAACCCATAAGCATACGCAGGATGTCTCGTTCATCAGACGAAAGCTGGTGTACTGCTATGTTAGCCGCCACATGTGCAATCTGTAGTCTCTCCGCAATTCTCTGAATCAACCCGAACCTTGGTTCAGATTTTTGAGGCGATTCTCGCCTCGCTTCCTCCAGTTGCCTCTCAAGCTCGGCAATTTGATCACGAAGGGCATCCAACTCACTAGAATCGGACCCTTTCGATTGAATCTCTGACACTACCTCAGCCCGTGAAGACTGGGGAAGCTTCTTCTGAAACTCCTCTACTGCCATTGCCAGAAGTTCATCGTGTTCTTCGTGAAGAGCATCCACGTCAGTCTCGCTTGGTGTATGCAGTTTCCCTTGTGCACGAATGGCACGGAAAATTGCATCTTTCTGCACGTTGTTGCACAACTTTCGAACTTTCTCTAGGCTCAATACACCGAACGCAAGCAAGCGTCCGAGATACTCACCAAGAGGGTATTCAGTACGAACTTTTTTCAACTCAGGCGATTCAATACCAACCTGCTCCAGGAAAAACCAGAGTTTAATAGTGACAAGTCCGCCCATAGGCCTACCGCCACTAGCCCAATTACCCACGGCCGCAAGTTCAACGTCGCAGAATGTAGCTACATGTTGAATGTCAAACTTAGTCATATTCGCAAGGAAACGTTTCGTCACGATATCGTTGAGTTTGTCACCAGTGAGCACTGCCTTCTTGGCTTCACTCATGAGCTTCACCTCCTCGGTTTGCTTCGAATTATGTAAGAGCAGCATTTCTCCCCTAAAAGGGCAGAAATGTCGAATATATACTATAATAAAAAATGTATAAAATCAACTTTATTATTAAAATGCTCCGTAGGCTGGATATCTTCATCCAACCTACGGAGACTACGGCTTTAACCGAAGAGCCGACTCTTCACGCGCACAACGAACGACTGTGCCCTCTCTCGAAGATCAGCCTCTGCCTCATCAGCCCGGGTGCGTTGCTCATCAAGCTCTTGCTGAGCTGCCTCCAGCTGTTTACGCAGATCCGTGATCTCGTCGTCCTTCAGCCGAATCGCAGCACTACACTCTTCTTCGCGACGAACGAGGTCGCTTCGAAGTTGACTAAGAGCCTGTTCACTCACACCCAACGCTCGTTCAAGCGCTTCAGCTGCCTCGATAACCTCTTGGAGGGTTGAGGGCGGCTTAGTCTCGCCCTTCTCAGCTTGTTCTACCTGAGAGGGAGCATCCGAGAAAGCTGGCGGTGATACCTGAGACGTTAATTGCTGACGCGTGGTTACGACAGGACCACATTCCACCTCCTTCAAGTGAGGCGAAACCCCCCTGGCGTATTGCCGAGTCGTACGATCTTCACCGAGTGGCGTCCGGCGTGCAAACCCACCATATGCATGAGCTCCCATCGCCTTTTTCTTGAGCTTTTCTTTATCGAGCTCCTTGTCGAAGGAGACAGTCCACCACCAGAGCTTACTATTCGGTTCTGGCTGAGTAGGGCTAGCCAAGCCAAACTCTTTCAGATAGTGTCGAACTTCATCGGCACGCTTCTTGGTCTTGATGCCAGCCTCTTTCAGCACCTCACTTCCATTAATGAGAGCCAGACTTCCGGTTGTGCGCTCAGACTTTCGAAAGGCTTCGCGTAACGCGGCAAGTGCCGTATTACAGTCATCATAAAGCGGCGTCAGCCAATCGCCCTTGTCGTGAACCTGCGACGGACGGTTACTCGCTTCACAAACCGAACGATTGTGACTCTCTTTCATTTCAAGGAGGGATACCTCAGCCGGCGTAAGCGGTGCCTGCGCAATACAACTCGTACGACGGCCAACTACATCACGCCTCAGAAGCAGACCGTCATCTTTCATAAGACGTAGAACCTTGCTTAGGGTCTTCTTGGCCCCTTCAGATAGTGTAATACCGCATTCGGCGAACAGTATCGCCGTCGCCTTTCCATCCTCACTTTCTACGACATTACCAAGACGGTGAAGCGCTAAGCGGGCAATATCTCGATACGCCGCATCTTTAGGCTCCCAAATTACGGCAGGAATGGTCATAATCCCCTCATCTCTAACGAAATCAAGGCTAATATATAATACCATGAAGTATTAATTGCGCAAATAAAAATCACCGCCAATCTCAGCGGTGATTTTTATGCTTTTCTAGTTTACTACATCATCCCCATGCCAGGCATACCGCCAGCAGGAGCTGCCTCCTCTTTTTCTGGAATTTCTACTACAAGCGCGCCCATAGTTGCTGCCGTTGAAGCGATTGAAACAGCGTTTTGTACTGCTTCTTTCGTCACACGAGCTGGATCAATAACACCGTTTTTCTTTACGTCTACTAACCCTTTTTCAGGAGCGTTGACGTTGATGCCAAAACCGGCTTTTCCAGCCTCTACCTGAGCCAATAACGCCTCACTATTGAGACCAGCGTTGCCTGTAATCTGCAAGAATGGTTGCTTGAGTGCATTCTTTAAAATCTGACGGCCGGCCGAAATACTATCAGCACCATCGGCAGTAATAGTTGCAGCTAAGTTTACAAGCGTCACGCCACCGCCTGCAACAATACCCTCAGCAAGCGCTGCCTTTGTTGCAGCTACAGCGTCATCGACACGGAATTTCTTTTCGTCAATCTCGGTCTCAGTGGCACCACCTACCTTAATAACAGCGACCTTGCCACTAAGAGCGGCAGCACGTTTTTCGAATTGTTCTTTATCATATTCGCTACTGGCGTTTTCAGCCTGAGCATGAATTTGCGCAATACGAGCTTTTACATCGCTTTGCTTACCAGCGCCTTCTACGATAGTTGTTTCATCTTTACCAACAATTACCTTACGAGCTGAACCAAGTACTTCAAGGCCAACAGTCTCAAACGTCATGCCTTGATCTTCACTTACTACTGTTGCCCCAGTAAGCATCGCAATGTCAGCTAGAATTTCTTTACGGCGATCACCAAAGGCAGGTGCTTTTACGGCAACAGTATTGAACACACCCTTCAGTTTGTTGAGTACCAAAATACTAAGCGCTTCGCCTTCGACCTCGTCGGCAATCAGTACAACGTCTTTTTTACCAGCTTGAGCGAGTTTTTCAAGCATAGGAAGAAACTCCTGAACACTTGAGATTTTCTTATCAGTAATAAGAATGGCCGGCTTTTCGTACACCGCTTCTTGACGATTAACATCGGTAACGAAGAAGGCACTTACCCATCCGCGGTCAAGCGAGAAGCCTTCAACTACCTCTGACTCCATTTCAAGACCCTGGCCGGCTTCTACGGTTACGACACCGTCCTTGCCTACTTTTTCGATAACACTTGCAATAAGCCTACCGATGCTTTCATCTCCAGCGCTAATAGTAGCAACTTCCGCAACACGGTCTTTCTTCCCTTCAATGCCTTCGGCAAGACCATCAAGCTGTTTTACTACTTCGGCTCCAGCAGCTTCAATGCCTTTACGAAGCTCTTGCGGATTGTGACCAGCGGCAATAAGGCGGTTGGCCTCCTTTAAAATATTGTACGTAAGCACAGTAACAGTAGTGGTACCGTCACCAGCTACCTTATTCAGCTTGCTCGCAGCCTGCTTAATAAGTTCAGCTCCCACTTTGTAACCGAGCGTTTCATCATCATTCTCGGGCAAGTCAACGCTCTCGGCTACCGTTACGCCATCGTGTGTCACCGTTGGTCCACCATAGCCTTTGGCGATCACGACATTACGACCTTTTGGTCCATACGTTACCTTTACTGCATCATATAGTGCCTTGGCGCCACCTAATACGCGAGCGCGGGCATCATCGTCATAAAATACTTTTTTAGCCATATTCTCTCCTTTTTAGCTTAGAAGGGTTCGGGATATATTTCTTGAGGAGCATGCTTTTCGCCAGGCAAAAATCCTCGAAAACGAGAGCCCCGTTCAGAAAATAGTACCCTCATCCTTCAGCCAACCTAAACGGTCGCTAAAATATCCTCTTCTTTAACAATTAAATACTCAGTTCCATCAATTTTCAGCTCAGTGGTTGAGTATTCTTTATAAATAATTTTGTCGCCTACTTTAATACCCTTTACATCAGGACCAATAGCCTCGACTTTTGCAAGGCTTGGTTTTTCTTTTGCATTATCAGGCAGGTAAAGTCCGCTCGCCGTTTTGGTTTGCGCTTCTTCGCGCACCGCCA
Source organism: uncultured Candidatus Saccharibacteria bacterium (assembly GCA_964615445.1). GTDB lineage: Bacteria > Patescibacteriota > Saccharimonadia > Saccharimonadales > Saccharimonadaceae > JALRBM01. Next base: position 20,304 of record CAZTOK010000003.1, on the reverse strand, counting down.
CCACGCGATCTGCCAGAGGTTTTATAGGTGTACTCATGAAATCTCCTCCGTTTTGTTATCTGCGTTCTTATTGTAAATAAAAAAATTAGCACTTGCAAGCATTGAGTGCTAATTTTTTACGCATACTTTTACATTATACGAAGCAGATCACCTTTAACGGCAGCTGGTACAAAATTTCCTGCATCAACAAGATCACCAATTTGTCTAAGACCAGTTTCACTATCGATTAACTTTGCTTCGTGCTGATATAACTCTATAGTAATAAGCTTTTCAAGCTCATCGAATCCAACTACTGCCGCACCCGAAATACCATTGCTGGTAATGTAGGCTTTAGCACTTTCTTTAGTGCCCTCACCTCCATCAATAACAGTACGACCCTGCAATCTCAATCCTTCAACCACTGCCTGCGCAGTTTCACGCTGATTAGGTGAATACATGACCACCACATTTCCCGCCGTTGGAAGCCAGTCGGCAAGTGCTTTCCCTACGTTCCAAGCACACTCTTTAGTAAGCCCGTTCGTTTCAGTTCCGCGAATATCGTAGGCACCTAATAATTCTTCGCTCATTGTTTTTATTGTATCATCTGCTTCTTAAAAAGTGTTTGCTATACTGCACTTCGGGGATTACTGTTTTGGAGGTAGGCATGTATCACTATAGTTCTCCACTACTTATTTGTGACTGCGATTGCTGTAGCGATAAACACTGCGGCAATAGCGCCAATGGATGTTACGAGCGCACGACAAAATAGGAAACCCGTGGGCGGATAGCTTCCGCCCACATTCTCTCATCTTGTATTACAATGGAATATAATGATACGATTTGCCACTCACGAAGAGATTGCTACATGGAACATGCTCATCCTTTCTAATCCTAATAAAGGCGGCGTGTTTCAAGGGTATGAATTTAGTGAACAAAAACGCATTGGCGGATGGACACCTCGATATATCGTGACCGATGAGGTAGCTATTATGGCACTTGAAAAAACTGTGCCTATCCTTGGGAGGCTCTGGTATATCTCCAAAGGACCAGATATCACCTCTGTCCGTCAGTTAGATCAATTACTTCCAGAACTTAAACAATTTGCCAAGGAACAGGGTATCTTTCTTATTAAAACTGAGCCTGAGCTCCATAAAAGTGATGAAGCGGTAGCTGACCTCTTAAAACTTGGGTTTGTCGGCGCTCGTTCCGTACAACCTAGCTCAACCGTTCTTCTTGATATCTCACCAAATTTAGATGAAGTACTTGCTCGGCTTAATCAAAAAAGTCGACACGCTATTCGTCGCGCCGAACGTGATGGTGTTACAACTAAGCTTATGGAGACAACCGACGAAAACTGCGAAATTATGTTTAACCTCCTAAAAGAGACCGCTGCTGGTTCATTTGGCATTCGAAGCTATCTCTATTACAAGTCGTTTTGGCAACGATATTCTCAAGCAGGTCTTGGCCAGCTCTTTTTTGCTTATTTTGACGGCCAAGTTGTCGCCTGTGCATTCGCGATTGCTTTTGGTGCTAAAGGTACCTATAAGGACGGGGCTTCTGTACGCGAACGTCCGGCATATGGTGCTAGTCACCTCTTACAATGGCGGGTTATTGAGTGGATGAAAACAAAGGGTGTGACACTATACGACTTTTGTGGAACGCCACCGTCCGATCAGATTAACAACCCTGAGCATCCTTACTATGGCTTTGGTCGCTTTAAAACTAGTTTCCATAAGGAGGTGACTGATTACGTAGGAGTATTCGACTATCCCATTAAATCAGCAGCCTACAAAGTATGGACTAAAATTGGTGAAAAAATCGTCAGACGTCTCCACCTTTACCTTCATCACGAAAATTACTATTAGCCTTTAACAAGGATCTCACGCACAACATCTGCATCGTTCCACGGTAAATGCTCGCCGTTCACAATGCGAAACTGCTCATGACCCATCCCAGTAATAAGAATCGTGTCATTCTTAGTCGCAATGGAAAGGGCTTTCGCGATTGCCTCGCGGCGATCGGCGATTTCAGTGAGCTTTATGTTGCCTTTAGCCTTCTCAATACCAGCGCGCACTTGGTCACGAATCGTCTGTGGGTCCTCATTGTAGCTTTCTTCATCTGTAAGAATAATGCGATCGGCCAATTTTGCTGCAATTTCGCCCATAATTGGCCGCTTACTCTTATCACGGTCACCTGTAGCACCAAAAACTAAAATGACACGATTTTTTGTGACCGACTTTGCCGCTTCAAGTAACTTTTCAAGCGCATCGGGTGTATGAGCGTAGTCAACAATCACATCATACCCAAGGCCTTCCGTCACGCGCTCAAACCTGCCCGGCACGCCTTCAAGGTTGGCAATTCCCTCTACAATATCGGTGAGTTTCATACCAAGCACATACGCCGTCGCGGCGGCGGCGGTCATGTTATAGACATTAAATTTACCTGGTAGCGCCGTTGCAAGATGCAATTTGGTTTGATGATCGATTACCACCGTCGCCTCGCTACCTTTTTTATACAACTTTACATAATCAATGCGTGCCTCAGCCTCTCTATGTTCACCGTAGGTAATTTTTTGCGCTCCAGCCATAAACTGATTAAAATAGTCGAACCATGCATCGTCACGGTTCAGGACAATAAACTTTGGCTCGCCAGAGAAGAGTTTTGCTTTTGCAGCCGCGTAATTTTCCATGGTTTTATGATAATCAAGATGGTCTTGGGTGAGATTAGTCATAATTGCCACCTCAATAGGAATACCGTCAAGTTTATGCTGCTGAAGAGAGTGGCTAGTTATTTCAAGGACTACGTAATCGACCTCAGCTTTTTTGGCATCACGGAAAAACTCTTGCATGCGCCGCGTGCTCGCCACCGTTGCATTAAGATCGTTAACCTGACGCTTACCGGCAAGTTCAATTACTGCTGTACTAAACATAGCAGTCTTAAGGCCAGCTTCTTTTAAAATTTCGTTGATATAATTAACAGTAGTAGTTTTACCATTCGTACCAGTTACTGCAATAATTTTTAGACTGCGTGCAGGATTGCCGTAGCGCGCACTAATAAGCCGTACTCGGCCGCGTCGATAGACCTCTTCAAGTCCATGCACCGCCTCAATTGGCAGTGCCTTTCGTACCCCATCCACAAGCGTTTGCTTCATGCTCATAAGATTATTTTAGCACGTAGTCAGTTACTATACGCATGTTAGAGTAGATACATGACGAACCCTAAAGGCTTGTCCGTTCCGCCTTGGCCTACATGTCCTGCTTACCGTTCAGATCACATACCCGATTTAAGGACGGTGCCATTTAGCATAATCGTCTTTAATGCTCCCACTGAAGATACTCTTGAGATGATGACACAGGTAGTTGCTGTCTTTGGAGATCCTGATTTTGGCGTGCAGCTTAGGTCTAGATACCTTTGTATTCCCGTAGGCAGTCCTTTGAGCATAAAGGCGTACCAGATTGCAGAACAAGGCCAATTAAATCTGCAAGGAGGATTCTACACCACCACTGCCGAAGATAGTCCTCAAGTTGCGCGCATGCGAGAGATTCTCTTGGATCATATCTTCAACTGTTACGGTAGAGTTGGAAAACTGTGTTGTGCTCTTAATGAGCAGGTGGTACGCGAAACACTTGAAAGCGTTTAGGTTTGGCCGGCCCCAGATTATCTTCATCTGGGGCCTTTTTTACATTACTTCATCACGCACGTTTCTCAGAGGTATAGAAATAAAAAACCTCCTTTCGTGGAGGTTAGACGCCGGATTGGCTACCGGGGCTTCATCATAAAGCCGTAGGAGAAATAAACCTTACAAAGTGTCCCGTTCTCCCAAGCAGTGTATTTAGCAAATATGCCAAGCTATTTTGGGACTGCGCACTGCGTAAATAAGGAGTGGAAAGAATCATGTAAATACTTTCCTCTTCCTCACGCATACGACCCATCTGACGCCACACGCCATGCTGAGTAGGACTCAAGGCTATCATTGGGTAATAAACATCGGGCATAGCCTTTCCTGAATACGAAAGATGAAAAAGAACCTCTTTTCCATCTCCGCTACTCTCTGGCCAGTGCAGCATAAATGGCATCCGCCGAGTCATGAAGTGAACACCCACTGCTTGATATAACGGTTCTATCTGAAACGACACTTCTTCTGTAAGAGCGGACATATTGAGCACGCGAGTCAATAGTACGTTAATGAAATCAAAGTCACACTCTTCAATTACTGTAACGCGCATCCATCGCAGAAACTCTACCACATGCTCAAGAGGGAGTCGCTGCACAAATGGCAAGATAGCATCAAAATTCATAAGCTCAGCAGAATCATTCGTCACCAAACTGCCATGTGGCAAGTACCTTCTTAAATACTCATCCTCGCATGCCCTTTCGTAAGTGGCACCAAATCGCATCACATAAGAAAGGCTAAGTTGAAGGATAGCAAGGCGATGTTCAAGACTAATCCCCCTTCCTAATCCGATCCGCCCAATGGTATCAAGTTGACTGCTTCCTGTATAAATAAACGCTACTGGTATATTGTGCTCCAGTACCTGCCAATACTCCTGGCTAGGTCGCGTGATTTCCATTTGCCTACCCGTCTAGTTGCCTCAATAGGTCTTGCCAAGTATATCAGGCAAAATATACCATGCCAAGGTGTGTGATACTAGGTAGCTGAGAGTGCGCGAATTATCTTTTCAAGATCAATTCCCTTACCTATCACGGGTTTCCATAAATCCCCCACTTGTTCAATACGGCGGGCCATATTCATGATAGTAAACTGCGATGGTATTAGGCCCTTTCGCACTTCATCCCAGTGAAGCGGGGTTGATACCGAGGCGTCTTTCACTGGTCGAATAGAATACGGAGCTGCGAGAGTCTGTCCTTCATTATTCTGTAAATAATCAAGATACACACGGTGTGGTCGTTTACTTGGACTACGTTCTAAACTAGTTAACTCTGGTAGACGTTCATTGACTATATGCACCAAAATATTCGCAAATTGCTCAGCTTGTTCATAGGTGTATTTGGCATTCATAGGTATAAAGATATGAATACCAGTTTTACCAGAGGTTTTTGGATAACTCACTATATGCAGCTCGTCGCATACTTTTTTGACCATCTGCGCCACGGTAATAACGTCGTCAAAGGTCACTCCTTCTGGATCGAGATCTATTACTGTCCAATCTGGCTTTTCAAGTGAACCTAGCCGTGAACTCCACGGATTTATCTCTATACACCCAAGCTGTGCCATATAGAGCAGACTATCCCTAGAATCACACACTAAATAGTGCACGTTTTTGCGATTCGATTCAGAGTAAATAGTGGTAGTTTGCGCCCAAGCTGGCGGCTTTTCAAGGTCTTTTTGGAAGAACGAGAACCCTTTATAACCATCCGGGTGACGAAGCATCGACTGAGGTCGGTTCTTAAGATACGGAAGCATTACTTTACTCATTTGATCGTAGTAGGCAATAACGTCGCCTTTGGTGTAGCCTTTTTCTGGCCAAAACACCTTATCAAGGTGGGTGAAGTCAATATTTCGAGATTGCGGTACGGCTTTACCGCTCGGCACCTCTGTTTTCGCCTTTTCAATATACACTTCAGTCGCCTCCTTATCTGCTCTTAATCCTACAAAAATCGGCTGACGCATACGACCTTCGTTAGTCCATTCGCTGAATGTCACCTCGCATACAATCTGCGGCTTTATCCAATGTGGTATTGAGTTTGGTGTAAATTTATCTACAAAAGATGAGGTTTTTTGCTCAAGCCGTTCTAGTTTTTTACGCAGCGGCTCAAGCTGATCGGTTGGAATACCACCACCGGTATGTCCCACATAACGGAATTCACCATCTTGATATACTCCGAGCATCAGCGCGCCGATGTATTGCCGCGATCCTTTCGGCTCGGTAAAACCGCCTATCACCACCTCTTGGCGAAGATGCGTTTTCACCTTCAACCAATCGTCCGAACGTACACCAAGTTTGTAGGCACTGGCCATCCGTTTTGCCATTATGCCTTCAAGATGCTGTTTGTCGGCTGCTTTAAAAAATGACTTTCCATCCCCAACTATATGATCACTGTAATGAATGGTTGAACTTTTAGAGAGCGCTTCTTTGAGCAGTTTCTTTCGTTCAATAAGCGGCAGCTCCATCGTTGAGCGGCCATCATACCAAAGGAGATCAAACACCTGATACGCCAATTTTCCTTGAGGCCGACGATGATAATTTTGAAGCCATTCAAAATGTGAACGACCTGATTCATCCTCAGTAACGATTTCACCATCAACCACAATATGGTGTTTATTTTTACGTAGTGCATTGGTGACAGCGGCATACTTTTCGCTAAAATCAATCCCATTACGCGAATATAGTTGTGCGCTTTGGCCGTCCCAAGCTCCAATTGCTCGATAGCCATCCCACTTTATTTCGTATAGCCAATCCACATTGTCAAACGGTTCATCGGCAAGTTTCGCTAACATTGGAGTGACATGTTGGGGCATATGCGTTTCAATCATTTTTTCAGGTGCTACTTCTTGCGCCGCTCCTGTTGTACTCGCATAAGAATCACCTTTTTTCACCAATAGCCATGATTTTTCATCGCCACCCATATCTGTTTTGATAAGAGCGAATTCACCATTTAATCTATCACCATGAAGAACAAATGTAATATGTCCATCCTTTAGCTCTTTGAGCAGCGTCCTCTCTGGGCTCTTCGTTTCTGTACGTGGCTCATAGGTACCTTTGTCCCAGATACTCACCTCTCCCGCCCCATAGTTACCCTTTGGTATCCTACCCTCAAAGGTTCGATACGAATACGGATGGTCTTCAACATGTACCGCCAGCCGGTGGTCATGTGGGTTCATCGACGGACCCTTGGGCACTGCCCAACTCTTCAACACTCCATCCATTTCAAGACGAAAATCGTAATGTAACGCCCGAGCATGATGTTCTTGCACCACAAAGATTAGCTTTTTTTGGCGACCCTTCTGCACCTCGCCTTTCGGCTCAGGCGTATCGTTGAACTTGCGTTTTTTATTATATTTCGCAAGCGACATCAGTTACTTCCTTGCAAGACTTGCTTTAAGACTTGCCATAAGGTCACCTACCTTGGTTGGTGCTGGCTCTTTGCCGTGCTTGGCTGGTTTCTTGCCTTTAACTTTATCTTCAATAATTTCTTCCAGCTCTTCGGTGTAGGTATCATGCCAATCTTCAGCGATAAACGGCTCTGTTAGCTGATCAATTAGCTTCATTGCCATAGAAAGCTCTTCCTTTTTTGCCTGCTCTTTTGGAAAGATAATGTCACCCGGCTCACGCAGATCTGACGGAAACCGTAATTGGTTTAAAATCAGTGCATTACCAAGCGGTTTAATTACTGCCATGTTGTCGCGCGCCCGCATAGCAAATGTGCCAAGCGCCACTTTGCCAGTCTTTTCAAGTGCATCGCGAAGTAGCGCATAAGCATGTTCGCCACCTTTCTCTGGTTCAAGGTAGTAGGGTTTTTCGTAGTAGCGCGAGTCAATCTCGCTTTCTTTAGCAAACTGCTTTAGCTGCACCATTTTTGTCTTTTTGGTGTCAGCTTTTTCAAAATCTTTATCGGTGAGTACAACGTAATCACCATCTTGATATTCATAACCTTTCACGATGTCGTCGTAGGGAATCTCCTGGCCATCTGCCCGACAAATACGCGCATATCGAATAGGACTTTTATCTTCTTTATGCAGCATATCGAGGTCGATCCCTTCGTGCGCTTGCGCTCCGCTATACATTTTTACCGGTATATTCACGAGTCCAAAACTGATTGATCCCGACCAAACTGCCCGCATAGTCCCTCCATTTGCTACTAGTAGTCACTACTTCTAGCATACAGGAAGTCACGTGCCACTTTCCAATAAGTACAAATCTTCTTATACTTATTTTGTTTAGGCCACTCAACCAAAGGAGCTCTGTAAAGAGTGATCTACGCCGAATACATACAGCCAGGATGGTATCGCATTTATGAAGACGGACTTCTTCCGGACGACGTATATGTACTGCATCAGCCTCTCCCATGCGACTGTCCGACGCCTTCTCATGATTTGCATGTTTGGGTATGGGGCGAAGCTAACCCTCGTCATTTAGCTCCAAACCGACAAGTTGATTACATCGCCGCCTGAACATTCTCGCCGTCTGTCTGTCACTTTAGACAGACAGACCGCGAGATATATGAAAAATTATATCAAATAAAAAATTAGCAGATAGGAAGAGCACAAGGCTGGACTCCAGTGACCGATGCCAGTGCCATAGCTCGGGACACTTTTAAATAACCAGGATGCGCTATTTAACTTATACTAGTGGCGCGGTTGAATAACGTATACTGTTCCATTCGAGTTATTTACCCACTGTCGCTCAAATGCAGCGCGCGGATAAACATGACGAACATACGTATCACCCATCGGTGCTGCCGGGTCGTTAGCAATCACATCCCCTGTCGAGGTAAACCCACGCACTACCAGTAGGTGACCTCCCGACTTAGGAATAGAAGCACCCGGCAAATCATTATCCGGGTTGGAATCTTCGTTATCCCACGCCAGAGAAGCAACTACAGGCAGACCATGCTTAATAAACGTCTCGACATCCCGCAAACTCGAAAACACTTGCACTGACGTATCGAGACCAAACGACGCAGCATACGCCGTGTTGAATGGCCAGTTTCCCGTTCCACCGTATGTCTCGTCATAGGTGTGGATCGCCGCAACGTCCACTTCTCCGTTAATGCGACCGTGAGCGTCGAACCACTGATCCATTGGCAACGATTGAATATCCTGTGCAGTCGGACCAGCATGGAAATACTTCAGTACCATCGCTACAGAGCTCGGACTACACCAGGCTTCCCCACCACCGCCAAAGGCCGGATATTCTGCCTCGGAGCCATCCTGCTTGCCATGCACGTACTGCGAGAACATCGGTACCGGAAGGTCAACATCACCCGTCATTGTTGTATGACTCACCGAGGTCCACGTTTGACTATCGGCAGTCTGTGCGGCCAACTGGTAAACAGAGGGGCTATAGCGACCATCACCATTCAGCTGCACATGCAGTTGGTAGGCATCAACAGCTACAGCCCCCGCAACAAATGTATCTGTATAGACTTCTCCAAACGAGTCAGATTGGCCATTAACCGATGTTCGAGTGAAGCTAGACGTGTTGATTAGCGCCCACTTCCCCATCTGGTACCAATTGCTCCAGTGTCCATTTTCATGAACTCTCAAACCCATTTCCAGATGAGTTCCTTCGGGAGTACCTGCCTGCCACGAAGGATTAATGGCACCACCAGGCGCAACCTCCTTATGCAACATTACTACAGGCGATGTCCATGCTCCCGTTTGAAATCCCGGAATTAGCTGGACCGCTAAACGATAATTCTGCAAATTCGGCATAGTCCCCTGAAAGGAACCTTGTGTCAATTGCACCGAATTCCATGCATGAAATTCACCCAAAGACACAGTTTCCGCTCCTGCCGGTTGTCCTGCCATCATCATTAAGGCAATGCTCGCAAGCACAGTTCTGATAAGAAGTTTCATAACACTCCCTATTCATCTAGGTGGCGCTCTACCACCCTACTTATTGTACGCACCGTTTGCGAAAAATATTTCAAATACTCATTTTTTGTGTTGTGGCGTATACTATATAACAGATGAGGATCTTGGGAATTGAAAGCAGCTGTGACGAAACCGCGGCCGCCGTTGTTGAAGACGGACGGACGCTTCTTAGTAATATCGTTAATTCTCAGATAGACATCCATGCAGCCTATGGCGGTGTCGTGCCAGAGGTGGCAGCTCGCAGTCACATTGAAGTGATCAACCCCGTTATCAATCAAGCTCTATCTCAGGCGCAGGTTACGTGGAACGATATCGACGCCATTGCCGTTACCTATGCACCAGGACTTATCGGCTCACTCCTGGTCGGCACCCTTGCCGCTCGCACTCTTGCCCTGCTCAAAAGCAAACCACTCTACCCCATCCACCACGTTGAAGCACACGTTTATGCCAATTTTCTTAACACTAAAGCACCTGAGTTCCCTATGCTTGCCCTTATTGTCAGTGGCGGTCATTCACAGTTGGTCCTCTTTCATAGCCATGGCGATTACGAACTCCTTGGCCAAACTCAAGACGATGCTGTAGGTGAAGCATTTGACAAGGTAGCAAAAATTATCGGTCTCCCCTACCCTGGCGGTCCATCAATAGCCAAGGCAGCCCTAATCGGCGACTCTTCTAAATACACTTTGCCAAAAGCCAAGCTTCAAAACCCATACGATTTTAGCTTCTCAGGCCTCAAAACAGCCGTTTTGCGTGCTGTGCAACGTGAAGTAGGTGTCGACTTCACTTTTCCTTCGCATGAGCTTCCAGCGCGTGTAAATGACGTGCAGCGGGCAGATTTTGCTGCTAGCTTCCAACGTGTCGCCATTGAAACCCTAGTTGATAAAGCCGAAAAGGCCTTCCGTGGTTACAGACCAAAGTCTGTCGTTATTGCTGGTGGTGTTGCCGCAAATCAAGAGTTGCGTCGCCAATTATCCGAACGTCTCCCTCTTTATATCGATTACGCACCAATGAATCTTTGCACAGATAACGCTGCTATGGTGGCGACACTCGGCTATTATTATGCTCAAAGAAAGCAGCCCGTTTCCCCTTTCGAATTCGAGGTTGTTCCCAGTCTTTCCATGACTAAGACAGCTTGGAATCAGAATGACACTATTCAATATGAGTAGGCAGTTCAGGCACCCACAATTTGGCTTGCTCTACAAGCAACCGGCGGTGACATAAAAGCAGCTCTCCGTTGTTTGCAGGTGGCTCAATGCAAAGTACAGTAATGTTTTGACGTAGTGCCACATCTGCTAAATACAATACTGCTTCTTGATGAGACATAAGGTGGTCTGCATAACGAGGACGAAACTTCTCTTCGAATGTCTCTTCAGTCTGTGGGCCAAGTCGGTGGTTATACCAATCACCCACAAGTCTTAAAGGCGGAGCCAACTCTCTTCGCCACTCATCATAAAAACCATTTCTTTCGTCTAGCTCCGGATCGGGTGTACGGTCATTCTTAGCATGAAGACTCATCGTCGAAATTCGCCATCCATCTTCGGGCAATCTTTCTGTTTTTATAGGGCGACTTCTCAGCATATCAATGTTTCCTTGTGTTGTATAAATATCAACAATTGTTAATATTTATATTATCTTTTTCCTAGCTACAGAGAGTGCTCACCCAAGGATTACTATTCACTCCGCTCTTCTCTATTTTCATATATTCGCACCGAAATTACATGTTTAATTATACACTACCCTTTCTATATGCTATAATGGGTGTGAAAACAAACACGTGAAGGAATTTGGAGGAATAATCGCGCGTTTTCGGGTGAAAACGTTGTATTGGATTGTTACTCTTTTTTTCACGTGAAAACTATCTAGTGAGATCTGTGCCCAATGAAACTAGCAAAAGCGTACGACCCCAATCAATACGAGCCAACTATTTATGCTATGTGGGAGGAGGCTGATGTCTTTGCACCAACAGGCATAGGGGAGCCGTATAGTATTGTTATGCCGCCGGCAAATGCCAATGGTAACCTCCATCTTGGCCACGCCCTTACCATAGGTCTTGAGGATATTCTTACCCGTTATTACCGCATGAAAGGAAGGGATGTCATCTATATTCCAGGTGAAGACCACGCTGGGCTTGAAACATGGGTGGTGTATGAGCGTGAGCTAGAGAGAAAAGGACAAAGTAGGTTTGATTTTAGCAGGGAACAGATCTATAGCCAGGTGTGGGATTTTGTTGCTATGCACCGCGGCAACACCGAGCTGCAAATTCGTGCGCTTGGTGCTAGCGTTTCTTGGAAGCACCTTGTTTACACTCTTGACGAAAAGGTAGTAGCACAGGTATATAGCACTTTTAAAAAAATGTGGGATGAAGGTCTTATTTATAGAGGCGAGCGCATTGTTAATTACAGCACAAAGTACCAAACCGGCTATGCTGATATTGAGGTAGACCATAAGCTTGAGAAGGGGACTCTCTGGAAAATCGCATATCCTACTATGGATAAAATCGGTGAGATCGTGATTGCTACAACTCGTCCAGAAACACTCTTTGGCGATGTGGCTGTTGCCGTTCACCCAGATGATGAACGGTATAAGCAGTTTATTGGATCACGGGTGATGCTACCACTTACTAACAGAGAAATCCCTGTCATTGCAGATGAATACGTCGATCCGTCATTTGGCACCGGCGCCGTTAAAATTACTCCCGCTCACGATCCAAATGATTTTGATGTAGGGGAGCGCCACAGCCTCGAAAGGATCCAGGTTATTGATTATGACGGAACTATGATTAATGTTCCCGAGGAATTTAAGGGTCTCGGTATTGAAAGCGCAAGGAAACGCACGTTAGCTGCACTAAAAGCAGCCGAATTACTCCGTGGAGAGGAGGTGATTGAACATACAGTAGGCTACGACTATAAGAGCGGTCTACCCATTCAACCACTCCTTAAGGAGCAGTGGTTTATGCGCATGAAGCCACTTGCCGAAAAAGCTATTGCTGCTATTGAGAATGATGAGACTTCATTTACACCAGCAAGCAAGAAGGTAGTACTTCTTAACTATCTCCGTAACCTTAAAGACTGGAACCTTAGTCGTCAAATTCCATGGGGGATTCCTATTCCTACCTTCCAAAACATTAACGACCCTGAGGACTGGATTTTTGACCCGCGTGTTGATGAAAAAACTGTAGTTGTTAATAATACAACATATCAACGATCAGAAGAAACCTTTGATACTTGGTTTAGTAGTGGTCAATGGCCTTACATTACAACAGACTATTTGCTGAATGGTGATCTTAGTCGCTTTTATCCGCTTAACGTTATGGAGACAGGAGCAGATATTCTTTACGCTTGGGTAGCTCGCATGATTATGTTTGGTCTGTATAGCACTGGTAAGATGCCATTTAAAAACATCTATCTTCACGGCTTAGTTCTCGATGAGCAGGGTCAAAAAATGAGCAAATCTAAGGGAAACGTCATTAACCCTATGGAGCTTGTAGCTGAGTATGGCTCTGATGCACTGCGTCTTGGCATTACCGCCGCTCGTAGCGCTGGTCAAAATCAGGCTTTCTCTGTAAGTAAGGTGGTTGCCGGCCGTAATTTCTGCAATAAACTCTGGAATATCGCTAGGTTTATTGAAGGGAAGTTAGGCGACACATTTAAGCCACAGCTTCCAGAGGCTAAAACCATCGCTGACCATTGGATCATCAACGAGCTCAATCAAGCCGCAAAGCAACTTGAGCAGCAGCTAGAAAGCTACCGCTTTGCCGAAGCAGGCGAAACCATTTACCACACCATTTGGGACAGCGTTGCCGACTGGTTTATTGAGGCCAGTAAAACCCAGGACAATCCAGCTATGCTTGCCTGGGTGCTCGACACAAGTCTTAAACTAGCACATCCCTTTGCTCCATTTGTCACCGAAACCATTTGGCAATCACTAAATTGGCACGACGATCTGCTGATTACCACCAAATGGCCAGAGGCGCTGCCATGCGACGAAATTGCTGCTGCCGAATTCACCCAACTCCAAAAACTCATTACAGAGGCGCGCTATGTTATCTCAGAGCTGCCAGGTAATGAAAAGTACACTTTGCTCTACCAAAACGATGCGCTTATTGCCGACAATACCGAACTCATTACTCGCCTCACACGCCTTAAGGACACTAGGCAAACTGATCAAGCAAAAGGACTCCGTCTTGCTAGCAGTAATCGCGAGGCGTGGCTTGATGTGTCAAGTGAAACCCTCTACGAACATCAGACTAATCTTGAAACTCGCCTTGCTGAGACACGACAACTCGTTAATGCACTTGAAGCTCGCTTAGCTAACGAAAACTATATCCAGAAAGCACCGGCTCACCTCGTCGAAGAATCACGCAAGCAACTTGGAGAAGAGAAGACACGCATCGAACGATTACAAGCCGAACTTGAAGTGCTTTAAATTGTCATTTTTTACACCATAAGTGATCGTAATTTTACCACTTTTTAATATTTTATCTTTTATAGTAGAAGAGATAGCTTTAGATCAAGAGAGTGAGGAATAATATACATGAAAGCACGTTTAATCGGTGGTTTAATTGCCATCATAACAATAATTAGCTTTTCGGGCGGGATCACTGCAGGGGCCCAGTCGATGCCTTCAGATGACGCACGAGGTTTAGGACCTACAAAACCTTCCATGAGTAGAAGTAATATACCAAATGTCCGCTCTTTTTCAACACAGACGTTACCTTCTTCATTCCCGGCAGATTGTCCTTCAACAATAAACTGCGTAGTAATTCCCGCACCATATGTTGCTAATGGAGGAGATGTTACCGATTATGGCAACTACGACCTTACAAATCGTCCTCACGATATGACAATTAATAATATCGTTATTCACGACACCGAAGGTACGCTTCAAAGTGCACTCGATCACTTCCAAGATACTCATGCGTACGTTAGCATTAATTACATTATTGACGCTGCAAACAATCGAATTATAGAAGAAGTACCCAACCAGGATGTCGCATGGCACGCGGGCAACTGGTGGTACAATATGCACTCTATCGGCATAGAACACATCGGCTTCTCAGCAGATAGCTCATCGTACACCGACACTATGTACAAATTGAGTGCTACACTCGTAAGATATCTCACGGCCAAATACAATATTCCTCGTGATCGTGGACACATTATTGGACATGACAACGTACCAGGCACTACAGCAACGGCTATATCGGGCATGCATACCGACCCGGGTCCTTTCTGGAATTGGCAAAAATATATGAGCCTCCTAAACGGAGATGGGGTCAAGCAATTTGAAAGCAACGACCCAAGCAGAGACTCATCAAATTCGCTTAATATGACGCACAACTTTAACCTTGGCGTTACCATATCACCAGATTGGTCATTGAATAAGCAAACTGTTACCGGTTGTACGTCACCAACTTCATGCGTACCCGACGGCTTACAGCCAACCAATTTTGTTTATCTACACACTCAGCCAAGCCTTGATTCGCCCCTGTTTAGTGATCCCGTAAAAGGTCAGGGAACAACCGACATCAATAACACCTCAGCAAGACTCTATTACGGCCAAGCGTTTGCCATTGCTGACCATTCGTTCGACAAAGATGGTTTATGGATAAAAGTGGCCGTTAACGGTGCCTACGGGTGGTTTTATAGCCCATGGAATGCACCTACGGCATTCCCAACATTCTGCGGCCAATACGTAACGCCTAAAAACGATACTGTCGCAGTGTATGGTCAACCAGTACCCGAACGATCAGAATATCCTTCCGATCTTATCAGCGTACCTCCAGCAAATACCTGGATTAAGTTTGCCACACCCCTCCCTTACATACTAAAGAGCGGGCAAAAATATAAAGTACTCGATAGAAATGTACCTAACGACTACTTCTACGCCTGGGCAAGCGACAGCTCTTTCCCTTATGATCACACTGTTTTCCACGGAAAGGAAAAATATCTAGAAATCCAGGTAGGTAACCGTGTTGGTTTTGTGAAATCTTCTGACGTAAAGTAAAATAATCCGTATATAAAAAGGCCCCATCTGATGATAGAGGGTCTTTTTATATACTCTTACTAGACAGACATGGGAAGATTATAGTTATCAAAGAAATGATGACCTTTTGCTGTATGTTTTTGAAGTAAGTATTTTTTATCTTCGTTACTGCGCGGTTGAATGCCTAGGGTTTGAGTTGCACTCCGCACCGATTCATTAAACGAAACTTGTTCGCTGTGCGTATGAAAATCATTAAACGAAATCGCTCGTGGATTTGCCTCATAACTTGAGGTAAATGGCATAGAAAGAAGTATTGACATAAGCTTATCTACTCGGGCATCATGAAACAATACGCCTGTGGCTGTCGCGAGGCTTACAAGTATGACCGTAATTTTAAATGAGAATGAAGACATATGTTTATTTTTATCTGTTATGAATATAAATATAGCATATGCTTTTTAGATTGTCAATCTTATTGCATTAACCGTGTACTCTACACATGATGATAGGGGCGACCGTTTGCAATTTCTTGAGCTCGATACAGTTGCTCTGTAAGCATGAGTCTAACAAGCTGATGAGGGAATACTAGAGGCGAAAGTGACCAAATTATATTAGCTCGTTTACGCAGAGCATCGTTCACACCGTAGGCACCACCGATTATGAGTACTACTTGTCGCGCAGATTCTAATGGTTGCAGTAGTTTTTGCGCAAGGGTAGGCGAATCCATAAGTTGCCCTCGCTCGTCAAGAAGAATAATAAAGGCTTTGGAGCCAATCCGATCCAGAAGCCGCTCAGACTCTTCTTCACGAGCTGCCCCACCTTCGTGTGATGAATGGGGGAGTAGCACCCATTCTATCGTAAATGGACGCTTAAGGCGTGCTTCATAACGTCTAACACCGTCCTCAATCCACGCTTCGTGTTTTTTGCCAACCGCTAAAATGCGAACCATCAAAAAGCAAGCCTTTTGGCCATAGCCGCTAGGGCCTGTTGGTCGGGCTCGATTGTCGTATCCTGATGGGCTTTAAATTCATCTACCGTAGTAAAGGGAATGATCTGCACATGAGCGTGAGGCACATCTACACCAACAATGCGTTCGCCCACATACGGCACTCTTAACACCTCGCGAAGACGTAAAGCGATCTTTTTGGCCGTCTGCATGACCGCGGCGTAGTCCTCATCGGTCAAATCCCATACAAACTCCACTTGAGTCTTGGGGATAACCAGTGCATGACCAGGCTGCACTGGATAAATATCTAGGAATGCCAAAACTCGATCAGTCTCATATATTTTATAGGCAGGGATTTCGCCTTTAACGATCTTTGTAAAAATAGTCTCTTCCATACCGTTATTTTAGCATTTTTGCTACAATGAGGCAGGAGAATGGAGAGGTGCAAGAGTGGTTGAATTGGCCGCTCTCGAAAAGCGGTGAACCGTAAGGTTCCGAGGGTTCGAATCCCTCTCTCTCCGCCATGAAAGGAATCATTTATGCCACACCAAAAAGAAGAAACACTAAAGACACCTACTACTCAGGAACCTCAACAGGTAGCCACACCTCACCAGGAAGATAATACACTTCCTATTATTGCGATGGTGCTTGGCCTCGTGTCTCTTACCGGCCCTGGGCTTATTTTAGGCATACCAGCCATCGTGCTTGCAAGCATCTCTATCAAGAAAAAGCGTGGTAATCAAGGTATGAGCATAGCCGGACTCGTGAGTGGTATTATTAGTACGCTGGTCTCACTCTTCTTTATTGTTTTCATTGTATTCGTTATTATTGCGAACTTAAGCAACCCAGCCAATCCTATTCATCATCCTGGTCAGCGCGAGCCACTTCAACAACAAAACAATTCACGCTATGATACACAGTCGTACTAATTAGTAGCGCGAACGAGACGGATTTTGCAGATCCGATCCATAAGCCACATTAGCCGTATCAACAAAAGTATCTTTATCGCGGATAATAGCTTGAGGCGGTAGCTGCTCACTTTTGGTTGCAATACCGGGGAGCTTTTTAACTGCCGTTCCAATGGCCAAAAATTCAATCACGCCGCTACCAAGGTCGTAAATATACGTTTTTATACCAAGGACGTCATCAGCACCGACTTCTTCCGCCTGCTGCTGCACTTTTTCTAGCGACTTTTCGCGGGCACCATAAATAAGTTCGGTCATTTCTTTAATTTCACCGCGTTTTAAATTACGAAAGGCTGCTTTTATACCGCCTGCAAGTCCTAGCGAATAAACAGAGGTACCAAGCACTAATTTTAGCGGCATGTAGCCCAATTTAGCGAGATTCCACGTTTCTTCGGCCGTTAAATCACTGGTTACAACATCTTTTGCCTCTACCACCTCAAGCGATTCGTGATGAGAGGCGGTGCCAATCATCACCATTTCTTGCACGCCCGAAAGCCCAATCGGAAGAATACTGGTACGTACTCCCACGACACTGTTTGCACCCTTCGCATGCGCTTCTTGCTGTAAACGTTCTAAAGCCAAGTGGCGCGTAGTAGTAAAGATATCGCTATATTGCGTTACTTCACCCCGAGCCAGCTGCCGAAATGCGCCGGTTATGCCGCGGCCGATACCAATTGAGTAAGCCACGTTGCCGAACACAAATCCAACTGGTTTATAGCCGGCATCCCATTGACAGAACAGTTCCTGAGCATCTGCTGAAGTAGAAAAGCTAAGATCGTTTTTTCCATCTTCAGTATGTATAGTTGAGCCGATAGTGAGAAACTCGATATTGCCGGAATGGAAAACCAGTTCATTCGTAATGCCAGTAGCAGCCGAACCGCCAGCTTGAGCGAGTTCTGCCTCAAAACGCTCAATTGAGAGGCGACGTCCTTCGGCAATCATGTTAGTGTACTGCGTAATCTCACCACCTACCAATGTTCGAAAACTTGAACCAATCCCACCAAAAAAGCCCATAGAAAATACACTATTACCCACCAGCAGATCACCAGGTGTATAGCCAAGCAGGTGAGCGCAGTACATTTCGTTGCCTGACAGGCCTGAATAATGAGTTCTTGATTTGATGGGTTGAGGTTGCATGTTATTTTATTTTTCCTTTTTACTGTATTCATCATACCACTACCTCCACCTGTTAAAAGAAAAAGAGCTCATCATCACGTGGCCATCTGGCCAGCAACAATGAGCTCTCTTTCCAAAGCAGTACATATTAAGATTCGATACGAGGCTGAGCGTTCACCACAAGTCCCCCAGGATTGCTGTAGGGACCGAGGCGAACCAACATCATGTCGTGGTCGAGCTGCGTCACTTCATCGGAGGGAGTGTCCGTAGGACACATCACCAAGTACAGGCAGAAACCCTTGACACGAGACTGGAATAAGTCGGAGCTGGCACGTCGGATGGTGTAGCGGCCGTGACTGTAGAGAGTAACCAGGTCGGCCAATGTCTGGACAACCTCCTCGACAGACCTCGAGAATGCATCGTCCAGACGATCTAGGTCGGGGTCAGTCTCGTGATTTCGGTTCACGATCTCGCGGGCACACATGTCGAGCAGAGCCTGCGCAGTGACGTCAAGCATCGCTTTAACTCCTCTTCTCGGCCTTTGCTTTGGAAAGCAATGTTAATTATGACATATTACAAATAAAAATCAATGGTTTACCATTCAAACTAGGACACATCGGCAAATAAATTTATGACCTGCCGCTTCATGATATCACGGATAATTTTTATCTCGTATCCGCTATCATCTGCTAAGACTTGAATATCAACCTTGCGTGGTCGTAGAAACGATACGTCACTGCGAGACGCACCTATAACAACATGAGGAATCTTCGCTTGAAATATCGCAGCCGCACACATTGGACAGGGTTCGTTGGTGCAGTAGATAGTACAGTCTTTTAGTTTATTGCCGCCCAGTTTTCGACATGCTTTATCAACAGCCTCAGTTTCTGCATGAGCGAGGACTGTTTTATGTTTTGCTTCACGGCACCGGCCTTTAGAAATAATAATGCCATCTTTCACCACGACAGCTCCAAATGGTAGCTCGCCGTTCTTAGCCGCGAGTTTGGCTTGTTTCAAGGCCTCGGTCATAAAGTCGATATGGTCGGTCATAACCTCAGTATAGCAAAGCTTTATTTTCAGCAGCTGCAGGCATTCATCATGTATTATAGATACATAAAGGGAGTATGGAGTGCCAGAACGAATTCAGATTGTGGACAAAAACGACCAACCTCTAGGAGCTTCCACTCGTCAAGAAGCTTGGGCTAAGGGTTCATACTATCGTCTTGTACAGATAGTACTGCGAGACGAAAAAGGTAACTTTCTCTTACAAAAGCGAAGCATGACAAAGTCTCTTTATCCAGGACGATGGACAAATGCGGCAAGTGGCCACGTAGATGAGGGTGAAACATACGAAATTGCAGCGCCCCGTGAGCTTCAAGAAGAAATTGGAGTAAATATACCTCTTACACTTAAAGGCACATTCTTCGTGCATAAAATAATAGAAGACAAGATCATGAATCAGTTCCATGGCATTTTTGAAGGCTTTGCGCCTCATGGCACTTCTTTTGTTCTTCAACCCGAAGAGGTAAGTGAGGTAAAGTGGTTTACTTTGGAAGAATTAAACTACAAGACCGTAAGAAATCCTGATGTTTTCACCCCTGCTATGGTAAAAACATTGGAAGAGTTTTACCAAAACCGATAATCAATACATCTATTTTGACCAACGAAAAAAGACCCATCAAACAATGAGTCCTTTTTCATGGTACACCCGACAGGATTCGAACCTATGGCCTTCGGCTCCGCAAGCCGACGCT
>CAZTOK010000002.1:75606-80944 GCA_964615445.1 uncultured Candidatus Saccharibacteria bacterium | reverse complement strand
GTGTGGCTGCAGCGATTGGAGGCGTGATGTTGCCTGTAGCTGCCAAACGCAATCAGTGTGTTTGTTTGACACTGGAATTCTTATGGTCGTTATACCTGGGAACCTCGTTCATTAATTTGTACTTTGAATCTTATGGCTTAAGCCAGACGCAGATATTTGGACTACAGGTGGTAATTACAGTAGTGAAATTCACTACTGATGTTCCGCTTGGTTACGTAGCTGATAGGTTCGGTGTGCGTCGTGTGATTGTTGCTGGCACGGTGGTGCAGGTTATACAGACGTTCTATTTTTTGACCTGTACATCGTTTTGGCAATTTGCTTTCTGCTATCTACTAAATGGTCTGTTCCTCTCGGCACTTTCTAATACTACGAGTACGATTATGACGAGATCGCTGGCTGTTTTAGAGGACAAAGCAGTGCGCAGCGCGGCATATGCAACCTATGAAAAGCGTAGAGTAGATGTACGTAATTTCGGTTTTCTGGCAAGCGCAGTTATCGGCGGCAGCTTAGTAGCTGTCGGTACGATTGCATGGCCATTTTGGGTGCAGCCGATTATTTTTGCGGCGGGTGTTATTACCAGTTTCGGCTTAGATCGACTCCCAGAACAGAATAGTGGTCATCGCTATGTATATATACCGCTGCGTAAAACCATTCACACTATGTTGAGTAGTAAGCCTGACATTCAGTTGGTCATCTTGTTATCGACGATTGTGCGGATGGGCGGTTTTGTATGCTTGTGGTTGCTTCAGCCACGTATGCAACTAACTGGTATGCCAGCATGGACATTTGCACTAGTATATCTCGGTCGTTCGATGATAGTGATTGTGCTACAACGTGTCGATCTTGGGGCGCGAGTTGACGCTCGTACTATGTGGGTAATGTTGACGCTCTGTATGCCAATTGGCGCACTCGCTGCTGCACTAACCACGGGCTACATTGGGCTTATGGTGCTTGTTGCAGCGCATGCGTTTATATCAGCATTTTCTGACGTACTAACATGGACGTATCTGTATAATGTGCTGCCTAACGATTACCGTACGCGTACAACGGAGCTATCTATCGTCACGACTGTTGAGTCACTCAGTTTCATGATTATTGGCCCTGTGGCTGGTTGGATGAAAGATGCATATTCATTAAGTGCAGCTTTTCTTATGATTGGGACGGTCGGCTTGTGTCTGGGTATACCGGTTCTGTTGATATTTCGTAGGCATGCTCACTTATAAAATAGGCTGGGAGTATCCTTCTCATGCTCTTTGCAAGAGCCTCTTGAGGAAACGAAGGACCATAAAGGCTCTAAAGCATTTCTGTCGCCCTCCCCGAGTTTAACTGCGGCACACCACACCCCTCATTGGGAGCACCATGGATATGGAAGCGCCTGGGAGGGGCGTTTTCATTTATATATGAAGTTATAATAAACTACCTTGGCTGTCATAGTAATATGGTATACACTGTAATTATGATAGACAAAAAAATATCATCAGATTTGCTTCGTGGTCATACTGATACGATCATCCTGAAACTTTTAACGGATGGTGATAAGTATGGTTATGAGATTACGAAACGTATTTATGAACTTTCGGGCCAGCAGTATGAGCTGAAAGAGGCTACGATGTACTCAAGTCTTAAACGTCTTGAGAACGACGGGCATATCTCTTCGTATTGGGGTGACGAAAGTCAGGGCGGACGCCGAAAGTATTATCACATTACTGCCAGTGGTCATGCGCTCTACCAAAGCAACAAAGAAAACTGGAATTTTTCTAAAGAAATTTTGGACATATTATTATAAGGAGTAAGTATGGAAAAGAAATTAGAAACATTTTTACACGAGACATTTAAGCCGTATGGCAACTTCCCTGCTCGAAATGAGGTTGAGCAAGAATTGTTAGTTAATCTAACGGAAAAATATCAGGATTTGAGACTACAGGGCAAAAGCGAAGAGGAAGCATACCAGATGACTATCGACTCTTTTGGAGATGTCGCTGAAATTATGCAACAGATGTCGCCTGCATCGGAGCAAGCACGGGAAAAAGAGCCTTCTCTACGCGAAAGCTTGAAGGAGACGTTTAAAAAAGCAAAGCGGAGCACGTCGAAGTTTTCGTCGACTGAACTAGTGGAAAGTGATTTGAGCAATACCAACCTTGTAGGAGCTGATTTTAGTTTTAGTTCTTTAACGAAATCAAATTTTGATGGTTCAGACCTAAATATGGCGGTATTTAGGGCTGCCGCACTGAGAGATTCCTCATTTAGAGGCGCGAATGTAACGAGTGTGGCATTTGTCGGCTGTGATATGCAAAATGTTCGTATGGACAAAGCTAATCTCACAAATGCTCAATTTAAAGCGACAGCACTAAAGGGTGCGACATTTGAAGGTGCTATCCTTGATGACACAACCTTCAATGCGTCAGACTTGAAGGATGTATCCTTTGAAGGAATGACGCTTAATAGCACGAAGTTTCATAGTACTTCGTTTAAAGATACGACGTTCAAAAATGCTATTTTAAATGATGTTTTATTTCACCACTGCGATGTGAGACATGCCGATTTTGAAGGTGCGAAAATGGATAAAGTTACCTATGCACTTCTCAAGGGCGCAAAAGCTAAGTTAGACAGCGTAGTTATTCAATAAAGGAGCATAAAATATGCCAGACCAGATGATGGCAGCAGTTACAGTTAAGGACCTACGCAAATCCTTTAAAAAGGTTGCGGTACTAAAAGGAGTGTCGTTTGATGTTAAAAAAGGAAGTATATTTGCACTACTTGGTGCAAATGGCGCAGGTAAAACCACGACTATCAATATATTAACGACGCTTTTGAAGTCCGATAGTGGCATGGCGATGGTTGATGGTATTGATGTGGCTAAGCAGCCCGAAGATGTGCGCCGCCGTATTAGCTTAACTGGTCAATTTGCCGCGGTTGATGATATGCTAACAGGCCGCGAAAACTTGGAGCTTATTGGTGATTTGCGGCATAGTAAAGACTCGCGTGGGACAGCCCGTATGTTATTAGAACAGTTTTCGCTAAAAGATGCTGCAGATCGACGTGCTTTTACTTACTCTGGCGGTATGCGACGCCGACTGGATATTGCTATGAGTCTTATTGGCAACCCTTCGATTATCTTTTTAGATGAACCAACGACTGGATTAGACCCTGAAGCACGGAATAATATGTGGCAGGTTATTCGAAAGTTAGCTAAGGAGGGTACGACCATTTTTTTGACAACGCAGTATCTTGAAGAAGCGGACGAACTTGCGGATAAGATTGCCGTGTTGCACGAAGGAAAAATCGCGGCCATTGGCACTGCTAGCGAATTGAAAAAACTTGTTCCGGGAGGATTGGTGACGTTCACTTTCCAGGATGAAGAACGACTAAAAGTTGCTGCGACTGCTCTAAAAAATAAGTACGAGATTACTGAAAAAAATGGGTTGTCCGTTACGGTAGCCGCCAGCGGTGCTGCTCGCATTGCCGAACTGTTTATGTGTCTTCGTGATGCGAAGGTTGAGCCGACTGATTTTGCACAGCAAGTACCAACGCTTGATGATGTATTCTTTAAGCTTACTGGCAACAAAAAGGAGGAAAAATAATATGCAGGCTATTAAAGATACATGGACTATGACGAAGCGAAGTTTGCGGCATATTGTTCGTAGCTCAGATACGATTATTACTGTTATATTAACGCCGATTGCGCTGCTTTTGATGTTTGTTTTTGTTCTAGGCGGCGCGCTTGGACAGCAGACTGGTTCGGTGCAATATGTCGATTATATTACGCCTGGGATTATTATCATGACGGTTGTTAGCGGCATTGCCTATGCGGCGTATCGTCTTAACACTGACATCCAAAAAGGCATCATTAATCGGTTCCGTACTATGCCTGTTACTCCCTCATCGATTTTAGGTGGTCAAGCGGTTTCGTCAACGCTATCAAATTTATTTTCGTCGCTTGTTGTTTTGGCTGTAGCATTTGCTGTCGGGTTTCGTACGAGTGCAGGACCAGTTGAATGGCTGCTGTTTGTCGCGCTTGTTACCCTTTTTACCTTAGCGACGACCTGGATGGCAATATATTTTGGCTTACAAGCAAAATCTGCAGAAGGAGCTGGGTCGTTTAGTTATATACTTATGTTACTTATTTTCATAAGTCCTTCGTTTGTGCCCACGTCGTCTATGACGCCGTTGCTGCGAGGGTTTGCCGAAAACCAACCACTTGCTCCTATAATTGAGACAATGCGTTCGCTACTAACAACCGGTGCGGCTGGCGATAAGCTATGGCTGGCATTTGCCTGGAGTATTGGCATTTTGCTTGCAATGTATATACTATCCGTTCGAGCATATAAAAGAAAAACACTTACACCTGCCGCGTAGGCTTAAATCATAAAGGTAGCCCGCCGAAAACCAGGCTACCTTTATGATTAGGGCATCTCCTTGCGTGTGAAGTAAAAGTAGTATACACTTCAGAGCAATGCGACACCTCATATAGGTGTTTTTGCTTGGTATGCCTTTATAGCATGCTAGCCGCAGAGTACTTTACTACGACATTGTGAGGTATGGTGCATAAACGTTTAGCGGGCGTTTCTGTTGTAGCAGTTGTGTTGGCGCTGCTTGTGGCGGGGTGCGGACGCAATCAGGAGGACAACGGATCAGGCGCTGGAGGGGCGAGCTCGTCCAGCTTGATTAGTTCTGATCCGGCCTGCAAGAATCCAGTGATGAGTACTGACCAGCTGACTAAAGTGACAAATGCGAGCGGGGCGTTTCGCCTGTTTTCATGCGTGGTGACTCCTAGTCCATGGTCAGTTCTTTGGTCGTATACGCAGTCTGATGATAATACGCCACCATACGCTACCATTCAGCGATGGACTGGCCAGATTGCGATTAGCTACCGGCAGGCGCTTCAGTCAGCAGATGTGCCTGCAATTCCGGATGTGGAAAAGGGTTATGACTTTGGTGATAGCGACTGGCTGAAATTTTGCATGGGCTGTGACAATGTAAGTACTGCTCAGCTTTATAGCGTGATGTGGCACAATAGCGACCCGGCTGGCAACGACAACAGCGGGCACGGCAAGCTCATTGCGAAGTGGCTCGTCGAGAACACGAAGCCATAGGCACTCCGTCGTAATTGATGTTGGGGCAGAAGATGTGATTTGTAGCATCTTCTGCCCCTGTTTTAATTTGCTTTTATGCTGTCGCCAAAGTATGAAAAAATCCTTTAAAAAAGGACGAAATGGATAAAGATTGAATCGTTGGGTAGTCCGCTGCGCTGAATGTTGGCAGCGGCCTAACCATAAAAGCTCTAGATAACAGCCCAAAACCCCCACGCCATTTTTATAGAACACCAAGACGAACACGG
>CAZTOK010000002.1:0-75596 GCA_964615445.1 uncultured Candidatus Saccharibacteria bacterium | reverse complement strand
GCCCCCCTTGTTTTTTTTTCCTTATACGCGCCCCAAACTCAATCAAAAAAAAATAAAAAACACACCCAAATGTATAATTTTTTACGGGGTGGGCCGCCGGCTGCGCTGAATGTGCGCAGCGGACTACCCTTAAAGGCTCTAGCTACCAGCCGAAACCGCCAAGGCCATTGTTATCGAACTCCTCGACGAACTCGGCGGCCACAAAGGCACCAGCCACCCCACCGAGACCACCACCGGTCATCGCGGCGCCGAGCGCAGCCTCGACGGGGTCACCGTCGACGATGCCCTGGACCTCCATGAGGGTGCCCACGAAGCTGGTGAAGTCGTCGTGGCCACCGTAGCCCGGCGTGAAGCCGAAACTGTGGTTGCAGCCACGAGCGTTCTGAATGGCCGTGGGCAGGTGTCCGTGAGTATTCATGTTCCACGGGAACAACTGTCCGCAGCACTGGCCGACCGTCGGATTGGCACAGCCACTGCAATAGAACCAGTTGTGTCCCTGGTATGGCAAACCCTGCATCGCAAGCTCCTTGCATGTTGGTGTGAGCCGCCACTTGGCAAGCCGAAGAGAATAGTATCATTAATATATTTCCTCGTCAAATAAAAATAAAATCTATTTTGGCATTAAAAAATGACCAGAAGGTCAATAGAATGCTTGGTGGTAGTGCACGGGAGAGGCTACTGCAATTTGTGCTTTTTAGGCACTAAAAAGAGTAGCCTCCCCCGCTTGTTGTTTAGGGCAGTGTTACCCGCCCTTGGTTTGAGCTACTTGCCCATCACTTTGTCCAGGAAGTCCGAGGACAAAAAACGGTCGAGGCTCTCTGTCACATTGTCCTTCGTCGAACGGTTCTTGCCGTGAACTGCGCAGTTGGGATTGCCGCAGTCGGTCGCGGCCAAGGCGCTGGCGAGCGCTTCGTCATCGTCTCCGAACAGCGACACCAGGAGGTTCGCCTCCGGGCTGTTGTCTTCGGGCTTGCGCCGCAGAACCTGCTCTGCCCGTTCGGGCAGACGGTCGTTGTCCAGGCCGAACTGGAGGACAAGCATGGCGATGCCTTCGGGCGCGATACCCATCGTGTCCACCTGGAGCTTGAACGGTCGACGTCGCTTGTCTTCCGGCGTGACGCGAATCTCGGTGCCACCGGTGACGGTAACATAGTACGGCAGCTCGAACGTCCCGTAGGTGTTGCTGAAGAGTACGTTCTGCATGCCACCGACCGTTGTGTTGACGCTGGTAGTCATCTCCTCGCCCATCATGTACGTCAGCTCGGCCAGTGCCCTGAGGGCTACTGCCGCGTGTGTCAAGTTAGTGCGGAGCTGTTGCTCCCACATCAAAACGGTTTCACTGTTAGTACGGGCAGTTTGCTGGACCCTCACTAGGTCATTCCTGACGATCTCCAGCTGCATGCCGCGCTGGGCGTGCTCGTCGAGGAGCTGCTGGTAGGCCTCACGCTGCTTGGCGTTGGCCTGCTTCGCCGCCTTCTCGGCCTTGCTCAACGCCCCACGTCGGCCAGGCTCACGCTGCCACAACGGGAACATGTCGTCCACGCTGGGGAACGCCGCCGGCTGATCGGGGGTGGTCTGCTGCTCGGTCATGGAACTTCCCTTCATAGGTCAGTTGTGACAAATGCGAATATATCATATAAGTATAATTTATGCAACCTCCAAGAGATGGCCTTATCTTTGGATTTCTAACCAACCAGTATCGAAAACCTCGGGCTCAACGCCAATGGTTCTAAAGTGTGTTGCGTATCCCCTATCATCGGCGTCAAAATAAATATCACTTTGAGCTTTACCTGCCCAGTTTCCTCGTTGAGTGCTCGCAGATGAGCTGGTGGATGTGGAATAAGGGGGAGTTTGTAAGTTTCGTCGGTAAGTCCTAAAAAGCGGTTGAGGCCGCGCACTGATACCATGGCCTCGCCATGGGTAATAAGCATGCCAGTGCCACCCGGTGCCATGGCGTCAATTTGGTCAAGGGCAGACTGGATGCGCTGCTGCACTTCAAATTGAGTTTCGCCTTCCTGGCCTGGTTTTGCACCACTTATTGGCCGCCAATGGAGCGTGGATTCTTTGCCTATGCGGTATCCGGGATGCTGGCGTGTCCATTCGTCGGGTGCAAAGGAGAAAATACCGCGATTACGCTCCCTGAGCGCCTCGCTGATTGCAAAACCGCCTATTAGTGAGCGGTGTTCAAGATGGATAGCTGCTGACTCTTGGGTGCGTACAGTTGGCGAACAAAGAGCTGCGTCAATAGTGAATTCAGCAAGCAGGTCACGAGCTCGTCGCACTTCCTCTCTTCCCTGCTCTAAAAGTGGAAGATGGTCAAAATCGTGGAGACCTAACTCTTTAGCAGCTTCATCAAAAGCAGCACGCCCTGTGAGCTCGGCTCGTTTATTACCTTCAAATGTACCATGACGAGTTACGATAAGGGTTTTAACGTGGTTCATGCTAGTCCTTGAGCTGCAAGGAGCGCTTCGTGTTCAAGAATCATACGTTGATGGGTACTTATTATGTCAAAATGTTCCGGAGGATTCGCTATGACATCTCTACTTACCCAAGCCACCCTATGCGCCTCTTTGGTGTCGTTCTTTGTGCTTAATTCTACTCCTTCCATAGCTGGGTTATCGTAACTGATTGGGAATGAGAACCACTCTTCACCCCACGCGTGTAGCGTGTCACGTTTAAAGCCACGCGGTGGTGATAATACTTCTCGTACTGCATAATTTCCTAGGAAATGTGGGATAATGTTGGCTTCTTCCCAGCCTTCGCGAAATGCTGTTACGTCAATCGTCCTATCGTCTTCCTGAAAATAGCCTCCTGGTACGCTCCATTTTTCTCTGCCATCGCGATTAACGGCTACCATGGCATACTCAACTGAAGTGTCTCTTATACGGCGAAGCGCTAGGTTGCCCATGCGTTGCGGGCCATAGCGGTAGTGATAGCCTGGACCTGTAAACATGCCAATATCTGGATGAGTAAGAAGTTGCGTGGCGCGAGGATGCAGCGGACGATCGGCTGTATCGGTAAGAAGCCCCAGGCTATGCCAATATGTGGCCCATTCCTCACCCATGGGGCTATCCTCTGTGGCAATAGGATGCATGAGATGTGCTTTCTCTGGTTGGTTACGATGGGGGTGATTGTTGATGCTATGGGGGCCCTCCGGAATGATAATATGTCTGTTTTGTAGCATAGCGTACCAGGTAGAGGCGGGAATCTTTAGCCGGTGCTCAATTGGCGGGTAGTCCTGACCTGGTTTTTTCACCCTTCCCTTTTCGAGCTCCTGCTCTGTAAGGGGTGGTATATTATGGTAGTTTGTTTCGAAATTCGTCATCGCATTTTATGATATCACACGCTATTGAGGCCAAAAATTATTCTCTTGCCTGATAAGCATAAGTTCTATTAAATAAGAACCATGAACAAATCGCGTATTGCTATTGGTGCTATTGTACTTAGCGTATTGCTTTCAATCGTAGTACTATTCATGCCTACGCCGGATAGCTGGTTGCTTGGGTGGCTCTATTTTCATGTGGTTATGATAATTGCTGTGTGGTATTGTTGCCTACACACGGGAGCGGTGCTGCTTTTTTTGGCAAGCTTACGTTCATATAAAGCGCGCCTTCGACGAGCGTATGTGGGAATTTCGACCGCAATCGTACTGCTCGCCTTGAGTACTGTCCAGATTGTAATTATTTCGGCATTCAACTGGTGGGACTCGTGGTGGGTCAATGATGGTTTTGTAGTACTTCCCTACTTTGTTGCAGGACTCGTTGCATACCTCGCAACGCGGAATCTTGCTCTATTGGTACAAGTGCGTACATTTTTGGCGCGTCCGGCTATTATGATACCGTTGGTTACGGCAATAAGCTTGATTGTTATTCCGGTGCCGCATGTGCCACAACCAGTGCCGGAAATCGTATACGACGCAGCGAATGTTTTGTTGTTTTGGACGACAGGCATGTATGTGGCTGCAGGTGGTGTGGTATTTGCGGTGATGGAACATGTAGGCCTTTCGTATAAAAAAACTATGGCACGCCTTGCTTGGGGGTTTGTTTTATCGGGTATTGTACTACTGGCGGCACTTATTCATTCTTTCTTTGTTGAGCAGACACAAGATATCTCGGGTATTATTATTGATGCTTTAGGACTTATTTCGGGATTTATTTTTTTGGCTGCCAGCTATGTGTTTGCAAAATCGGCATCTGGAACGATTACTACTATCCTAGGTATGGTGCAGTATGCAGCCGGCCTCGCCTCAAACCCGGCAGACATTGCCCCATTGCTTGCACAAATACACGCTATTACAGATAAGATCCCTGCGGGTGAAGCGCCGGGTCTTGCCGATAATCAGCGCCTGGTCCTTATTTATTTAGAGATTGAAACGTATTTAGTGACGCGTGAGCCGATACGTACCTATACTCGCGAGGAGTTACGTTCGCACTTTAACTCGATTCTGCAGGAGTTGTTAAGTCAACATGAAGTAACGAATTAATATTGTTTTGGTGCTGGACAAAATCATATTAAGGTTGTAAAATTATTTAGACCAGATTAAATTGAACGTTGAAAATTTGGAAAAACCGACTCTTTTCGAGAGGAGGAACGGATGAACCGTATCGCGGTTCTGCTAGGCGTGTTGTTTGCGATGTTTCTTGTCGCAAGTCCGGCGGAGGCTGGGAGCGTGGATTACTACACGGAAGTGTTGAACGCGCTAAAGACTTCGCCTGTGTATGTGCAGACTGGTACCGAAGGTACCGACGGCAACACGGCCGCTACCTTGGAAAGCAAGCTGAACCAGGACGATAACATCGTATTGGTGATGCTTCCGAGGGCGGCTGCGTCGGTGGTAGACCCTCAGGCTCTTGCCGCTCGTCTTTCTACGAAGGAGAATAACGGCAAGATTGTCGGTATGGCGATTGGTGACCAAACCGTTGGCTACGCATTGTCGTTGCCTACCGGTGTGGCTGCTGATCAGATGCACCGAGCGGCGAGCGTTTCTGCAAACAAAGTAGAAACACTCGGCACATTCGTGCAAAATATCCATGCCTGGGTAAGTAACAACCCCGGATCGGTGATGACGTTTACGTCGTCGCCAACGCCCGTTTCGGGTGATATGTCATCCTGGTGGAAGACGTATGGTCTGTGGATTGTCATTGCTGGAGTTGTTGTAGTTGGTGCCCTTCTGTATGAATTTGCAGGATCATCGAGTTTGCATAAACGTGAGGGTTCTCGTAAGCCTCAGGTTATGAAATTCGAATCATCGCCACCTGATGTGGTAAAGCTTCTTAAGGAAGTTTATTCACGGTCAGAACTCGTTAGAGATGACGAGTTGAAATTGGCGTTGAGCCAGTGCTGTCAGGATATAGAACGATATTTCCGGCTTTACGGTACGGAGCAAAATCAGATGACAGACGCCATAGCATTCGGCGACTGTCTGACCGACATTCTCAAGGCTCTGGATGGTGATGAGAACCAAAAGGGTTACATCGTATTAGTGAGTAATCGAGGTGACTTTTATGATGCTGATGAACGTATTCGTAAGGGAAAGGCTTTCATTGTGAATTGTACCGAAAGCATCGTGAAGCTCATTCGAGATTTGAACGAAAGCGGGCTTATCGGATATGATGTTGCTGTTTCGTATGATCCTCGCCATGGTATGAGTTTTGTTCCCCGCTAGTAGCAACCCACACAAAACGAGAGGACAACCAGCTCATGAAGCGTACGGTGAAGCTTATCGCGGTTGCCGGAACCTTGGTGCTCGGCGCTGCGACGATGACGGCGTGTTCGATTTCGGCCACAACGGCGTCATGCGCCTTCGTGGTTGGTGATGGCCAGAATGGTCATGATGCGAAGCTCCACGATGTGATTTACCCTGGCCAGAGTATTGGCAGTAACCGAAACGGAGAGATCGTTACCTATATTCCGTGCAACTCACGGAATTATATTACGAACGATGGTTCGCAGAAGGATGCTAACGGCCACCCGATCGGTGACCGAAACACTCCCACGATCGCGTACACCAAGACAGGTGTGCAGATCAAGGTGTGGACGACGGTGGCATTCACGCCGGATGAAAGCAAGGATGCCATGAAGAAGTTCTATGATCTTTGTTTTAAGTACACCTGCGCGTCTGAAAAAGATCAGGGCGGTGACGCCAACTCGAGCACTCCTGGGTGGAACTCGATGCTCGGCGAAAACTTCGGCCCCACGGTGGATACCGCAACGATCCACGGTGCCTTTGACCTCGATGACGCGATCTGGCAGAAGCACGACCCGTCGTTGTATGCGAAGTTGGCCGAGCAGATCGGTCAGAGCTTTGCCGACATCATGCGAGTGAAGGTCGGTTATTCGCAGGATTTGTTCTGTGGTTCGGGAAATAGTGCCTGGAAGGACCCGGAGAACCCGGGTGCGAACGGCAACGCCTTCACCTGTTCGCAGGTGCGTGTGACCGTCGACAAGGTTGAGCGCGGCGAGAACAATGGCAGTGACGGCACTGCTGGTGCGCAGGAGCTGAACAGGCAGCGCCTGGCGAATGCCCAGCAGCTGTACGGCGACAGCGCTACGTACTGGTTGGGTGTGCAGGACACGATCACTCAGTGCAAGGCATCGGGTACTACCTGCGTCATCAACCTTGGTGGTTCGGGTGGCCCGGCGGTGCCGGTGCCGAGCGGTCACTGACGATTTTTCAACATTCTGGCTTAAAGAGCCCTAGGCTCTGAGGGGTCACTCTGGTGCATATGTGTTATAACATTGCATCAGGGTGACCCCCGTTTTACTTATGAGTGTTTTTAAATAAGAACTTTGATATATAAAACGGATAATAAAAACTGGCCACCTGCACATAAAAGACATGCGCGGGTGGCCGATTGTTTCAACTCGCAGTATAGCCCAATTGCTGTAAAGCGGTCTCGATAACGGTAAGCTCCTCGCGGATATGAGCACGATCACCATCAATCTCTCCAGAATAGAAGTGATTCATGAGTGATGTGAGGTGTAACAGTAGCTCACTGCATTGATTTGCAGTGTCCGTTTCTCCCATTCGGAGCTTGTCTTCCATGTATTGGTTGAGCCATTGCTGAAATGTGTAGATGTACTGAAGGAGCTCGTCACTGGTTCTATCTGCAACTATTTCAGCACGTATCTCTGGCTTAAGGAGATGTAAAGGCGCTTTTTGCACATACTCTTCTACTTGGGCGTAAGCGCTGAGGCGCGCTCGTTTTAATACAAAGCAGACAACCGTTATTCCTCCAAAGAGATACGCGATTTCTTCGGGATTTGTTGCTGCGGCCGCGATCATGGCTCCGTACATGACGCAGCTGTTAACTCCGTTGATGATTCGCATTTTATAATGCATCATCCCTCTCTTTCGCTCGTTGAGACAACAGAATCATACCATGATGCGAAATAATTGCAAAGTATAAAAAAGTTATTAGGCCGCCCGGGGTTGCCGGGCGGCCATTACGAGACTAGTTGTGAATGCCGTACTCCGCGAGCTTTGCGCGAAGGAATTGTTCGCCAGCCAGGTGTTTACCCTCCTGGAGAAGAGTGAACTCCCTGACGAAAAGGTCGCGCCTCTCTCGCCATCCAAGTACGCGAGCAAGATCGTGCCCAGTAGAACGCAGGAGTGCATCGTAGCAATCGAGCACATACTTGAAAAATCGCAGCTGATCATTGACGAATGCCGCGAAGCTTCTTTCTACAGCAAAACCCGGACGTTCCCAGAATGCCAGCTTTAGACCCTTGTCGATCGAGTCTACGATATCGCCTGGAGGTTGCACATCTGCAGTGCGAGTCATACAGAAGATGGGCAGTGTGTAGTGCTCAGGGCCAATAACGGGAATGTTGCGAACACCCTTAGCTTCCGCGGCATAACCTCCACCAAAGGTGGTGTACAAAATGACGCTAGCTACAAACAAAATCGCAAGTCGCGACGCTACCTTCGGATGTAGGAATGCAATCACTCGCGTTGCACTCACCCACTCCATTGCCACGTGGACGTTTCCGTCTGGTATCCAGGCAGGATTGATGGCATCGATTAAGAAGGTACTGCCTGTATGGTGACAATCATGCAGAATGAGAGCAATCGCATACATCTGGCGTACAAACTTATAAAACGGATTGCGTCGGTCGTATACCATGTCGAATAGCAGCAAGCCATACTCGCACACCTCTTCGCAATGATCTTCCACGGTATGTACGGGCAAATCGCGGCCCGCGACTGAATCGGCTGCATATTGCTTCGCCTCTTCAAACAACTGTTCAAACACATCGTCGGGTAGTGGTTCAAAGTCGATAGCCGTAGGTGGATATCCCATGAAGATGGATGCAAAAATAGGATGCTCAGCCAGTGCTGGATACAACTCCTCCCATACACGATAATCGATGAACTGATCCCACGGCCCAATCATAGCGGCGGTAGTCATGCCTTCTCCTCGCCTCGTAAGTGTATTGCTACGCTACTAGTGTAACAAAAATATAACATATGCAAACCCCTGTATACTAGAGTTATGAAAAATATTGACACGGTTATTTTATTTCGACACGGGAGAACACCTGAAAATGACTTTATTGATGGGGTAGATGCTGCGTCGAGAACAGAGGCACAGCTTCGAAAAGACTTTGACTCATATAATATGGATCTAAATGCCCAAGGTAGAGAAGATGGCCTTGCACTACGGGCGGCTATGTCAGGTATGGCCATCTCGCTGTGTCTTACCTCGCCGTTTAAGCGTACGCGGCGAATGGCGAAATTGTATTTGAAGGAACCGGTGTACCCATTCAACAGGCGGATGGCCTGCGGGAGCGTGATCTTGGCCTATTTAAATATGTACCGCGTGAGGATTTTCATACATTATATGAACAGCAAGCTGCTCTAAAGGCATTATATCCACTTGATTGGATACCGGCGGATGAGAGTCAGCCCGACATTCTACCAGGAGAAACACTGCGTCAGGCTACCGATCGTGCGGTGGCAGAAATGTCACGCTACGCTATATGGGTAAGCAATGGTGTTCTTGCGGTAAGTACTCATGCCGATGTTATGATTGGGCTTCGTGGGCATGAGTTATTTGGCGGCATGACCAATGAAGCCCTAAGGCGTCCTCTTACACCTGAAGTAACCAACCCGCAGTGGATTCGTAACGCCGAACAACATATTTATACGGGAAAAAATGCGCTTGGTCAGTTTACGGTTCACCGAGCCATCTCCCCGGCAGATGGAGCATACGATACAGGTTGGTTGGAACGTGGAGTTCACTATTAGATAAAGCCTCTATGTCCTTCTAAACGAAGGACATAGAGGCTGTTTGTTACCTTGCTGCAGAGAGGATCTGGTCGTAATGCTGCGTGATGACATAGCGAGTCGCATATGTAAGATTACACATGAGTGCCTGATCAAGCGTGAGCCATACCGGTCCTACGCCTTCGTCGCGAATAGTTACCTTAGTACGTTGTGATACTTTTGCGACAAAGCTATGCCAGCGGTGCACATCAGCCCCGCGTCGACATTCATCACCCCAAATATCGTCAGTCGCAATGGGCGTAAGCGTGTCCGCATTAATACCTGTTTCTTCACGTAGCTCCCGTTTTGCAGTTACAATACTCTGCTCGCCAACATCACTGTGTCCTGCCGGAATAGTTCCTCCCAGCGGATATTTGATTCGATCAAAGAACAAGAACGTGCCATCGGGCTTTGCTGCGAACACACCCGCCGCTTCGTGCCAGTATTCGCCACTTTCGTCTACCCACCATGTCACTCGCGGGTCGATAATAAGCGCCCGGAGATTGGTCTGTTGGCAATTGTGGCAGTAAAACTGGTGAATACGGTTCGCTTCGAAAGCCTCAAGGCTTTCCTGCTTACAGTTGAAGCAGAGCGAATGTGCGTGACCATCATTCGGTGGCATAAACGTTAGCTTCATTAGGCTTCTCTTCCTTTTCAACGAACAAGGTACAGTGTTATACTAGCCTCTGCCTAAAATGTATATAAGCAAGCTTTTTTGACTCAAAAGTTTTTGACCTATGAATAGTTGGATCCAAACGCATATCTTACATGAGCTTATTCGCCACAAAACGCGGCGTTATAGCGAGTTGCGCCCACGTGACGTTGAGGGCAACTTGTTCATGTATCATCTTAAAGGGCTACTAAAAGAAGGATTGGTTGAAAAAACAAACAATGTTTATACTCTTTCGGTAAAAGGGCTGCAACATGCTGGTCTTGTAAGTCTTGAAACGGGCAAAACACGAGTACAACCAAAGATTTTGACGGCTGTAGTGTGTAAAAATAATGCCGGCGAGTATTTGTTTGTTAAATGGCGTCGCCAACCAAATATTGGCCAAGTGAGTTTTCCGCACGGTATGATGCATTTTGGTAAAAGTGTATTTGATATGGCAAACCATGAATTAGAGGAAAAGGCTGGACTTGCCGCTGTGCTAGCTTATCGTGGTGATGTGTATATACGAGGCAAACATGGTGATGAAATGGATCGGCATATGTTAGTGCACGTGTTCCAAGCGACAGATATTATTGACAAAGATAAAAAACAAATAAGATCTGAGGTAAGCGAGCCTTTTTGGGCGTCTCTTGAAGATATAGAGCCATATGAATACGTACCAGGTTTTTATGAACTAGCAACGTTGGTGACAACCCGCAGTGATCATTTTTTTGAAGAAGTCGAGGTGAATATAGCGTAACCTCGCAGCCCCAAAAGAAGGCTGCGAGGTTACGCGTGGACTAGTCCGGAAGGCTGCCTATGTATGAGATAAGTGCCATCGTCTCTAAGTCGGGCAGTAGCGCCTGGCAAATACTGTGCACGTAGGCACTTCGCTGAGGCCGCTCATTATTGTAGCAGAGCCACCAAACGGTATCGATAACCTGATTGTAGGTGAACATACTATTTTGAAAGCGTTCGGCTATTCGGTACCAGTCTTCTTGGCGTAAATAACCAACACGAGTAAGAAGGCTGATAACGCCGTGAAAGTCGGGAAATATGACTTTGGCATCAGATAGAGTGTCAGGCAGGCTATTCATAACGAACCTCCTCAGAAATGGATAGACCGCGTGCTATAGTAGCGGTTTTGATTCTGGGCGTCAAATCGTATAATAAATGTATGCCATCATTTTTTGAATCACTTCGTCGTCTTGTCGCTGGCCAGCCAGTATTTGAGGATGAAACGCAGCCAAAACCTGCTTCTCAACCCTCTCCTGCTCTGCAGCCAGAAACTATTACTATTGATAAAGTTCATGCAGATAAATTTCCAAATGTGCACATAAAGCACGTGAAAACACATGAGCACGGCAGCGATATGGAAGTGTACTGTGCCATTGAGAATACCTGGCCGGAAGAAATAATGCTTGATAAGATACGGATTTTGGGTGCCACGCGTGAACTAGATGATTTTTTACAAGGTCATGAAGAGCGTGAGTTTTTGGTATATAGAGGTCCAAAACCGCAGCGACAAGAGTACGAAGCGCAGCTTGACTACAAGACGCGCCGTGAGGGGGATTATTTTCGCGCCATTCACGACGTGCGGTTTATGTATCATGATAGCGATCATACGTACACCATAAATGATATCCGCTTACATCTGCCAATCCGCGACATTTACGAATAATTTGGGCAAAAAATAAAACTCCGTTTGGAGTTTTTAGTGATGATAGTGAAATGACAAAGGTGAGGGTGGTGTTCCCGTTCGGGGAACACCACCACGCCTCACTTCCTGGGGATGGAAACGCCGCCGGTCTTGCCGCCGGAGGTTCCTCCGCTCGTTCCGCCGGACTTGCTACCACCGGTACTGCCCGTGCCACCGGAAGTCGACTTAGCGGGCGGGCTATTCTTGGTGAAGTCCGGCTTTGCCGTCGGCGAGTTTGCTGACGGTGTGGTCTTGACACCGAGGCCGCCACGCTTTATGTCACCGTTCTTGGAAATGGTGGCGGTGTCGTCGGACTTCTTCGGCATCACCTGCTTCGCATAACCGCTCGGGGGCGCCTGGTCCTTGGCTGTCGAGAAGGGCTTTGCCGGAGCAGCACCGTACTGAATATTGTTGACCGTAATGTTCTTGTTCACGATCGTTGTGGTGTTGGTCTGACGAGCCCAGCTTCCGTTCGTCTGCTGAGCGTACGGACTGTACGCGCCACCGCTCGAGTTGATGTTGGTCAGCAAGTGGAGCGTCATCGCTTCCGCGACGTTCAGGTCGCCCGTAAGCAGTCCGATTGTTGCCAGTTGATGACCATACCCGAACATCATGCTGTACAGCAGGTAATCATTGAAGTGATCCTGCTGCCGGTAGTAGTGCTCCTCGTAGCCGTTTCCGGACTTTTCAAGGACGCACACGTCCTGGGTGCCATCGCTGTTGTTCGAGACGGAGTTCACCTGGTCGTGGTTCTTATTGACGTAGTCAGTCAGCTGCGCCTTCTGATTGGCGTCCAGCTGAGTGATGCAGGTCGTATCCCCCGACCCGTCGTTCACGTTCGCCGTGTTGTTGTAGCTATTGCCACCGCCACCGCCACCACCGCAAGCGGTGATGACCAGCGTCACCAGTAGGGCGAACGTGGCCAGAAGCGAACTGACGATTGTCGTCCGTCTCTTCTGCACTGTAACCTCCTCTGTAGGGGTAAGCGTCAGTCATTTCACTATCAAGTTACGACTGACGCTAAAAACGAGAGTCTATATGACCATACCATAAAAATTAAATATACGCAATAGATGCGTAAGAGACTATTTTACTTGATTGCTTGGGGCGCTTATGGTTATAATAAGGTAATTAATGAGGGACCGAGTATGAAACAAACACATACCATCTATGCTAAGGAAGTAGTATAATGTCGCGTCTTCCTACCCCCGGTGGTGATAACGGTACTTGGGGTGCCGTGCTGAATGACTATTTGAGTGTCTCGCATAACACTGATGGAACACTTAAGGCGTCGGCTGTGAGCGGAGGCTCAAATGGTCAAGCGCTTGTAAAAGACAGTAGTTCTGGTAGTGGTCTTAAATGGTTGGCTGTACCTGTTGTCGTGCTTTATAACACAACCAGCAGTTCTTATCCTGCTCGGCCTACAGGTGTTCCTGCTGGCTATGTTACCTATAAAGGTCCTGTAGCGCCAACGGACGCGCAGCGACCAGACACCTGGGAAGATACAAGCGGAATTTGGCCATGACGCGGCGTGTACAAGATACGAATGGTACTTGGCATGCAGTGGGAAGCACTATGCCAACTCCCCCTGACCCTTCTGATCCACGTGGGGAAACGATCACCTTCCATGGCCGATATAGAGGTGCGCATAACACTGGTGTGCCAGATAAAAGCGTGCTTGGACTGCCTGAATTCGCGCCTGTGTTTAACACTCCAAATGTGACCTACTCAGATCGCCATTTTATTGGGTACTGCCAAATTGATGCCACGGGTATTGTGTTTGAACGCTGCTATTTTGAAGCGCGAAACGACCTGTTTGGTATTAATGCCAATCAATTAACATATTTTTATGATTGCGATATTTATGGTGGTAAATACCTTGATAACTCAGATGCAATTACTGGCTCTGTAAAAGCAATTCGGTGTCACATTTGGGGTGGCGGCAACGACAATGTAGGATTTGGCGAAGACGGTATGTACCAAGATTGCTATATTCATAATGTTTATCAGCACTACGGAACCCACAGCGATAACTCGCAGACGCTTGGTAATAATAATCTAGGCCTTATTCGCAATAAATTATTGTCATACGACCCCTACACGGGCATTCAATACAATTCGAGCTTACAGCTTGCAACCAGCGGCGGAAATATCGATGGTGTTCAGATAGTCGATAACTATATGGATGGCGGCGGGTATACCATTAATGGTCGTGCGCTCGACCCTAGGTTTTCAAACGTGTTGATAAGTGGTAATCGTTTTGGGCGACATTATGCATTTGGGCCAGTAGCGGGCGAAGTACGTGTGGTGCCTCCATATGGAACCTTCACGGCGACAAACGTATATGATGATACAGGAGTGTCGGTATGATTTCGTATCGTTCTAGTAGTACGGGTTCGCTCGACCTTGGCTTTTCGTTAGTTATTCCTATGCCGAGCGGTGTGCAGGTGGGCGATTTTTTGATTGCTCATGTTACCTACGCCCAAGGTAAGGCCTCTACAGTTACTGCCTCGAGTGATTGGACCCTTTTAAGAAGTGATGATTCGTTACCGGACTCTGGTGGCGCAACCGGCTATATTTATACACGCATTGCTACTGGAACAGAGCCTTCATCATATACATTCACTTTTCATGATTATCGTATGGGTAGCGGTGGTATCGTTGCCTATGCGGGTGTAAAAAATATTCTTCCAATTGATGTCAGTAGCGTTGCTGTTGCAACATCTACTACGACCCCGACAGCTTCAAGTATAGATACAATCTATACTCGTCCATGGTTGCTGTGGTTTTTGGCAGCGCGAGACAATGCCGGTACGGATACGGCGACTGTTCCAGTTGGTATGACACAGCGCTGGCGGGTAAATTCTGCTGCGCCGGGCGCTCTTTCTATGCTTGCCGATCAGGTGTTTAACGGCCCTGGTGCTTCAGGTGCGAAAGCGGGTGCGGTGTCGCCTGCTGCGACGACGGTTGCGCAAATGCTTTTCCTTAGCCCAGCCGATGAAACCCCCGACCATCCACCGACGGCGAGTGCAGGGCCAGACAGAATTACAGAGGTAGGAGCGCCTGTAACGCTGGATGGCTCGGGAAGTCATGATGTTGACCCGGGCGATACACTTACCTATGCTTGGACGCATATCTCAGGGCGTAATAGCACTGCACAACTTTCAAGCACAAGTGTCGCGAGTCCCCTATTTACACCGACGGCTGCTAGTATTGATGTATTTCGTCTGACGGTTACTGATCTCGCTAGCAAGTCTGCTTATGCCGATGTTACCATTACGACCACTCCTGTTGGTGTCCGCTTTAATAGTGCGTTTGGATTAGGTACCACCTTCTCTGCTCCCCTGCCTACTGACGCACAAGCTGGTGACGTCGCCTTTTTTGCGATGTGTTCGCGACCAAATGCTGCACCGCCTGTCGTGCAAAACACTGGTTGGAGTGCGGTAACACGGGCTGTCCAAGGTGGTTCATCGACCGATGCGGCTGGTGCAGTATTTATGAAACGTCTCACAAATGCCGATTTAGGCACGACCATTACCGCCACGGTAGATACACCGTTTGATTTTTATTGGACGGCACAAACCGTCACGGTGCGTGGACTTCATGCGACCGTCCCGCAGCCAGGCGTGATTGTAACGAACCCAGTTGATTCACCACACCAATATCTAAATGCGGTTATTGGAACGGCAGGTACGGCATCGTATGACTATACGGTAACCTCAATTGACGCCGCCGGTGAAACGATCGCTGCGCAAACCACGACAGTGGGTGGCGCGCCAAATACACTCAACTCGAGTAATTACGTACAGGTCACCTGGGCGCCAATTCGCCGCGCGACAAGCTACAACATATATGGCCGGAGTGCTGGATCGTTCAAATTGCTTGCTACGGTCACTAATGCGAATATCACCGGAAACGAGTCGGACTACCGCTGCGGCTACAACGATATGGGTGCGGCGCTTGGTACGCAAACACCACCAACTCAGCGTCCTAGTACTATTTTGGTAAATGGTCTGGGTAATGACATTGCAGGAAGCCCGGTGCCCGAACGGCTTTATACCACCTATGCGAATGCTCAGGTGCTTATGTTTACCTTTAGTCAAATTGTCACGCCAGCTGCGGGTAGCGACATTACCGATCCAGCGGAAATCTCGCCTATTCTTACTACACATACGCAAGATAATGCCTTTGTGATGCATAGCGCTATGATGCAAATGGGCGGTAGCGGTGATGTTGGTGTACATTTATTTACACCAACCGATTTTGCGAACGCATGGGCAACGGCGGCAATGACGCTTCGTCCGCTTGGAGCGAACGGGACACCGACCGCTCGAGCTGGCTTTAACCAGGTAATGGAAGAAGGTGAAACCGTTTACCTTGATGCGAGTGATAGTTATGATGAAGATGGCGATTCACTCACCTACTTATGGACGCAACTTAGTGGTCCAACGGTTCGGCTTAGTAGTGCTACAGCGGAATTCCCTTCATTTGTTATGCCATCAGCGACCGTTTCCTTTCGTCTTACAGTTTCTGATCCAAGTAACGCAACAAGTACTGATACGGTAACCATAACTCCGGTAAAAGGCGGCCAACTTAAAACGCAGAATAGTAGCGGCTCCTGGGTACTTATTGATGGCGGAAGCGTCTAAAAAGTGAAGAGCCGCCCTGGTACGAGAGCGGCTTTCACCTTAAGTTTACTCAGAAATGCTGTACTGCTGATATAGCATGCTTCGGATAAGGTACTCCATTTCAAGGTCCTGTCCCGCTGCAACCCGCTGAAGCTGCGCGAGATGGCTCATCGCTGTCTGCATCCATCCTAAGCTTCCAGTCAGCGGACCGCCAGCTGCAGCATCGAGCCTTTGGTAGCAACCAATCAGATACTGGGTAATGAAGTTAATTCCTCTGCCAATGAAATCCGCATAGGTTGTTACTTGGCCATTGGCTGGAATCTCACCAATATTTACATTGATTGACTTTTGGATCATCTCTGTAAAGTCTACCTGAAGGCGTGCATCTGATGCGCGAGTGAGGCAGCTAATGAAATGCGTAGGTACAACCTCGGGAATGTTCCTAAGCCCGCGTCCCCTTGCGACATCACCTGCAAACGTCGTCGCCAGAATGACACACACCATAAAGAAGACCATTGGAGTCGGTAGACCCCACTGCTTACCAAAGCGCCACACTTCAAGTGCACTCACCCATTCAACCGATACATCCATGCCAAGCTCGGGCATATGGATTGCCCCTGGCCTCACAGCGTCAATCCGCAGTGTAGAACCGCAGTGGTAACAGTCATGACAGTAAAGAGCAATTTCGAGTGCCTGGCGGACGATGAGGTACACTGTAGATGCCTCTTCGCCAAATCGCATATCGAACGCCGCGAGACCATTATCACGCACTTCGCAAAAGTGCCTTGAGTTATGATCAGGCAGATTAAGATGAGCGACAGAACCGTTTGCCATCTCAATTGCAGCCTTCATCACCTCTGTAAAGTACTGAGAGCTGAGCGGCATGACATCATCACTCGGTACATAGTTCCGCAGGTCTCGTTCAATTTCCTCGGGCAACCCCTGCGTGTACCATGATCGCACGCCGGTCTGGTCGATGAAAAAGTTCCAAAAAGGTCCAAAGTCAGTCATTTCTTCTCCTTAAGGTGCTTCGACATATACTGTCGAGCGATAGGAAGACCCCATCACGATCATCAGCATAGCGATAGAAAGAAAAAAGCTATATCTGTTGTGCGGTGAGTGCACAGTTTTTCCATAAAATTAGCAAGGTATATGATGTGTATATCACCTTGCAACGGGGGCAATTTTATGTTAAAACTAAAGGAAATGTTTAATGATATCCAGGCGATTCGAGCGTACTTTTTTAAACTTGGTCTGACGTCCGAGATAGTTGATATTTACCTTGCGCTGCACGCTTACGGACCGCAGACTATTTCGGAGCTGGCACGCAATTCTGGTGTTGAACGAACGCGCATTTATCGGCTGATGGATGAAATCGTGGCCACTAATCTCATAGAGGTAGAAACACAGTATAAGCGACATATTTTCCATGCTGCACCGGTATCTAATTTACAGATTTTGATTAGCAAAAAAGAACAGGAAGTGCGTGACTTGCAGAGTGAGTTGGTCAAGCTAACGCAAGATTTGGAAAACGGTAACCATAAAAATCCAGCGACGCGCATTCAATCATATCGAGGCTCGGAAGGTCTGAAGCAAATGTTTTGGAACCAAACCAAATCGACAACGGAGAATCTTTCTGTTTTATATGAAAACATGCAAATACGTACCAACGTTACGTTTTTTGAGCGCTGGGCTAGAGCATGCAATAAAAGAGACATGAAATTTCGCGGTATTATTAATGATCACTTCATAACGACGCAGCAAGAGTGGTATGGCAAGCATAGTAACGAGCGTCTAAAAAACTGGACGTCCCGCTATATGCCTGACGGGCTCTTTCCTATTACTCACTCGGTGGTCATTTATAACGACGTGACATCATATTATAACTGGCGTGGTGGCGAGATTTTTGGTATGGAAATTTATAATACTGAAATTGCTGATATGCAACGTCAGCTCTTTGAAATGTTGTGGAATCAAGCGCTACCCGTCGATGATCTAAAGGGATTTACGCCGCCGACTGCTGGCTAAGCTTATCAATGATTGCGAGTAGTTTTTTCGGGGTGATATCGGCTTTTATAAGGTAGGCGTCAGCATGGTGCTGCATGGCAACCCGCGATTCTTCGTCTTGGTCGAAATTGGTCATGACAATCACGCGACTTTTTGGAATAAGGTCGTTATTACCGCCGCGAAGGGCTGCTAAAATTTCACTTCCTCGGCGCTCAGGCAGCATAATATCGAGCAAAATAAGGTCATATTGCTTATTGCGTGCAGCAACTAGGCCGTCGTTACCATCGACCATCCAGTCAACGTCGTATCCAGCCTTCTTCAGACTACGTACATACATTTCGCCAATAAAGCGGTCATCTTCAATACATAAAATTGTTTTAATTGCCATGGTTTATCCTCTGTACATCGCGTGATTTTTAATCCAGCCGTCACCTTGGTGTTCTATAAGAGTCTCGTTGCTGCCACGATCGGCAATTAGCTTATCGGCTACGGTGCTATAAATTGGTAGGCTAAATTCAAACGTTGACCCTTCGCCTTCGGTGCTTCTCACTCCTATTTTACCACCATGTGACTCCACGATAGCTTTACAGATATAAAGGCCAATGCCAGTGCCGGCTACGGTTTCACGTGAACGGTGTGAACGATAAAATTTATGGAATAAGTTACTAATAACACTCCCTGGCATACCTATGCCACGGTCTTCAACTAATACTTTTACAAAATCGCCATCCACCTGAGCCGTCACGTTTACCGCGCCGCCTTCGTTGCTATATTTAATAGCGTTG
Organism: uncultured Candidatus Saccharibacteria bacterium; assembly: GCA_964615445.1. Classification (GTDB taxonomy): domain Bacteria; phylum Patescibacteriota; class Saccharimonadia; order Saccharimonadales; family Saccharimonadaceae; genus JALRBM01. The sequence goes on along the minus strand of CAZTOK010000002.1, from coordinate 56,560 downwards.
TCGATGAGATTGGAAAGTACCTCACTAATGCTTGCCCTATCTGCGGCAATGGTTGGTAAATCTGCAGGAAATGATACTGAAAGAAGCCTATTCTGCGACGTGGCACGAAGATGCATATCGTCTTCGATGGTCTCGTAAATATCGGCAATGGAGTCCTCACGCAGGTGCACCTTAAGATGGCGACGGTCGTAACGCGATGCGTTAAGGATATTATTGACATAGCTACTTAAGCGATTTGCAGAAACGACGAGTCGTTTCATGAGTTCTATTTGGTCCTCAGCAAGTGTGCCATCAAGCTCATCGCTGAGGACGTCCAGGTAGCCGCGAATAACCGTGATTGGCCCGCGAAGCTCATGTGCAGCAAAGGCCAAAAAGTCGAGGTCTTCGTCTTCAGGTTGATAATCGCTGGTCCGTTCAAACAACACGATGACCACCTCGGCATCACTCCCTTTTTGGTACGATACGCTGAGATCATAAATTTTACGATCTTCTTCGCCGTTAAGTTTATTAGCGACACGTTGCCACGACCGTTCGGCATGGACAGCGTGCTCTTCGCAGTCTTTTAGCCAAGCCTCCAGCGTAATGTCGTCATCAAAAATAAGATCCATAACGATTTTTCCATCTGGAGTAGTATGAATTGGAGCTTTCGCATTGGCATACGATACCTCTTGCTTGGCATTGGTGATAATAAAACCGACCGCGGTGGTGTTAAGCGCATCGACAAAATGAGCAGCTTCGGCTGCAGCAGGTTTTGCTTTATCTGAAGTGTCGTCTTGCTTAGTGGCGGCGAGTTCGTAAATAAGCTGTAACACTGGCTTAAAGCCGTCACGCTCAAAGTGATGCGCGTTGGGATTTGGTGGAGTGGAAGTAGTCGGTTCGCCGGCGGCTTGAGTGAGTGCGCTTAATACGTCTTTTAAGGGTGTTGTCAGTTGGTTAATAAGGATGATGTTAACACCAATAGTAGTAGCAAATACGGCGAACAGTGTAATCCAAAACGGTGCAATTGGAATGGCGACACCGGTAGCAATAAGCGCGCAGCCAATGGCGAGCGTCGCAACGAGTTCCATGAGAATGGTAAGAAAAACTGCTCGTTTTTTATAGCGTGGCCAATAATCGCGAATAAGTTCAGGCTGTTTGGTCTTTTCTATTGCCACGATACATCTCCACCGCTGTTTGGAATAGCCGCAATCCAGGTTTGCCCCCGGTTAAGTGGCACATCTTTGCCATTTGCATCAGTAAAACTGAGCTGAGTAGTGCGGTATTGTTTGTGCCAAATAACATTCTGAGCAGTGCCATTTTGGAAAATAACAGCGTCACCACTTCCGGTGGTTTGAATATCTTCGCGGTAGCCATCTTGGAACACTAGACTCATGTTAATTTTTAAGGCAATCACCACGTTTGGTGCAATTTGCCCATCTTCACGGTCAACGCTTGGTTGGCCAGCAACAAAACGATTGTACCAATTGTGAGTTTGGTCGTATTCATAAGTAGTGTTGTAAAGCGGGCCACTAAAATTAATGGCAAGGTGGGTAGCGTTCGGTGTGGTGCTCGGCTTACCATCGGTGCGGCTAAAGCCGGTAAAGTTCGACTGAGTGTAGCCCTTAGCTGCATTCAAGGCATCGAGCTTTGCAAAGCTAGTATAAACGTTATGTGGAGCGTAGCGGTCAGTTGCGCGCCAGTAGTAGGCACCATTGAAGAATTGGTCAATGTCACGGTAGCTGCCGTTTCGGATCTCCGCGAGTGCCGCAGCGCTTCCGCCGACATGCGCCACACTTGCGTTATATGGTGCGAGCCAATCAACGTAATACATGCGAAGGCTACGAACAGGTCCAATTAATTGTGGCTTATCTTGCTGATGTAGGGTTAAAAAGCGTGTAATACCGCCTTCAGCGATAGCTTCATATACAACTCCTGCCTGTCTAAGGCCCGACTGCGGTCGAGCGTCGGGGCTATTTTCAATCATAATAGCAGTGACTGGTGCTTTGGTAGCGGTTTCGTCTGGCACTTCAAGACCGGTAAGTGGCGAATAATATTTCGGTGCTGGTGGTTTGGGTTTTGGCTTAGCTACACTATGGACTGGCTGAATTTCGACTGGTTTTTGATAGAGTAATGCGAACGCGACAAGGCTAGCGATCAAAACTAAGCCTACACCGGCAATAATGTAGGTTGCTGTGTGGTGTTTGATGATCCAGTCATGAAGACGCGTCCAAAAACGAGGCTTTTTTGTTTCTTCAATCATGCTTATGGTTATTATAGCAGAAACAGGGCGTTAGCTGAGTGTATCTAGGGCAGTTTTTAGACGCGAAAGAACAGTATCTTTTCCGAGTACGACCATAGTGTCGTTTAACGCTGGACTAAACGGTGCCCATGAAATAGCTAGTCGGATAAGGCTAAAGAGAATACCGGGTTTTTGACCAGTGGTTTCGAGGAGTGAGTTAAGGGTTTGTTGTAGTCTTTCCGAAGTCCATTCACTTTCGTTTAGTGATGCGATTGCTGCTTCAAGGAGCGTAACGATATCACTGCGCTCGAGTTTTTTGAGCTGTTTATTATCGGCTAGCATATCCCAGTTTGGCGTTGGTTCTTCAAAGAAGTAGTTAGTGAGAAGTGGAAGGTCTTTGAGGGTTTTAAGACGATCTTGAACAAGAGCGAGGATTTGTTTTTTGTGCTCAGTTGTTGCGTTTTTTGCACTTGTTGGCCAGAAGGTACCATCTATAGTTATTGTAGATGAGTCTTCTATCCCCTCTCCTTCTGTGGAGCTCGCTTGCGCTTCGCTGGGGTCAAGTTGGGTCGTAGGAGTTTCGTCTGCTCGCTCGCCTAAAGTTCGATCGAATAGCTCATCGACTGTTAGCTTTCGGATCCATTGGCCGTTCATCCAGATAAGTCGTTGCTCATCAAAGCGAGCGCCACTGCGCTGCACGCGATCAAGGGTAAATTTGGCAATAAGCTCTTCGCGGCTGAAAATTTCTTGTTCGGTACCATCATTCCATCCCAGACTAGCAATAAAATTAAGCAGTGCTTCTGGTAAAATGCCATCGCGAATATAATCGAGTACATCTTTAGCGCCGTCGCGCTTTCCAAGCTTTTTACCACCTGTTGCTGCGAGGATGTGTGGCATAGTGGCAAAGATTGGCGGGGTAAGATCTAATGCTTCGTACAGATTAAGGTAGTTTGGTTGACTAGAGATGAACTCCTGGCCACGAATAACGTGCGTAACACCCATCTCGGCATCATCGACAATGTGTGCAAAGTTGTAGGTTGGGTAGCCATCTGACTTTATGAGAATAATGTCATCAATTACCTCTGGTCCAGTAGATAATTCGCCCATCACTTCATCGTGCCATGTGTAGCTTTTTGGGTTGCTTTTAAAACGAAGTGGCTGGCTGCCATCCCAGACGGGCGGATTTTCCGGACGATGATGACGGTATAAAAAGGCACGTTTCTCGGCTTTTGCCTGCTCGCGAAATGCATTTAATTCCTCTGGTGTATACGGGTCGGCATAAGCGTGACCGTTGTCGATGAGTTTTTGAGCCCATTTTTTGTAGTGGTCAAGCCGTTCACTTTGCACGTATGGCTCATAGGGACCACCGACCGCAACACCTTCATCTTGTTGGATGCCTAGCACCTCAAGACATTTCAAAAGATGCTCAGCCGAGCCCGCTACCTCTCTTTTTTTGTCAGTGTCTTCAAGTCGCAGAATGAACGTTCCGCCTGCATGACGAGCAACTAAATAGGCAAACAAACCAGTGCGAATATTGCCAACGTGCAAAAATCCAGTTGGGCTTGGGGCAAAACGAGTACGAATAGTCATATGTAGACAGTATAACAGATGTATTTACATGCTACTATTGCTAAATCTTAGTAAATATTTAATAATTTTTGAAGTGAGCTTTCTCCTACAAGGAGGACGAAATATGCGACGATTAGTGATAATCGTAGCTGCGGTGGTTTGTCTAGGTCTTGTGGCGTTTGGCGTTTACTCGCTTTTTCCCCGACCTAGCGTGTCTTCGCAGTTGAAGTCGATGGGGTATACGTTTGACCTTGTCTCTGTACCAAATAGCGAATATATGCTTCCGGTTTGGAAGAAAAGCATAACGGAAGATAATAGTGTATGGATTGAAATAACCCTTACTTCCGCTCTTTCGGGGGACATTGATACCATCAGGCTTTTTCAAGGTACAAACCTCACCTTTGTTTGTCGACCTATAAAAAGTGATATAGCGGATGATGTAGAATCAGCCGTTGAAGCAATTAAAAACGTATATTACCAGATGCATGTCGGTAAGCTCGCTATCACTCAAAATTCGAATGGTAAAGCAGAAGCTAAGACTGACTTACTTGTTTGTACTGAGTAGTAAATTTAAGGTGAAGTTCCTCGGCTTATTTTGAGGAACTTCACCTATTTTCATGAAATTATTACATACTCGTTGCAATGCGACGTACTTGATCGCTTGAAAGTGGCGCATCGCCACTAATTGTGTAAAGAATGCCACCATTTACCCAAGCAGCATTACCTCCGTACGTATAAATAGTAAGGCCGTGTTCGTCGTAAGCAACATAGTTGTCGCCTGCTTTTTGTTTTACGTAATTGTCAAGCACGGCGCTGGAATCCCAGTTGCTTTTTGTTTGTGTGACTGTGAAGTTCTGGGGACCGGCATTAGCGGCAAATTTCATCATAACCTCACCCTGAGTGTATGCAACAGGTCCATTAAGACTATATCCGTCAGGATGATATGAAGGATATGACGCATTAATACCTGCTTGAGCAGCGGCTACCCGTACGGATAAGCTCGGCATGTTAAGGTAGGTAAAGTAGCCCCCTAAGAGAAGAAGTGCGAGACTCGCCGAGGCAATACTAAGCAAGCGCGGTGCGCGTTTTGTTCGTGATACTTGCTGATGATTGCCACTATGGCTTGGTGCTGAAGCAAACGCCGTATCAATAGCTTCTTTTTTAATGATTGCAGCTGGTTTTGGCTGCGCTGCAACTATTTGTACCGGCTTTTGAAGTTGTCTATTTGCTTTAGTCACCGATGGATGTGCAACAGGACCAATATCTGTTAATTTACGTGGCGAAACACCATTTGGGTGGGGCGCAAACTTCGTAATGGCGGGGCTTTTTTGAGCACCTGCACGCGGTGCGTTGACATCTTTACGAAACGAAATAGCCGGTGTATTTGCTTGTTTTTTGACAACCCGGCGATTGAGTGTCTGAGACTTTTGCATGGCACGGTGCATGCTTTGGGAGTGATGCACATTAGCTGCAAGTGGTTTTGTAATAGCCTCAGTAGTCGTCATTGGTTGCTGGAGTGCTTCAACCGGCATGCCCGTGAGTGCATCGTACGCTTTACCATTGATTGTGACGATATTTTGTGTCATGCTGTGTCCCCTACTTCCAACAAGAGAGCGATTCCCTTTATGGTTTCTTATATTTCATAGTAGGTAAAGCGCGGAAAATATGCAAGTGCTTTTCCGTCGTTGTTGCTATAATAAATATGACCTATGTATCGTTCTCCATCAAAACGCAAACAACTTGTGCAGCGTACCATTGTATATGCGCTTATGTGTGTGGCTATTCTTAGCCTGGTGACACTGCTTGTATTTGTTATGTTAGGCTACCAGTTTAATCGAAGCGATGGCAAGATTGAGCAAGGTGGTCTAGTGCAGTTTGATTCAAAACCAAGTGGAGCGGCTGTAACGATTGACGGTATGGCATTTGGCGCTCGCACCCCTTCAAAAACAACTATGATTGCTGGACAACACTTTGTTACGATGGAAAAAAGTGGCTATCGTACATGGCAAAAATCGGTAGACGTTTTGGCGGGGAGTGTTTTATGGCTTAACTATACAAGGCTTATTCCAACGACACTTACTCCTTCGAATGTTCTCCACTATGCTAACGTTACTGGTGCGCTTGCCTCGCCAGACAATAAATGGATGGCTGTAAAAGAAGATGCCTCTACGCCGCAAATCCAACTTGATGATCTGAGTCAAGATACGGTGGCGGCAAAAATAATTGATATTCCTACGGCCGCATATACACATCCGGCAGACTCGAAAAATCAAGCTTTCAGCTTTGTAAGCTGGGATGCGGACAGTCGGTATCTTCTTGTAAAACATATGTATGATGCCTCAAGTACCGAATGGTTACTGCTTGATTCGCAAAACGCGGCAAATACGAAAAATATCACGACACTACTTGGCATCACCCCCTCCAAGGTGTTATTTAGCGGTTCAAACGCTATGGTTCTTTATGCGCAGATTGGTAATGATGTGCGTAAGATTGATATGAGTGCCGCAACGCTTTCTCGTCCGCTTGTTACAAACGTGGCTGATTTTTCCCTTTATAACAACACGGATATTGCATATACGACGCATGTGGACCAAACAACTAAAGCTCGTTCGGTCGGGTATTATCGTGATGGCGCCGCGGCACCAAAAACGGTTCGCTCTTTTACGGATGACGGACAGACACCACTTAGCATTGCTATTAGTAGCTATTTTGGCGATCAGTATGAGGCAATAGCGTACGGTGATGCAATTGAGGTGCTGAAAGGGAGTTTGCCGAGCGATCAAGCTACTAATCCAACCCTACATGCGGTGACAACGATGAATTTGCCGGGTGGCGCGCAGTATCTTTCTATAAAAACAGATGGGCGATTTGTAGTAGCTCAAAACGGCGGCGTATTTGAAACCTATGACATTGAACTCCAAAAAACAACCAAGACGGCACTAAAAGGGACGAGCGACGTCACTTCACAGTTGCAATGGCTAGACGGCTACACGGTGTGGAGTGATCGTGACGGTACTATAAGACTCTATGAATTTGATGGTGCGAATCAACAAGATATAATGCCGGTTGTGCCTGGATTTGGCGCTAGCGTAAGTCCAAATGGAAAATATCTCTATGGTATCTCTAAAACGGCCGATGGTGTGTATCATCTTGAGCGTGTCACACTTATTGTATAAAAGTTGCAGTTATTTTTAGAGACAGTGCAACGCATGCATTTTACACGCGTCGCACTGTCTCTGGCGAAGAGTTTATCCATTAACAGCGTCAAGCAGACATTCATGAACCCTAGGGGTATTTGCCATTATGCAGCCCATTTTTGGCTGTGACGTAATCATAGTTCCGTCACCGTGTGTGGCAATTCCTTCGCCTTCACGAACAATTACCGATGTGGCTGCAAAATCGTGCAGCTGTGCGGTAAGTGAGACAAACCCGACGATGTGGTCATTCGTAGAGGTAAGGCCAGGCTCGTACAGGTTAAGTATGTTTGGACATACTAGTGCCACCGCTTTAAAAACTGAGCCCTGAAGAACGAGCGGCGTAAAGCCCATACGTTCTAGCCGCTGGTTAATCGCCTTTTGTTGAGGACCGGCGTCAGACGTTAGGACAATACCGCGCGAAGCAGTAGATACACGTACCGGATTAACGAGTCTGTCGATATTTCGTACCTCGCAAAATGTACCTTCGCCTTCGAGAGCCATGATGGTAAAGGGGTAATAAAGAAGCGCCGAACGAACCACGCCCATAACTGGCCTGTCTTTCACCCATGCAAGTGAAAACATGGCTGTAGAGGTTCGGGCACGCATTTTGTTACGATCGATCAGGTTATTCGTACCGTCCAATGGGTCGAGCACCATGATATCTTGCTCGCCAAAGGAGGCTGAGCCGCCTTCCTCACCTGCTACCCGAATACCACGTTGTCCATAAAATGACACCACTGCTTCGTTGATATCGTAATCGGCTTGTGTACATGCTGTACCGTCAGGTTTGACGACTACCGGAATGTCCGGTCCAAAGAAGATGCTTTGCATAGTAGCGTCGGTTTCGCAGGCGAAATCCGATGCAATTCGAAGCTCTTCCTGTGGTGATAAGAACACCCTTACTCCTTTGTTGGATATCCCCTATCTATCGTAAAAAAGATGGCTCACCAAAACAAGATGGTTAGTTGCCATTGCCGCCGAATAATCGTTCAACGATCGTTGGCGAGTTACCCGGTATCGAGGCTGGCGTGCCAGACGAGCCGTTTGACGGCGCAGGGGTGGCATTTTTAGGGTCGGGACTTACTTGTTCAGCGGTAACAAGAAGACGATTGAGGGCTGTACCGAGCGGCGTACAAGTAAGCAGTGTCAAGATGGGCTTGTCGGTTTTATAAATGAGCGCTTGCACGTCGGTTGGCTTTACAACTGATTTACTCGTAACAGTGTACATATAGCGCTTACCGTTGTAGTTAAGATATACCGCATCACCGGTAGTCAGTTGGTCGAGTCGAGCAAAAATGAATTTGTAGCTGCCTGGGTCGATGAGGTCATTGCTAGAGTGGCCTGCAAGGACAGTGTTGCCGATTTGACCAGGTTTACTATTGGCGCCAGGAATACCAAAGTAAGCCACGCCGTGCGACATGGCTTGCATCTGCGAGTTGTAATCGGGCTGAGCGGTGTAATCAACGGGTACATCGACATTAATCTTTGGAATAATTAATTTAGGGTCATTACTTACGACAACATCGGTTGAAGGATCAACGATGATATTTGCTGGGTCAATGTCGCCAGGGCTAATATATGCCGCAACGTTAGCAAAAATAACACGATTGTATTGTAAGAACACGAATACTAACATAACGCATAAGGCTGCAGTGATAGGGACGAAATGCCGGCTTTTTCGTACTTTTTTGGCTGACGTTTTAATATTTTCAAGCAACCGTCCTTTGAGGTCGTGTACGGCTTCTTCTTTTGTAAGTACTTCCGTTGGACGAGAAGCTTGGGGTTGAGCGTGAGCTATTTTTGTCTCGGCAGCCTTAGCTTCAAGTGCCTGACGAGCTTGATATACCTGAGTAACATAATATCGCTCGTAGTATTTTTGATAGTATTCCTGCCATGCGCTGTGGTATTTTTTCCACTGATCCTCTTGAATGTCTGTTGCATCCGAGGCGTGGGTGCGGCCGTATGTCTCATCTTTTTTGAGTGTTTCGTCAATAGTTTGTGCAGAGGCATCTTGGGCAACGGCAACGGGAGTTGTTTGGGGAGTTGGTGTTGAGGTGTTGCCACTATAAATACTATTAAGCTGACCGCGCACAACGTTAGCGGCAGCTTGGCTATCGGTATTCCGGGCTGGTGGGTGTGGCGGTTGAAGAAGCGATCGCTGGGGTATCAGCGGCGTGCCCACTCGCCTATTGGTTGGATCGTCTGGTCTCATCTATGGATTCCTACTAGTATCTATTGTACAATACATTGGTGTTAGGTGCTAACCTATATGCCGCGATGGTGGAATTGGTAGACACGCTAGACTCAAAATCTTGTGAGCTTTCGCTCGTGCCGGTTCAAGTCCGGCTCGCGGTACCACGTAAAAAAGCGACTAATTTTGTCGCTTTTTTACGTGGTAGTCGTGCTTGTCGAGCATACACTAGGGTGCTATGATGAACTCAATGAAGCATATGGTTAAGCCGCATTCTCAAACGGATGGATTTGCCCTTCCAACCATTATTGTTGCATCAGTGATTATGCTGATGGTATTAATAACAGCGGTGACAGCGGTAAGTTCTATTACAAATGCGCTTGCAAGTCAGTACTACAACCAACTTGCACGTGAGGCATCTGAGTCTGGTCTTGCAGCAGCCAGGGCTTGCTTAAAAGTAAGTAGTTACTCCCCTACCTGGACGGACGCAAAACCACTTCAGCCAAACACTGATTGTGCTGGAACTGTATCTGGTAGTTTGAGCAACTATATTGTGAACAACGGTATTATTCGTACGACGTATACCGTTGGACTTCCAACGGTTGGCGTTTCAAGTTCTCTGCGTATTGTGGCAAATGGGTCTGTTCAACTTGTGCGCACCTCCGATTCGACCCAAGTATGGCGTACATATACCGCAACGAACGTTGACAATAGTCGCTACAATAACGCGCCACAAATTGCTGGTGGTGCCGGCTGGAAGGACCCTTCTGTGGGTGTGGGTTATCAGGGGCATGATGGTTATATGCTTTCTAGCGATGGCGTGCTATATGGATGGGGCGATAATACAAGCTATCAGCTTGGCGATGCCAGTCAAAACCTTGGTAATACTGTTAGTACTCCTATAAAAATGGTACTCCCAAGTGGCGTACAGCGAGCTAAAAAGGTATTCAACTCTGGACAGGGTGCAAGTATTGTCTGTATTTTAGGCACTAATAGTACGCTTGGAGATCAAGTATATTGTCGTGGAACGGGTGGATTCTTGAGCGGAACGACATGGCAAAGATTTGCACTTTCGGCAGGTCTCACGGCTGTAGACGCATCGGTCAATGGGTATGGTACTGACAGTATGTGTGTTATCGCTTCAGACGGTCAAGCGTATTGTGCTGGTATGAATGACGCTGGTGGTCTGGGCAATGCGGCAACAAATGGAAACCCCTCGCCAATGTCCGCGCCAACAAAGTTTCGTCTTGACCTTGCGAGTCCTGGACCGGTTTCGGGAAGCGCCTCTTCTCTTACGGTAAAAAAAGTATTCAACCAAGATGCAACTACCTGTGTCATTGCCTCAGATAATCAAGCGTATTGTGCGGGGAGTAATCAACTTGGTCAATTAGGTCATGGCAACTTTACGACAAACGTATGGATCGGCGAGTCTATTCCTGGTCGTGCGATTATTTCGAGTAATCCGATTGTGACAGATATCATCCTGACGTACCACTCAGGATTTGAAGGAATATTCTTTAATTCTTCTGAACCGCCGGCAAGTAATGTCTATTTCAGTGGTTACAATGCCGCCGGAACAGCGAACGACGGTGCCTTTACTGGCTCCTGCGCGGCAAGCGGTAGTTATAACTGTTATTCGACTCCTCGCCAAATTGCTGCTGGTGCGTTTGGGCGTGTTCTGAGTATTGGCGAAGGTGGTCAAACGCGTCATGCAATATGCGTCATTGCTACCGACCGCCCTACGGAAAGTGGTTTATTCTGTATTGGTGATAATGGCTACGGTGAACTGGGTACGGGCAACTGCAACGACTACGCAACTTGGTATTACAATCCTTCGGTCTTGGGCGGCGAAACAGCAAATTATGCAATGAATATTGAGGCTACCTACCAAATGAATTCAGTGATGGTGATTACAACGGCGGGTAATGTGTGGGCTGCAGGCGATAATACGTATGGAAAGTTGGGCCGTGGTTCAACGACAACCTCTTGTGCGAGTGCTTTTCAAAAAATGACATTGCCAAGTGGTGTGAAAGCAGTGGCGATTGAAAATAGCGATGAGTACAGTGCTTTTATTTTAGGAGATAATGGTCGTGTATATGCTGTTGGCCGCAATAACACTGGTCAGCTTGGTGACGGCACTACTACCGACCGCAGTACTCCAGTTGAAGTAAAAATCCCCCGTCAAGAAACTATCTACTAAGCGGTACTTATCACACCAGTGGCAACTGCTTGCAGAAGTGCACCAGGATTCCATAGCCAATAGCTGGCCGCTTTAGTTGCAGTATTTCCTCGCCATATAGCCATGGGATTTTCCCAAGTTGTAGTGATGATATTACCTTCGTTGGCTATTACGAGATGGTCTTTATGAAGGACAACAATACTTACTGGATATGAAATAGTGAATTTATGTAGTGCTTCAACGAGATTGGTAAGCTGCATACTGAATGTGAGTATCTTTGGATAATATACGTTTTGAAATATTTTTTGCAGTTGGGCGAATGATACAACTAGGAGTGTATTTGGCCGCTCTACGATTGCACCGGTACTGTTTTTAATAAGATCGACGGCATCACGAGTTATAGTAAGTGGTCCGCTATAATCGTGCAGAAAATCTTCATATACAATAGCCGTTTCGCTATTACGTCCCGCGTCTCCAATAAGAAGGATTTCACCTGCCCAATTTCCAAGTGTTTGCATATCAATTAATGCGTCCCGCGCGAGGCTCCCAGAAGGGTTTGTAGCGGTAAAAACAGTGTCGGTAATAGTGGTGGGAATGGTTTTTTTAAGCACGTCAGGGAGGAGTACTCGCACTTCCCCTACTCCGATTTGTAAGGCTGTACTATAGCTTTCAGCTACACCAGCAAACCCAAGCTTATTGCCGCCAATTATGCCCAGTCGGCCAGCCTGTGAGCGTTGCTCGGGTTTGTTCCACTCAATATCGGGGTGGAGCGGCTTAGATGGTAGCTGCTTTTGCCAATATGTATGCTCCATTTTGCATCTCCATTTCGTAAATCATGTTTTTGCGTTCAATTACCACTGGCCAACCGTGTTTTTGAGCGACAGTAAATAGTTGCTCATTTGGATTAAAAGCGATTGGCTGCTCTACTGCTTCGAGCATTGTGGCATCACTGAGTGTATCACCTACGCCAACACTTTCTTTCCAGGAAAGATTATGTTTCTTGACGATTTCTTTCAAAATCTCACCTTTTCTTAGAACAAGTAACTTTCCACCAGGGATGGTGCCAATGTATTTTCCCTCTTTCTGGTCGTTCATTTGGCCAAGTGCAATGTCAAACTGCCAAAGTTTAGCGAATCGCTGTACGATTTCATCTTGTGAGCCAGAAATTGCTATTAAGGTATACCCTTGTTCTTTCAGCTGGGCAATTAGATTTCGTGTATACATGTACACTTGATTGCCTACGCGTGCCAGAATTTTATCTGCTGCTGCTTCGATAGCGGCAACGGGTACCTTAGTGATATACGGAATAAACGCTTTTACAATGGTCGTTTCGTAATCATGAAATGAATGGGCAGTTTTGCGGTTGCGCCATTCGGTCATTTTAGCCTCAACTTCTGTCTTTACTTCTTTTGGGATGTAGCCATCTTGCATAAGCTCGAATACTACCTCGCTAAAGAGTTGCCAGCGAAAAAGCGTTCCGTCAATGTCGAAAACAGCAAACTTTTTCATACTAAAGGCCTTTTTTGTTATAAGAAAGCTTGGCGTCAAGCCACGAAGCCCGTCGTTCGGTTTCTGACTTGCCTTTAAAGCTTTTTGCTGGGTATTTTTCGCCTTGTTTTGCAAGTTTTTTCTCGATAGCAGCGGGAATGTCGATACCCTCCATGGCAGCATAGTGAAAGGCATAAATAAGAATATCGGCAAGCTCGGCGGCACGTTCATCAGTCGTACTACTCGGCTGTTCGCTCCACTGATAATGTTCAAGCAGTTCGTTTGCCTCTAGACTGAGCGAGACGGCAAGATTGCGCGGTGACTGATGATGCCAATCGCGCGCTTCCATAAAGTCATAAATCGTGTCGGCCATTTGTTGAAATGTCATCGGGGACTGCTGATGAGTATCAGCTTCGTGTGGGAGTTGCTTCACGATGTCGACTTGATGAGTAAGTAGGTTATCGTGTTCATCAAACGTAAAGTTCCCTACTACTTTATGCCCTTCAAGTACCTGCGGCAGCCAAAGGTGGTCGTCGCTCCACATAGTATCGTACGGAATGTTGGTAATATTTACCCATTCGGGTGCCATTTCTTCGGTTTCAACCGGTTCACCTTTCCATTCATCACAAAAGAAAACATGCACATACATGCGCCATGGTTTTTCACTTTCCTCTTGAATAAAATCGTGTTCGGCAACCTGCCAAAAATGTATTGGAGTAACATTAATCTCTTCCTGACATTCACGTATAAGCGCTTGTTCGATTGTTTCATCCGGCTCAATTTTACCGCCCACGCCGTTGTAGCGATTGGCACCAAAACCACGTTTTTTCATGGCCAGTAAAATTTGGTCATCTTTTCGCAAAAACAGTAGTGTGCAGAATTTTTCAGTCATTTTGTTCTCCCGCTATAAAAGCGCTTGGGCTATGGCAAGCATACCCTTTGCCATCTTGCTTCCCGACTTCCCGTTTGATTGATTATATTTTACCTCATTAATAATGGACGTGGCTACGGTAGATGCTTTGTCTTGACGATTAATTGCCCAATGTACCTCGGTATCGTGATCGATAAGCCACTCAAGCGAAAAAATAGCCTCGTTAAGTCGTTTTGTTCGTTCACTACTAACGTCTGGATAGCGTGCAATGAACCATTGTTTCCAAGTGTGTGGTTCAGTAACGAGTCCTATGACATGTGTACTTGCAAATGGAAGTTTTTGAAGAGGTGCTACTGTATGTGAAAGCGTGGCTAGGAGATTGAAGCGCCCAGGATAATCACTTGCCACAGTACCGTAGATGTGCTTAGTAGTAGGGTGAACTGCGTATTGTACTACCTGCTTTGCTTCGATGCTATCAAGTAGCCTGCCGAGTCCCTCTTCTGTATGAGGAATTATGTGAAAATAACGTGGGTCATCATCAGGTCGCGAGTCTCTGGTGGTAAAAATAGGCATGGTATGAAAGTCACTATCCTGCTTTGCCATCTCCTTAATGAGGTGACTTTTACCAGTTACAGCTGGCGCGACAAGCATAACGAGCGATTTGTTTTTAATACTTTCTGCAACCTCTTTGCTCGGCAGATACGACAGGGCTTGTTTTTCAGCACGTTCAAGCCGGGTAAGGATGCCCGCTGAAAGGGTCATACTTCAATGCTCACTGGGCAATGGTCAGAACCCATAATATCGGTGTGGATCTCGGCCTTTTTTACCATGTCTACGCCCTTCTTGCTAGCAAGGAAGTAGTCAATGCGCCATCCGACGTTACGAGCCCTGGCATTTGCCCAATGGGTCCACCAACTATAGTGGCCACCTTCTTTTTCGAATAGACGGAAAGTGTCTGCGTAGCCAGCTTTAAGAAAATTATCAAATCCCTCGCGCTCTTCATAGGTGAAGCCGTGTTTGCCAATATTTGGCTTTGGATTCGCAAGGTCAAGTTCGGTATGAGCAACGTTTAGATCGCCACAAAAGAATACTGGTTTTTGCTTTTCAAGTTCCTGGACAAACTCTAAAAATGCCGGGTCCCATTGTTTATGCCGAAGTGTAAGACGAGTAAGATCACCTTTACTGTTTGGTGTATATACTGTTACAAGATAAAACTTTTCAAATTCAGCCAGCATGACTCGGCCCTCGTCAGACGGGTCACCGTATTTGTCGCTATCGAGCTGGTATTTTTTTACTAGCTCTTCGGGTAGTCCATTTGAAACGCGTAGAGGCTGAATTTTTGTCCAAATAGCGGTGCCGGCGTATCCTTTGCGATTGGCTGAATACCAAAACTTCTTGTATTCCGGGTATTCAACGTCAAGTTGGGTTTCGTGAGCTTTAATTTCTTGAAAACAGACAATATCTGGCCTTTCTTTCTCTAAAAATTCAGCCAGCATCCCCTTCTTTTCAACGGCGCGAATGCCGTTGACATTCCATGAATAAATTCTCATCGTTTTTAGTATAGCGCACTCAGGGGGGTTATGGAATTGGGCGAACGAAAACTTCATTCGCCCAATCCTCCTTATCGTCAGTCAAACGGCAATCGTTGCAGTGCATCCAATATAGCATTTTTTTGCGCAACATTTCTAATGTGGAGGTCATACTCAAGTTGTCGCCGAGATAATATTTCCTGTGCATGACGAAGCGTATGTGACTTGAATGCGGCAACGTCAAACGTGGTTTCGCTACTCTGAAGTGTGGAGAGCTGGTGATCAGCAACACCACGTTCAAGAAGCTCAATGATGCGCAGCTTCAATCGGTCAAGTATGCTGTCTACTTGTAGTGCTTTTACTTGCGTGAGCGCGGCTTCTAATCGTTGAAGTCGTGGAGCCCAATCCCTTTGAAGCTGGCTTGCGAGCTCCTGATGATCAAGGTAATTCTGATATGCCATAGCTGCCCATTGATCATTAGTCAACGCATAGAGCTGTTCGAGCCTTTGCCGTGCGTACCTAACCTGTTCTTCGTAGTGTGGGTCGATTTCGTATTGATGAGGAAGTGACGATGCGTCAGGATGAAGCCATGCAATTGCCTGATGTCTGAATACATCACTGAGTGAAATAGCACCACTGCTAATAAGGTCTACTATATCCTCAGACATCCTACTCCCTATTTGTGTTTGTAGACGACGTAGTATTAATAACATATATTGTGCTTGGCTTGCAAGCTTAAGAAGTAGAAGTGGTATAATAATACATTAGCCGACGACAAAGGAGTCGAAGTGTCAACATTCGTTATGACTCAGCCCGGGTACGATGAGTGGACGCGTATTTTGGAGGGTTTGCGTTATTCTCTGGATCAGATGGACGGCAGTACCTCTCTTCGACAGGGCTTCTACATTAATGGGACCGGTGAAACGGCGGATCATAAACTGTGTGAGTTCAGCCACTACTTCTTCCCAGGACTTGTGGTAGAGCTGCACTTTAATCCTGATGGCAGCTGGGAATGCACGCTTCCTGTTGCACGCGGAAGTGCGCTTCGCATGTGGCCTACTGCCGATGGCCGTGTACAGATGTCGTTTAACGTAAAGCAGGACGAGCTGTAGATATCCTTTGTAATAAGGCACCCCGCTGCTCAGTTTTAGCAGCGGGGAGTTTTATGCTCTTCGAATGGCTCGATTGCTCTCTCGTTCTTGGTCACGACGTTTTAACGTTTCGCGTTTATCGTATCGCTTCTTTCCTTTTCCAAGCGCAATGACTACTTTTATAAATTTACCAGTCGTCAGTAGCTTAGTTGGCACGATGGTCATGCCATCTTTACGACGTGTAGTAAGTGTATCGATTTGTTTACGGCTAGCAAGTAGTTTACGTGGCGCCGTATCGACTGTGCGCGCATTCGCTTGGCCTTTTTGATTGAGTCGTAAACTAAAACTAGCATTATTTAGCCATAGTTCGTCATTTCGTATAGCTACGAACGATCCTTTTAACTGTACGTGACCGTCACGAGCAGCGCGCACTTCTGGGCCGGTCAGCGAAATACCGGCAACTATTTCGTCGCCGAGTTCGTAATCGAAGCGAGCCCTTCGGTTAAGGACGGCTTTAGAATCGACTTTTTTCTTTTGTTTCTTGGCCATGTACTATTTATTGTAACAGAGTATACTAAAGGGTATGTACAGACGAATCCTTTTAAAGCTCTCGGGTGAGCAATTGCAGGGCGAGTTTGAAAGTGGCTTCGATGTAGCTAGGGCGACATGGATAGCGCGCGAAATACAAAAAGTAAAGAATGCGGAAATTGTCATCATGATTGGTGGTGGCAATTTTATAAGAGGCGCACAATTAGCAGGAAACGGTGTTGGCCGGGTGACAGCCGATAACATTGGTATGCTCGCGACTATGATGAATGCACTCGCCCTTACTGATGTATTTAACGCAAATGGCCTCGAAGCGAGAGCGCTTACTAATATAAAAAGCGACCAAGTAGCCGATCAATTTACGCATCGTCGGGCGCTGAGCCACCTCAATAAAAAACGTGTCGTAGTGATTGCGGGAGGTATTGGTCGGCCATATCTGACAACTGATACGGCAGCTGTCAACTTGGCACTGGAGCTTGATTGTGATGCGATTTTGAAGGCAACAAAGGTTGATGGCGTATACGATGCTGATCCTATGAGAGTGCCGGAAGCGAAAAGGTTTGATACTCTCTCGTACCAAGAAGCGCTTGAACATCCCGCTATCAGAGTGATGGACAAAGCCGCACTAGGCCTTGCAGCCGAGCACGGTACGCCGGTGATCGTGTTTGAACTATTAAAAGAAGGTAATGTTGCAAAGGTGGTGAGCGGTGTGCCAATTGGAACGACGATCGGGTGATAGAAGCATACAATATTCTTCACGATATAGTTAGTATTCCCTCTCCAAGCGGTAAAGAAAAGTGGCTCGCTGGCTATATCGAAGCTTACTTAAATGGTGGTAGGTTGAACGTACTTCGCTACGAAAACAACATAGCGACATGGATAAAAGGCAAAGATCGTAGCAGAGCTTTTATTTTAAATGGTCATCTTGACACTGTACCTCCAACTAAAGAATGGACAACTAACCCTTTCAAACTGCAATCATATCCTTTTGATGATGATAAGCTGACAGGACTGGGTGTTAGTGACATGAAATCAGGCCTTGCTGTAATGCTTGATTTAGTAAGAGAGGCTTGTTATAATCCGCCGGACTGTGATTTATGGTTTATGTTCTCTGCTGATGAAGAAACGGATGGTTCGGGAAGCCTTCTGCTACTAGAAAATTTAGCTGACGACTTAAAAAAACGTTATGAAACCGTCGGAGGGCTTATTCTAGAACCTACTGACGGCGACTCTATTGGCGTAGGTCATCGTGGTGATACATTGTGGCATATAAGAGCACGCGGGCCTGGTGGTCATGCATCAGAGATTTATTCTGAAAAGACGGCAATTGAGAAGCTAGGACACTTTGTGGTGGATCTACCTAGAATACGAGAACAGTGGGGTTTGTTGTATAAGGATGATATGCTCGATGTTCCTACTATTAATCCCACAGTTATCGGTGCAGGGGCTGCTGCTAACGTTGTTCCTGAAATAGCAGAGGGAGTGTTTAACTTACGTATTACTCCTCAGTTCAAGGATGAGCTGGACGCCGTACGTAAGGGCTTTGCTGAGGAGTACGATTTTGAAATCGTTCAATCATGGGAGCCCTCTCCAACTAAATGCGACGAAAATGCTGCTATTTATAGAGCTGCACAACAAACTGCTCTGCCGATTAAGGCGTTTATTGGCGCAACGGATCAGTTTGCTTTTCACGAGCATGGCATTCCTATGATGATTTACGGGCCCGGCAACAAAACTGCGATGCATCAACCTAACGAATGGGTACGATTGTCGGCTATGGAAAAGTGTAAAGCCAAAATTAGCGACATGATAGAATACTATGTTGCCTTACGGTAAGGTCGGGCTCTATTATTTTTGTAAGAGATGTTTGGCGTTTTTAATAAGACGGGCGGTGGATGCCTCCCAGGTAAACTGAGCCATATGCTCATGTCCTTTTTTGGCAAGGTGGTTATAAGTTGCTACTTTTGACGCCTCTTTGACCTTTTCGGCATAATCATGTGCATTTTTAGGGTCAAAATACAATGCACCCTCCCCTGCTACTTCGTGAAAAATAGGTAAATCGCTCACTACGGCCGGAACGCTGACAGAGAATGCTTCTGCCACTGATAAACCATAGCCTTCATCAAGGCTAGCTGTCACTAATAATGCATCGTCGACCAAAAGTTCGGCGTATTTTTTGTCACTCACGCCATTATGAAATACCACACGTTTTTTGACCGATTCGTCGATGCCTTTTAGGAGCTGATTTTTTCGTTCTTCAGTAATGCGGCTCAACAGATGAAGTGTGTGATCGGGTAAAAACGTTAAGCCACGGACAAGCAACTCTACATTTTTATATTCCCTAAACCAACCCATATAAATAAGGTTTTTTGGTGCTTTTTTTTGCGCGGTTTTTGGCTTTTTGAGAAATTCCGACAAGTCGCGTGGTGCGTTAGACACCACAATGAGCGGTCGCTTGGTAAGTTTAGCATGCTCAATATCTTGTCGGCTGGTTTGACTTACGGTCGCAATCAAGTCAGCACTGTTAAGTACAAGGCGCTGTGGCCAATACGCTAGGTGAAATAATCTCCAACCCAGCTTAACATAGGGTTGTAGCTGTGCTGGCGGCGTGCGGTGGCGGTAATAGATCATATCATGAAGCGTTAAAATCAGCTTAAATTTTCGGCCAAAACTACCCATCGTTTGCATAGGACTAAACACAACATCAGGCTTATACGTGTTTAGCTTTAGGCTAGCAAACATCTCCATTGGTGATTCAACATCATGAAAAAGAAGCGTTTTAGCGCCTTTAGGCAAAAACTTTTTTTGTTCCTCTTTACAGATGAGGAATGTTGTATCTTTGTGCTGTTTTGCAACGGCAGCTCCAAGTTCGGCACTATAACGGCTAATGCCGTCGTACACGTCGGTACGAATGTAGCGGGCATCAAAAAATAGTTTCATAACTACACTAAAGTGTATCATGCCCTCGGGGCTGCATGCTATAATAGCTTACATATGAAAATCCTGATTGCTGCCGATTTACATTGGCCTACGATCAATGGTGTGGCAACATTTAGCCGCAACCTTGCTAAAGGCTTAAGTGAACGAGGGCACGAAGTTCTCGTAATTGCCCCAAGTCAAATTGGAAAACGTGACGAGGAGTGGGATGGGAATTATAAAATTATCCGCACACCGTCAATCCCCTTTCCGTTTTATCAAAATATGCGTATCTCTCTTACGCCGCAGCGCGATGTAAAAGAGATTATCAAAGAATTCCAACCTGATGTCATTCATATTCAAATGCTAATGTGGATTGGTCAAGCGGCCATGAAATATGGCAACAAAATGGGTATTCCGATTGTTAGCACTAATCATGCCATTCCAGAAAACTTACTCGACAACATGAAGCTGCTAGCGCCGTTTGCACGTCCTATCAGCTATATGTTGCACGAATATGGCCGTCGTTTCCACTCAAAGTCGGACTGTGTCACTATGCCTACGAAAGCCGCGATTGATATGTTTGATACCGAAAATATGTCTATCCCTGTCATCGCAATTTCAAACGGTATCGATTTAAGTCGCTTTTTCCCATCCAAACCAGATAAAAAAATAATGAAAAAGTTTCATATTCCAGAGGATAAACCAATCGTTACCTATGTTGGCCGACTCGATTCTGAAAAGCATATTCCCGTCCTGTTAAAAGCATTTTCACGCATTCAAGAGCAAACTGGTTCGCATTTGTTGATTGTTGGCGGCGGTACGGACATAGATGAATTGAAACGTTATGCACATGATTTGTCTCTTGCTTCACATGTCACCTTTACCGGTAAAGTTACTGATGAAGAAATCGTGGCTTTACATCGCGTGGGCACTGTTTTTTGCATGCCGTCGCCCGCTGAGCTTCAAAGTATTTCTATGCTTGAAGCTATGGCAAGCGGTCAACCTGTCGTAGCAGTTGATGCCGGTGCTCTAAGAGAACTCTGTCAAGACGATGTGAACGGCTACCTTTGTCAGCAGGACAATGACGAACAAATTGCTGTAGCCTTGCAAAAAATTATCGAGGATCCAAAGCTTCGCACCAAGTTCAGTAAAGCAAGTCTTGCTATCGCGACCACACATGACATTCAACACACGCTCGATGAGTTTGAGTCTATTTATAGTAAACTTATTGCGACATCCCGGGCGCTCGTAGAAACATTGTAATCGCCTCCGCTGCCTTTTTCGGCGTTTCGTAGTGAATAAGATGTCCTACATTTTCAATAACAAATAGCTCGCTACTTGCAATAGTTGTATGGATTTCATGCTGTTTTTCGAGTGGCGTAATGTCGTCTTTTTCGCCAACAATAAGAAGTGTCGGCGTGACAATATGCTCGGCCTTTTCAGCAACCGTATGACTTATTGAAGTCTTAAAAGCTTCTGCAACAACACCCGGATCGTTAAATGAGCTAAAGTGGGTTAAATGTTGATTGTGAATATAGCGTCGGGTCGCTTTGTCTTTCGTTTTTGTCATGGTAATGCTCATACCAAGTACGATCGGCCTCGCTGAGAGCCACAGGTGACTTGCTTTTCGAGGCAACTTTCGTCCGAGCCAGTAGTAAAAAATAGCAAGTTTAGTCATGACAGCCTTCGGTCCTTCAAGCGCCGGTGCACTGATGGGATTAATAAGAATAAGTTTGCGTATCAACGTCGGATATTCAGCGGCAAAGTGGCTAGCAATAATACTTCCAAACGAGTGACCTAAAAGAATCGGCGGTTCTTTAAGGTCAAGCGCTTTTATGAAAGCTGCCAAAAAAGTCGTATATCCGGTAAGGTTATGCTTTTCAATAGGTTCACTTTCACCAAAACCCGGTAAGTCTGGAATAATCACATAAAAATCGGATAATTCATAAGCGATCAACTCAAGTCCATGGTGCGTTCCTCGAAAGCCATGAACCATAATAAGCGCAGGCTTTTTTGCATCACCATAGGTCCAGTAATGGACCGTTCCTGATGAGAGGTGGATGGAATGTTTCATTATTTCAATTGTAGCGTACTAGAGATAAATGTGTATAAGTGAGTCGCCAAGTGAAGGCGGCTCACTTATACACTAAGGCGATAAAGCAAGCACTACCAAAAGGTCATTTCCGGCTCAATGTCGTCAAGCCAGAGCGTGCCCTCGTATTCAACTATATATCCTGTACGATACGGCGCGCTGCTTTGGTGGGCTATAAACATAATTTTATTCATGTCAACTGGATCAATCGTAAGCGCAATGAGACGACCTAACTCCCAGGTATCTCCACCCATTTTGAAGGTAATATCGCAAAACAATGGAATGCCTTTCCAAAGTTCTTGAAAAAGTATCTGCATTGTTGGATTACCAGTATATTCCGTGCCGACAATGTGTAGCCGATCGACCTCAAAATCCGGCATAACCACTCCGTTCAGAAGGTGTATGTCTCTTTCGAGGATATTTATCGCATTTGGATAATATCTTTTCTCTTCTACACTGTCAATTTGTGTGTGGTATACTCTAACAGATATGATCGCTGATATTACTGTGACTGAAAAAAGCTTTGGGCCCAAGCAGCTTATGCATGGGATTAAGTTTAGTATTAGTGATGGTGAAAAAATAGGCGTAGTGGGTCGCAATGGAGTGGGAAAATCAACATTATTTGGAATATTGGCAGGTACCGATAAAGATTTTACCGGTGAGGTTGTTTTTAAGCGTGGTACGGTAGTGGTTGCGACAGCCCAGGAGCATCATGATTTAGGTGGAATGACAGTGTTGCAATACGTACTCGGCGGCCTACCTGAATATAGCGAACTAAGTCATACCATCGAAACGTATCCAGAGACTATGGGCGATGATATGCGTAAAATTAACGAATATACCGAAGCTTTGCAGCGGTTTGACGATAAGGGATTCTACCAAATTGAAGAGCAAATTGAACGTGAACTTGATAATTTTCAGTTGAGCGGTATTGCACATCGTGAGTTTTCAACACTTTCTGGTGGACAAAAGCGCCTTGTTGAAGTGGTGAAGATTATGCACTCTAAGGCAGATTTAGCGCTTATTGACGAGCCAACCAATCATATGGACTATGTGGCAAAAGCGCAATTTATTGAGTGGATGCGCAGCGCGCCTGAGGCTATGCTTGTCATTACGCACGACCGTGATGTATTAAAAGAAGTTGACCGCATCGTAGAGTTAAAAGATGGTGAAAACGCAAGCTATAAGGGCAACTATGATGCATATTTAAAACAAAATGCTGTTAGTACCGGAAGCCAAATGAACGAATTTGAGCTTATTGAACGACGCATTGCCAATTTGAAAGTAAAAGTGCTTGACTATCAGCGACTGAAAGAAAAGTCACGTAATCCTGGCACAATCCAGCGCTTTAAAGGCCTTGAAGAGCGATCACGAAAAGAGTTAGCTGAGCTGCAAACCAAAGAAAAGCCGACTTTCTGGATAGATAAAGAATCAGCAGCGAACTTGAATTATAAAACGGCGGCCCAATACGGTAAATTTAAGGCAAAAAACATTCGCATGAACCTCAAAAATGAGGAATCGCGCAGCAAACACGTGTTAGTTCGAGCAACTGATTTAAGCTTAGGATATGGAAATACACCGCTTTTTTCGGGTATAAATATCGATCTTCGTGAAGGTGAAGCGTTGGAGCTTCGCGGGCGGAATGGTGCCGGAAAAACGACGCTTATTAAAGCGCTCCTTAATGCGGGAACGCAGCCCCCTCCCTCTCGAAACGGCTCGGTGTCTGGTCCTCGGGCTGCAGATGCTCTGACTCAAGAGAACGCTGAGCTCTCCTCTGGCGTCAAGCTATTTTCGGGTGACATCTCCCTTGATTCGCACGTCCGCATTGGTATTTATGAGCAAGAGATATCGCCTACCTACTTCGCCATGCCGCTTCAAGAAGCTATTGAACGCATGTATCTTGATAGAAACTTGACCATTAGTACGCCAAAAATCCGTAGTCTCATGAGTGATTACCTCTTTACTGAGGGTGATGGTAATATTCCCCTCTCAAAGCTTAGTGGCGGCCAAAAAGCGCGTTTTCAACTCATTGCAATGCTGGCAAACGACCCGCAACTACTTATCTTAGATGAGCCAACTAATCACCTTGATCTCCCCAGCATTGAAGAGCTTGAAACGGCGCTTGCGAAATATTCTGGTGCTATTTTATATGTGAGTCATGATGGCTATTTCCGTCAGGCAATTGGTGGTGATGTGATAAAAATCGGTATGTAATAATTTCGTTTTGTAGGGCTATATGACGGGCTGCGGTATGCTGCAGCCCGTCATATAGATGGGCTACCTATTTTTTAGGTAAAACTGTTCAGTGAATCAGAACGCCAACGGTTGTCTGCCAGTGACTACAAGCAGTTTGTCGTAAACGGCAGTCAGGATGTGGGGAGCAGCCTGACTGAATGCCGGATTGGTGAAGTCGGTGGTACTAAGAACGTAGAGTTTGCCTGTATAACGAGCCAACTCGAGGTCACGAAGGAATCGGAGCGTATTTTCAACGCCCAGACTGTCTTCCAACTGTTCTACCGACTGGCCCTGAATGACAATTCCTGTGGGCCAGCCTGCGCTCATAAGTTCTCGGGCATGTCCTGTTGTGCGAGCGAGAGTCATTTGTACGCCGTTTTGCCTCAGCAAAACATTCAGCATCGTGGCAGGGCCGAGATCTCGCTCGATGACGAGCACGTGCTTGAACTGGTCAGGCATCGGCTGGGTCATGGTAACTCCATTCCTTTTCAGGATCTGAACTGAATTATTCTACTATGATAAGCACGTTTCGTCAAAAGTTCGCCTTGACCTTATCGCATGTAACCTATATGATAAATGCGTCTTGATGCGAGCCAAAGAAATAACGGAGGCGGTCGTGGCTGACTTGGTGCGGGTTGCTGTGGTGCTCCTCCTTAGTAATGAGGGGGATGAGCTTTGTCGTGTTGACGATGCTTACTTTGCGGGTCACGAACACCGAAGTGAGGTATTTCAGCGTTTTACCGAGCAGTTCCCTACTCAAACACTTCGAGCAATCTATCTTGGTGATGGGACTACCCTGCTGTGGATGCACGAACGAGGGTGGCTGCCCTGCGCACTCGAGTTTTTACTTGTGCCGTAACAAGAAAGGAGGCGACTAATGTGCGTCGCCTCCTGCTTCATTTTTACTTCAAGTTTAAGCGGCCATCGCCGATGAGGTGAGATTATTTTCTTTCAATAGATTGTCAATCTTAGGACGGTCAAAACCAAGAACGAGTTGCCCGGCAATATCAGTTACGGGTACACCCTGAAAGTTGCCGCCACTTTTACTCATGAGCTCTTCATAGGCTTCTTTATCTTCTTCGACATCTTTTTTTACGTAGCTGACACCAAGTTTTTGCAAATACTGTTCCTCGGTTTTGCAAAATGCACACCAGGTAGTGCTATAGATAATTACTTTTGGGTCCGTAGCGGTTTTTTTGTCGTCCATTAGTTCTCTCCTATTTACTATATTAAGTATAGCATGTAGCTTATTATATCTCAATCATATCACTTTTTGGAACTGCTTGTGAGGTGCCAGCCGCCACATAATTCACATCTGTAAACCGATAAATTGAGGTCAGTGTGAAGCATCATTTGGTCTTCGGCGGCGCGTTCGGCCGCTTGTTTAGAGGAGAAACGTCGTTTTGTTTTACAACTAGTAAAAAGGTGAAAAGGTTGGCGTGGGAGAGAGCGGTTTCGCCTAGGCATGTATATAGTATAGCTAAAAATGGAAAAGCGGTCATCCTTTCGGATAACCGCCGTTCCACCTTGCGGTGAAACTTTGTTCAGATCACTTCTTGTTGCCGCACAGAACGATCTTGTTCGGATCGATCTCATGATTGCCCCAGTCGGCGTACTCCAGGACCGTGGCCGACTCGTTGTGGCTGACGGGGGCCCACCGCTTGCCCTCCACGATGAGGGCCTGGGTCAGACCCTCCTCCTTGCCCCACTCGAGGCGAAGGAAGCCGGGGTTCGTGATGAGCGTGATGAACTTCTGGAACCCCTTGCCGTATCCATTCGCATCGGGAACGATGCGGGTGGTCTGCACACTGTCATCACAGGTCAAACCCTGAGCGGTCTCCACGACCGGGTAGCTGATGGTGAGTTCCGGTCTGGGGGTGTTCACCTCATTCTGCGGTGTCTGAGCAGACGGGCGGCCGCTTGGTGCTACGGGTGCTGCGTGACTGGTGGTCGGCGCCGGGTTGGTGAAGACGTTGGACGGCTTGGTGGTGACGTGCGCAGCGGTGGAATCGGAGCTTGTGTCGGTCTCGCTGCCAAGCCCACATCCCGCCACGGCAAGCGTGGCAACAGTGAGACTGGCGGCAAGCATGGCAATGCGCGAACGCATGGCTTCTCCCTTTGCTTCAGGCTACGGATGTAGCGTTTTTCTGAACTTATATAATGTTATCATAAAATGTAATTATGTCAATATAGACGCAGGTAGTTATAGCCATTTTTTGCTCCTCTACTCGTATTTGATTATTTAAAGTATTGACTAAAAAGTTGCCCGTCTTCTACTTTTTCTGTAGAATAACGGGCGTTTGGTGCATACTCTTAAAATAGAACTTTATACATCTTCAGGCACGCTACTTGTAGTTATACTAAACGACGTTGGATAGCTGTAGTGTTGCTTGGCCGTGATGGCGTCAGCCTCAAGACCTGGAATGGCTACTGTCTGAAATTCGCTGTATATAGGCAGCTTTGTTTTTTCATCTATTATGTAAAAGCCTTTGAGGCCAGTGGTATTTGTACCTGCAAAGTACGTCTCTTCGTACAAGTATTTATTTGAGTTAAGACCACCATGCGTTCCCGTGGTGCCATCTTGCTGGGCAAAAAAGAGATCCTGGCATGTCACACCTTTATTAAGCGCAAAGCTAATTTTACGGCCGGTTTGGCCTTTGTAGGTTGCTGAGCCTTCGTCTTTGATAGTAAAAGCGTTTTGTGCCTGTAGGGCGGTAAGCCAATCTTTACTTTGGGCGCTCGTAAAGCCAAGAGGAATGAGCCCATCGCTTAGAATGCCTTCCCTGCCAAAGTCATCGTAGGTACAAGCACCGTACTTGCTGTAAGCTGATTGTGGCATGAGCTCAGTTGATGGTGTATTTAATGCCGCGCGTGCAGCGTTAAAATCTTTATAAAGGTAGCCAGTGACTTTGTATTCTTTGTTTTGTACGCAGCGACCATTACTAGGTATAATTGTGTCGTCTGTGGCATATACTGCTGAATATTGTTTCGTCTTTGTATCAAATTCAGCTAACGATTGATCATACTTATCATATTTGTTTGCCTTTGCGCTAGACTCATCTTTATAGCGGGTAGTTTCGGCAGCAAAATGAACTTTTGTCTGTTGAGAAGCATTACTAAGGGTGTCGTAAAAAAGCGTTGAGGCGCTTGATGATGAGGATGAGCCGGTTGCATTTGAAATGAGCATAACGATAACAGTGATAATGCCACCGAGAACGATCAATCCTCCTATAATGCCAAGAATAATATACAGTGCTTTGTTCGACTTTTTTGGCGCCTGAGTAGTTATCTCTGGAGCTGGTTGGGGGGTTGTGTTTTGTTGTTCCATATTGTCTCTATTGTACAAAAAAGTAGCGGCCTGGTATAGTGTAAGTACATGGCTACACCACACCAAGATGGCGATAAGCAATTCACACCGCCGGATCGATCGACGGTCATTTTATTGCTTAGCACCATGGTGGATACTACGTGGCGGATGTTTGTGCCTGTACTGGGATTGCTTTTTATTGGCCTCCTTCTCGACAAACAACTGCATACGACACCGTGGATAATGAGTGCTGGCCTTGTATTTGGTACTGTCCTTGCTTTTGCGCTTGTGAGGCAACAACTAAAGAAAGTTAAAAAATCATGATACCTACATTTGCCGCCCTTGATCTTCATATTAGCCTCGGTTCAGAGACATTATTTAGCATTGGCGGTTTCCATGTGACGAACGCTATGCTTACCGGAACGCTGAGCTTGGTCATTTTTTTGATTGTTTTTTTCTACGTAGCATTTATGGTAAAGCATGGTCGCTACAACCGTTTTGTTGGGTTTATGCAATGGGCGTTTGAAGGTATGCTTAGTCAAATCGACAGCGTTATTCCCGATAAAAAGTTAGCACGTAAAATGGCGCCTCTTGCACTTACTCTCTTTTTTTACGTGATTATTTCGTACTGGATGAGCGTACTACCTGGTCTTGATGCCATCACCTACAACCATGTGCCAGTTCTTCGCAGTATTGCGGCAGATATGAACTTTACGTTCGCGATCGCCATCATTGCCCTTGTTATCGTGCAGATAAACGCTATTCGTCAGCACGGGCCAATCGGCAATTTAAAGCGTTATTTTCGTAATCCATTTAAAGACCCAATTGGCTCGTTTGAAGGTTTTTTGGAGCTGATCGGCGAAGTGTCACGCTACTCTGCTTTGTCACTTCGTTTGTTCGGTAACTGTTTTGCGGGTGAAGTGCTTCTCGTCATTATTGCCATTTTAACCAGTTATTTCTCTGTTATTGCCTTACCGCTATTTATGGCGTTTGAGTTGTTTATTGGGCTCGTGCAGGCGTATGTGTTCTTTATTCTCACCGTTATCTTTACGTCGCTTGCTATTGATACTCATGGCACCACCAAAGCTCACCCAGAGCACACTAAATTCCCCCCTGAACATTCCTCTACCGATACCTCTCATGCTGTCTCGGTAAGAGAATGATATAATGAACGTAATAAATAAGGAGATTTTATGAATCAATTAGCATTTGGACTTACTTACGCCCTGCCAGCACTTGGCGCTGCACTTGGTGTGGGTGTGATTGGTGCTGGTGCATTAACTGCACTTGGTCGCAATCCAGAAAAACTAAGCGACATTCGTACGTTGATGATTACTGCAATTGTGTTCTCTGACTCACTTGCAATCATTGGTATTGTAGTTGCTATTATCGCTAAGTTCCTAGGATAGTAGCAGATGAGTATAGCAACACAATTTGCAGACAGCGCTGCCTCGGGTGGCATTTTTAGCGCGCTTGGCATTGACTGGCAAATGCTGATTTTTCAGATTATTGGCTTTGTGGTGCTTGTGTGGCTGATGGGCAAGTTTGTGTACCCTGTACTACTGAAAACTATTGACGCTCGCCAGGCGCATATTGAAGCTGGATCGAAAGCGGCTGAAGAAGCTGAAAAGCAAGCAACTGAGGCTAAAACAAAGATCGACACTCTTCTTAAAGAGGCTCGCGTGGAAGCAACGGATATTGTTGCAACAGCGAAAGACGAAGCCACTGCGATGGTAGAAACTGCCGAAGCAAAATCGAAAGCACGGGCTGAGCAAATTGTTGCACAGGCGCGTGACGATCTTGAGAAAGAAGTAGTAGCAGCTAAAAAGGCACTTCATAACGAAACGCTCAATCTGGTTGCTCAGGCAACCGAAAAAGTCATTGGCAAAACGGTCACACCGGCAGTTGATACAAAAATCATCGCTGAGGCTGTTAAGGAGGCGCGGTAAGAATATGGCGCTTCGCTTGTCACGTCGAAAAATTGCTGCGCTTACAGCTGATAGAATCTTAGCGGGCATACCCCAGGCTAAGGTGCTGCGCGAAGTGGCAGCGTACCTGTTAGCAACGCGTCGTACACGTGAGCAGACGCTTTTGGTGCGTGATATAGAAGATGCACTTGCCTCTCGAGGCGTGACTATAGCTGATGTGACGAGTGCTCATTCGCTAACTGCGGCTATGAAAACAGAGATTTCTAAGCTCGTAAAAGCAAAAGATCTGCAAATCCGTGAACACGTTGACCAAACGGTATTAGGTGGCGTACGGATTGATGTTCCCGGCAAGCGCTTTGATGGCACCGTACAGCGAAAATTAACCGCCCTGAAGGCGCGACAAGTGTAAATAAAGAGGAAATTATGGCAGATATTAAAGTAACAGAATTAGCAGAAGAACTTCGAGCGGCCATTGCTGGCCTAGAAACCTCTGAAGGTCTTGATAGTGTCGGTATCGTAACACGTATTGGTGACGGTGTCGCCTGGGTACATGGCCTACGTGACGCTGGATTTTCGGAAATGCTCGAAATTGAAACAAAAGATGGTGTAGTTGAGGCTTTTGCACTCAACCTTATGGAAGATGAAATTGGTGCAGTGCTTCTAGGGAGCGACACCAATGTGTCTGCTGGCGATACAGTTCGTCTCAAAGGTACCCTGCTTGAAGTACCGGTTGGCCCCGAACTGCTCGGCCGTATTGTTGATCCGCTCGGCCGTCCACTTGATGGTGCCGGTCCTATTAAAACGAAGCAAACTGGCCTTGTTGAGCGCGAAGCTATTGGTGTGCTTGGCCGTCGCCATGTGCACGAACCACTTATGACCGGCATTATGGCTATTGATGCCATGTTCCCTATTGGTCGTGGTCAGCGTGAACTGATTATTGGCGATCGTCAAACAGGTAAAACTGCCATTGCGATTGATACGATGATTAACCAAGCTCGCCAAAAAACGGGTGTGGTAAACGTATATGTTGCTATTGGCCAAAAACTTTCTAAAATTGCCCGTCTGGTTGACCGCCTCAAGCAAGAAGGAGTGATGGAACAAACCATTATTGTAGCAACCGGCCCGAGTGATGCTGCTTCAATGCTCTATCTTGCCCCATATGCTGCAACGGCTATGGGTGAATATTTCCGCGACAATAAGCAGCATGCACTCATGATTTACGACGACCTTACTAAGCACGCTGTCGCTTACCGTCAGATGTCACTCCTCCTTCGTCGTCCGCCAGGACGTGAAGCTTTCCCTGGTGATGTATTCTATTTGCACTCACGCTTGCTTGAACGTTCGGCAAAACTTACCGATAAGCTTGGTGGTGGATCGCTGACAGCGCTACCAATCATCGAAACTCAAGCTGGTGACATTTCGGCGTATATTCCAACCAACGTTATTTCTATTACCGATGGTCAAATTTTTATGGAAACCGATTTGTTCTATCAAGGTATTCGCCCGGCAATTTCTGCTGGTCTTTCGGTAAGCCGTGTAGGTGGCGACGCACAAACCAAAGCGGTAAAAAGTGTCGGTAGTCATCTTAAGCTAGGTCTTAGTCAGTTCCGTGAACTTGCCAGTTTTGCGCAGTTTGGTAGCGACCTGGATGCCGAAACTAAAGCGCAAATTGACCGCGGTCAGCGTCTGACTGAACTCCTCAAGCAACCACAATACCAGCCAATGGGGGTATGGGAGCAAGTTGCAAGTATCTATACTGTAAGCAATGGCTTGTTTGATCAAGTGTCGGTGGCGAAAATAAAAGATGCCCAGATTGCCCTACTTACCCGTTTGTGGACCGACCATAAAGAGGCAATGCGGACGCTTAACCAGGGTGATAAGCCAACCGAAGAACTGCTCGATACTATTAAAAAGACCGCTAAAACAGTAGCGAAAGGCTTTGAGGATTAAATAAATGGCCTCCATACGGCAATTACGTTCACGCATCCGCTCGGTACGAAGCACGAAGCAGATTACCAAGGCGATGCAAATGGTGGCGGCTAGTAAAATGCGCCGTGCCGAGGAAGCTGATAAAGCCTCGACACCCTATTCACTCGCAGCTCGTGAACTTTTGACGTACCTCGCTTCTCAGGGTGAGACAGCTCGGCATGTATTGTTTCAAAAGCGCGAGGTGAAAACCAGGCTTTTGATTGTGGTCGCCTCTGATAAAGGGCTTGCTGGAGCGTATAACGGTAATGTAATGAAAGCCTATATTCGTGAACTTCAGGCTGATAAGCAAGCTGAGGTAAAAAATAAAACCATTGCTATTGGCCGTCGCACCTCACAATTTGTGACGCGCCTGAAGGATGTAGAGGTTGCGGGTGTCTACGAGAATTTGCCCGACCAGCCTGAAGGCGGTGAGCTCAATCCAGTGCTCGGTACTGCCATTAGCGCATTTAGCCAAGGGGAAGTGGATGCTGTAGATGTGATCTATACGCGGTTTATTAACACTATGACGCAACAAGTTACAGTATCACGCATTTTACCAGCCGGTTTTGAAGAAACAGAAGTTTCAAATACGGTGCGTAGTGCGCTGTATGAACCAAGCGCCGAAGAGGTGCTCGATGCTGTGACAGAACGCCTCATTGGCGCACAAATTTTTCAAGCGTTACTTGACGGCCGTGCGAGCGAGTGGAGCATGCGCATGATAGCCATGAAGAATGCCACCGATAATGCTTCCGATCTGGTAGACGATCTATCGCTTGCCATGAACAAAGCCCGACAGGGTGCCATTACCCAAGAATTAGCAGAAATATCAGGCGGCGTAGAGGCCCTCAGTGAGTAAAGGAGAACATATGAGTAAAGAAAAAGGAACCATTGGTCACATCATTCAGGTTGTGGGTGTGGTGGTTGACGTAGAATTTAATAATAAAAACCTGCCAGGCATGTATGAGGCACTTGAAATTAAGCACGGTGATAAAACCGTGACGCTTGAGGTAGCTCAGCACCTCGATGAGCGCACAGTTCGCGCCATTTCTATGTCGAGCACTGATGGTTTAAAACGTGGTGATGACGTGGTTGCAACTGGTGCTGGCATTTCTGTACCAGTTGGCGAGCAAACCCAAGGCCGCATGTTTAATGTAGTGGGTGAACCTATCGACGAAGGTAAAGCTGTTACAGGCAAGAAAGCTCCTATTCACCGCGAGCCACCTGCCCTCTCCGAGCAGTCGAACAAAACTGAAATTCTTGAAACTGGTATTAAGGTAATTGACCTTATCGCACCTCTTGTAAAAGGTGGTAAAGCTGGTCTTTTTGCCGGTGCTGGTGTAGGTAAAACCGTGCTTATTCAAGAGCTCATTAACAATATTGCCGAATTCCACAAGGGTAACTCAGTGTTTGCAGGCGTTGGTGAGCGTACTCGTGAAGGTAAAGACCTTTACGAAGAATTGCAAGAAAGTGGTGTGCTCACTAAAACCAGCCTTGTCTTTGGCCAGATGAATGAACCACCAGGAGCTCGTCTTCGTGTAGCGCTGGCTGGTCTTGCGATGGCTGAGGCATTTCGTGATGAGGGTAAAGATGTGCTTCTTTTCATTGACAATATTTATCGTTATACACAGGCTGGTGCCGAAGTATCTGCCCTGCTTGGCCGTTTGCCTTCTGCAGTGGGTTACCAACCAAATCTTCAGCAAGAAATGGGTGCTCTGCAAGAGCGGATTACGAGTACTAAAAAAGGCTCAATCACCTCTGTCCAGGCTGTCTATGTGCCAGCTGACGACCTTACCGACCCAGCACCCGCAACCACCTTCGCTCACCTCGATGCAACCATTGTGATGAACCGTGGCCTGACTGAGATTGGCATTTATCCAGCGGTAGATGTGCTCGATAGCACTTCGACTAGCCTTGACCCAGAAATTGTGGGTGAAGAACACTACAATGTGGCACGTGAAGTACAGCGGGTGCTTCAGCAGTACAAAGAATTGCAGGATATCATCGCTATCCTTGGCATGGAAGAACTTTCTGACGACCAGAAGCAGATCGTTAACCGCGCTCGTCGCCTGCAACGTTTCTTTGCACAGCCATTCCATGTTGCCGAGCAATTCACTGGTAATAAAGGCGTCTATGTAAAGCTTTCGGATACCATTCGTGATGCCAAAGATATTCTCTCTGGCAAATACGATAGCAAGCCAGAAAGTTGGTTCTACATGGCACCGGGCAGCTTGGCCGAGAAGAAAGACTAGTTTTTCTGAAAAAAGTATAATAAAGACCATTCAAAGTGAATGGTCTTTTGCTTTTTTGTGGTATTATATTCTGCGCAAAGGCATCTAGCGACAGGAGAATGACATGGGCCGGTTTGCGCTTGGCGTTGTCGGGTATAGTCATTGGAATCTTGATATTTTCGGGGCTTGGCTTGCTGTAGCAAATGGTATTGAATATGTTCTCGGTTGTTACTCTTTGCCACAGGATACGGAGATCGTTCTCGTTTCCGGATTGACGTATTATGGTATTCCTGCCCTTGCCTATGAGTACGCAAAGATTAGGGGCTGGAAGACCGTCGGCATTGCTTGTAACAAAGCAATAACTATGGACTGTTTTGCTGTCACCGAAGAGCCCAGATATGTTGGTGATGACTGGGGTGACGAGAGTGAGACATTTCTTGAGTATTTGTTTACTATGGCTGACCGCTGCGCGATGCTTCGGGTTGGCGGGGGTCTTCAGAGTTTTGATGAAGTTGCAAGATTTGTTAAGCGAGGCGGTACGGCGTATCAGTTTGAATTTCCCTGCTATCCCCGAGATAGGTAGCCCTTCCCTGCTAGGCGGCGAACAGCTCAAAGTGAGCCCTGCGGCCAGCGGGGATTTCACTTTTTTGTGCTATATTTAGTATATGAAATATCGAGGAAGTAAACTGCTAGGTCTCGCAGCAGTTATTATTGGGAGTGCGGTTGTTATTGTAGATGGTATGGTCGTTAACTTAGCGTTGCCAAAAATCGCAGCCGAACTACATGCCGACTTTAGCGGACTGCAGTGGATTACGGATGGCTACATGCTTTCATTATCTGGACTTATTCTGCTGGGTGGATCGCTCGGTGATATTTTTGGTCGTAAGAAAATCTATCTCCTTGGGGTGATAAGCTTTGCGCTTATGTCGCTTTTATGCGCAATTTCACCAAACGTAACGTTTCTTATTGTTGCTCGTATTTTACAAGGTGTTGCCGGTGCGCTTATGGTGCCTGGTGCGCTCGCGATTATTAATACGATGTTTGAGACGACTGCTCGAGGTAAGGCAATTGGACGCTGGACGGCTTGGAGCAGCGCGGCAATTGTGCTTGCACCAGTGATTGGTGGGGGTATTCTTGCACTAGCAAGCTGGCGCTGGATTTTCCTGATTAATGTGCCGCTTGCGTTCGTATGCTATGTGCTTGCTGTTAAAAATATTAAAGAATCAAAAGACGATGAACCCCGGCATTTCGATGTGCCTAGCGCTATATTAGTATCGCTTGCGCTCGCTGGCGTTACCTACGGACTCATAGAAGGGCCAGCGCATGGATGGAATATGATGACACTCACCTGCTTGATTGTTGGCGCAATTCTTGGCGTACTATTTGTTATATGGCAAAAACGTAGTCGTGACCCTATGGTGCCGCTAGGCTTATTTAGGTCGCGTAATTTCTCTGGTTCAAATATCATGACATTTTTGATGTATGGTGCACTCAGTGGCTACTCATTCTCGTTATCACTGTATCTTCAAACACATTTGCATTATTCTGCATTGATTGCAGGATTAACTATGCTCCCAAGCAGCGTCATTATGATTTTGTTTTCAAGCAAAGTTGGAGAACTTGCGGCAAAATACGGAGCACGTTTGTTTATGACCGTCGGCCCACTTCTTGCTGGTGTCGCCATACTTCTTTTCTTACCGCTAGCATCAGGTGATTCCTATTTATGGCATATTCTTCCTGGGACAATTTTGTTTGGTATTGGTCTTACACTCATGGTCGCGCCGCTTACCACTACGGTAATGACATCGGTGAGCGACCGACAATCCGGTACGGCTTCTGGTATTAATAATGCTGTTTCACGAGTTGCGGGGCTTATTGTTATTGCAAGTTTGGGCTTCGCGGGAAGCGGTAATACGTTCCAGTTTGCGATGGTACTTTGTGCTGTATTTGC
Source organism: uncultured Candidatus Saccharibacteria bacterium (assembly GCA_964615445.1). Taxonomy (GTDB): domain Bacteria; phylum Patescibacteriota; class Saccharimonadia; order Saccharimonadales; family Saccharimonadaceae; genus JALRBM01. Next base: position 21,053 of record CAZTOK010000002.1, on the reverse strand, counting down.
CGTTTTAAGCGGTATTGTGTCATACAGTACTATACGAAGTGTGCAAAAATCAAACCCTGGTGTTTAAGACATTAAGCAAGAAGGTTTGAGCCGAAGAGGAGGATGCCCCTCCTCTTCGGCGGTGGTTCAGCGTCGGTTGCGGCGAGCGGTTCTCTTGGCCCACCACCCCGGGAGAACGATTGCCGCCCATATAAGCGCGGCAAAGAGCAGGCCTCGCTCCACCATCATGACCACCTCGCTCAGCTGGAGCGCGAGACTGATCCACATGAGAGCAACGACCGCCCCTACGGTGCAGAAGGAGATCGCGCCGATGGCCAGCTTGTCCTTCAGGTTGATCTGCATAGGAATGGGCTCCTTACTTCCGAGTGAACTATTTATATTGTAACATAATAGCTATATAATTACAATGTCTAGGTATTGAAAGAAAGCTATAAATATGATATAAAGATAGAGAGAAAATTTCTCGCTGGTAGATAGCCTAGGGGAGTTCACGTGAGCGTCGAAAACGCTGAGAACGAAGTCCGCCGTAACCACGCCGGCCACCCCATTCACACACTCATGGACCGCACGATTCTTGCAACCTTGCTGATCGATGTGTTGGGAACTTGGCTTTTCTTTGCCAAGGAAGTGCACTACATTGCTCTTCCGTTTTATGCTTTGAGCGTGTTCTATCCCTTCTCCGCCATTTGGACGTGGTGGCACCAGCGACCGTTGGCACGCAACTTCGCCTTCCTGTGGTTGGGCACGCTGCCCGTCTCGATCATTTTCTTCTTCGTGATGAAGGGAAACTCGGACTGCCACATGATTCAGAGTGTGTGCGCTCAGTAATGGTGTCGGGTGGGATTGTAAGACGCGTTTTGTCTTACGCCCGCCCGCCCCAGGGCTATCTACCATCTTTCCCTGTCTTATAAGCTCGCTTTTAGCGAGTTTTTTTGCTACTATACAGATATGAATTTAGAGCTTATTACGCTTCTTGGTAAAAAAGTTGACCAAGAAGTTTACGAAGTCATGATCCCAACGGCGAGTGGTGAGATTGCGGTATTTCCTGGGCATGAACCGCTGGTAACAATTGCGGTACCTGGTGCTATTGCGGTGCGATATAAAAAAGACGATGATGATAGCGAGCTGGACTATTTTGCTATTACGGGAGGCGTGGTTGAGATTGCCCCTGAGCATGCTCGGGTATTAGTTGATGAAGCCGATAACGGTGCCGATATCATCGAGTCGGAGAGTAAAGCAGCGCTTGAACGGGCTATTAAGTTGCGTGATACCGCGAAAGATCAGATGGAGCTTGAAAAGGCGCATCAATTGGTTGATCGTCATATGGTGCGTTTGAAGGTAGCTGATCTTCACAGACGTCACCGTCGACGGTAGCAATTACTGATATATAACACTATAAATCTAGGTAACTATACCTTCACGCCAAGTACAGGAAAACTGTTATCTATGCGTAAGAACTTGTCTGCATGTAAATCTTTATCAGTTCTCGCATTCCACCACTCTCTTGCTCTCTTGGCGATTCCCGATGCAAACACGTCAACCTGAAGCTGGACCATAGTATTACCGTTAGATATGATGAGGTTATTATGTGAATACCCCCACTGCTCTGGACGAGTAAAAATAAATCCATCTAATATATCTTTGATTTTTTCATTACTTATACTATTACCAAGCCCTTCATGCAAATACTTACACCTTAGTACATAGCATTCAAAGCCAGTTAAAAACGTTTGTACGTATCTATAGTCAGAAAGTTGTTCGAGATGATGGGAAGTCTCCAGCAGCGCTTTTAGCATATCCTGGTAAGTTAACGAGCTAGGATCGAATTCTTTATAGACTTTATAGTCTTCACCTACAAAGTCGTCGAACCATTTAGTATATCTATTAGTGATAATGCCATTTGTTTTAACTTTTTTAAATTGTGGGTATTCGATAGCCCCACAAATATCAGGCAAAGTCAATGCCGCTAGCAAAGCCGCGTACCAATTTTCATTACTAATAGCTAGGTCAATAGAGTCACAAAGAGCAAGCATGCAATTATTATATGTCAAAAGTCACTTAAACCTATTCTCTCTATAATAAAAAGTAGATATGAAACTAATAACAAAACGAAAAGATACTGCAAAAACTGCAAAGTGAATGTGACTGTTGAAAAAGGCGATGCTTGTCCTGTTTGTGGTGAAACACTTGCACGTTTACCAAACTAATGAAGAGGCTTATGCTATGGTATAATGCCGCGCGGTATTATATATTAAAAGTAGTTATGGTTGCAAATACCAATCGAATAGAGGTAAATGGTGGGAATATGAGCGAACTGTCGGCACAATTAGATGGTGTATCGGATTACTTTGTATGTAAGTCTAATCAACTCCAGAAACCTATCACTAATAAAAAGATTCAGAAGCTTGCATATTATGCACAGGCTTGGTGTCTCGTCTTTAATGATGGCAAAAACTTGTTTGATGATCCTATTGAAGCTTGGATGCACGGTCCTGCTATCCGTAGTCTTTGGCATAAATACAAAAAATACGGCTACAATCCTATTACTAAGACTCCACAGACTCCTAATTTGGATGCGGATACCACTTCACTGCTTGAAGAAATATGGCGGGTCTATGGAAAATATGATGCAGAGTACTTGGAGTCTCTAACTCATTCTGAAGACCCCTGGCGTAAAGCCCGTGAAGGCCTGGAGGTAGACGAGTCATCATCAATCGTGATTAAAAATTCTGACATGAAGCAATACTACGCGCAGCTCAATGCCTGAAAAGTATCAAAACAAGATTAAAAAAAGTCCAAAGGCTCCTAGGGGTCGTATTAAGGCAGGTGTAGATAACTATAAGGATAGACCCGAGGATTCAACCCGTTTCACTATCGGATATGAGTTTTACCGTCATGATTTGTGTGAAGTAGCCAACTTACTACAGGGTCCTCTTCGTAAAACTATTGATAACTACAAGAAGTTTTGTACTTGTACAAATAACTTTGAACTAAGGCAGTTGAGCATTCATATTGACGATGTTGAAAACGCCAATGACTACAGTAAGTTCTTCAAAGGGCTCAGTGACGATGTTGAAATGAAAGAGTTCTATACGGGTGATAGTGGCAGAGCCATTTTCTTTATTGATCCTATGACTAAAGTTATCCAGGTGGTAGCCCATCTTAATACGCATACGGAAACAAAGAAAAACAGAAGATAAACTATAATAGAACATGTCTAAAAAACTCTTCAAAAAACTTATCTCAAAGGCGTCCAAGCCCGTTCCAAAAGAACAGGATAAACAGTTACACCCCGATAAGAATACCGAAAAGAAAACTCGTCCACGTAAAGCTGAAGATACTTCGGTGAAACGGCGTGATACGTCCCAGAAATAGATCGCTTTAGTTGCGACCAAAATCCTTCGATTGTGTTTGTGTGAGCTTCGTCTCGCGCCCACTCTAGCTGACTGTGATTAATTGAAGTGTGAGAATAGTTCAGATCATTTAATCGCTTATAGACTCGCCATTCATCACTGTAAATTGTTGTCTTGGGGATTATGTCGTGATTTATCTGAGGTATTAGCACTCTCGCTCCGCTACTTTTGACATGGGTGGCTCTTACTCTACCATTCCGTTCAACAGCGCCAAATATCACCGATTTCTTGCTGTAGCAATTATTCTTTGGGAGGATTGTCAGTAGCCTGTTTTGGAACGTACATGTTAGGGGTTTGTTGAGCCGGGATAACATTGACTATCGGTGCAGGTGGAGTGTCTTTATGTAAGGCTATATAGATAGCAGAAACAGATGAGAACAAAGCAATCAAGGTGGCGATTGTAGTCATGATTAATGTACGATGCTGAGCTTTAAGATTGTTGTTAGTAATCTCTCGTTCTTGATCTAATCTTGCTAATTCAATCTTCTCCATATTAAGACGGTGCGTACCTTCACTAATACCATCTTTGGCGCCTAAGGCAGCTGCAAGGTCAACCTTTTTGTTTAGTGCATCCATATAACTACCTTCTTGGTAGTCACGCCGGACATCGGGTGACCGTTCATGTGTCTCAATTGGGACAAAGTAATCTCTGACTTTCTTGAGTCTGAGTATGAATTTTGACTGTTCTTTTGACATATTTTCATTATATATAACTTTCTTTTGTTTTTATTAGTTATAGATTAGGGGTTTGTTTTGTATATAGTTGCCCTTTTGTCGAATCTAAGATCGCTGAGATTCGACAAGCGCGAAACGAGCTCGACTTTTAGATACTTGCTGTGGAGATATAGTTACCTAAATCTAGTGTTGATAATTCGCTACATATATTGTATGTTTACAAAATCGCTAACAGGAGTAAAATAGAGATCAAAGACTCTATACTGATTTAGTCCTGAGTTGAATTCAAAGATACCGCATTAACTGGATGCAAGTTTAATTATGTCTGAAAAAAATAACTATCATTTCGATGAGCTGCATCTTTTGCATGTTTTAAAGCATTATTTGCCCACCCAGGGCCCGCTTAAGGATTTTGTACATCACAACACATTGCATGCATTTCAGGATATGAAATTTTATGATGCTATCAATAAGGCATCGGCAATTTTTGGGTATCAAACCACACTCTCACTTACAGAATATAGAGATCTCTATACTATTAAACGTATAACTTCAAAGATACTCACACAGGTGATACGAGAGAGAAAAGGTACTGAGAACGTTGAGGAATGGCACAAGCGAGCCTTGTATAAAGAATACGATGTAACACTTGAGCCACGCATTGGAAAGCTAAGGAGCGAGTGGAAGCGCCTATACCCTATCGATATGGATAATGCCGTGCAGCCGCTTCTTTTTCGTATTATTTGTAGCTACATCGATCAAGGCATTGCCATTTCGTCATTCCCTTTCGAAGACAAAGGTCTTCTTTACGCAGTACGACACTTAGAGAACTATAGTTCAGTAAGTTTTTTCAAAACAAAAAAGGCACGTGACCTTCTTCATACCGAGTCATGCACTATAACGAAACTTTTGGAAATATTAGTAGGAAAAGAGGCCTACTTTGAACAATATATCTATGATCAGCAATTTGCGCATCGTGGATGGTCCGGCATTGTATCGACTCTTGAGGATAAACCCGAGTCGCTTTTATATCCAAAGAAGATATCTCTAAATGATATGATTGTTCTCGAGCTTTTACTGGAAATTGATGCGCTTACGGAACGTTTTGGTGAGACCTGGGAGCCACTAGGTAGTAGCATTACCCGGTCGCCAGTAGATATATTCGCTGATGAACCACTTACGGAATTGCAAGAAGTTATTCAAATATGGCAAGATGCGTTTGAATGGAGTTATTATGATACCGTGCTTTCTGGGATGTTACTGACATTCCCTACTCAGGCGGAAAAAGAAGATACAGGACTAAAGAATTTTCAGTCTATTTTCTGTATTGATGATCGAGAATACTCTTTGCGGACATACGTAGAGAATTTAGACAGTAAAGCCGAAACATTTGGTGCGCCTGGATTTTTTGGTGTGGAATTTTATTTTCATCCAGCTAACGCTCAGTTTTACGATAAGCTCTGTCCTGCGCCAGTTACTCCAAAATATCTTATTAAGGAGATTCCAAAGGATGAATTGCACGCGCATCAAAAAGAGATCATGTATAACAAGCATTCTCACAAATTGGTGAGAGGTCTCCTTTTTTCTTATTTGTTGGGGATTCCGGCATTAGGTAAACTTGTCGTTAACCTTATAAATCCTACTATGAGCCCCGCTATTGCCGATGCATTTGCTCATATGGATCCAAGTGCCGACTTGACTATTGTGTATAAGGGGGAAAAAGACAAGGAAAAAGATCTTCAGGTAGGCTTTAAAGTAGAAGAGATGGCGGATCGTGTCGAAAAGTTCCTTAGATGTATTGGCTTGACCAAGAATTTTTCGCCGATCGTTTACGTTATTGGCCATGGATCAAGCAGCGCTAACAATCCTCATCATGGCGCGCACGATTGCGGTGCATGCAGCGGAAGACCGGGCCTTGTCAATGCGCGCGTATTCGCTTATATGGCAAATTATCTGCCGGTGCGAGAACTGCTTGCAACTCGGGGCATATCTATTCCCGTTTCTACTCAATTTGTGGGTGGCCTGCATGACACAGCATCCGACGAAATAAAGTTTTATGATGAAGATGTATTGACGAAAGAGAACAAAGAACGACACAATAAAAATACACGCTTATTCGAAGAAGCACTTGATCTTGACGCCAAAGAACGTTCGCGTCGATTCATGTCTATTAGTACGAAACAGCACATAAAAAAGATTCGGAAGGATATAAAAAAGCGCTCAGTCTCCTACTTCGAGCCAAGACCAGAGCTTGGGCATGGCACGAATGCACTATGCATTGTTGGAAGAAGGAATCTGACAAAGCGTCTATTCCTTGACCGAAGAGCCTTTTTAAATTCCTATGATTATACAACCGATCCTAATGGTGAATTGTTGCTCAGTGTTCTTGCTCCTCTTGGGACAGTTTGCGGCGGTATCAATCTAGAATATTTCTTCTCACGAATGGATAATTATAAGCTGGGTGCAGGTACAAAGTTGCCGCATAACGTTATGGGGCTTGTAGGCGTGGCAAATAGTAGTGATGGTGATCTTCGAAGTGGTCTTCCTTTACAAATGGTTGAAGTACATGACCCAGTAAGACTCCTGATGGTCGTTGAGCATCACCCTGAGGTGATCAAAAAAGTTATACAATCAAACACTGACCTATATGAGTGGTTTTCTAACGAATGGATCCATTTGGTGGCTCTTGATCCGAAGGAAAAAGCGTTATATGTTTTTGAAGATGGCGAATTTATGCCGTATACTCCGCTTACAAAGAGCATACCTTCTATGCAAAATGTATCTCGCACATTCGAAACAAGTGTAAAGATGAAGACTAACCATGTTTTAGACGCCACCCAGGAAAACTTACCGGTGCATATAATAAAATAGGACAACCATATGATACAGCAACTTCTCATTACGTTACTCATTATTCCAGCTCTTGGCTTTCTTGGTTGTGTTCTTACGCCTAAAAAATGGGAGCGTACGATTTTCTCAATAGCTATTATGGCGGTAATCTTAGAACTTATCGTATTTCTTCTGGTTGGCTTTTCGTGGTTCGGTGCAGGTGCCCACCCTGTGCTTACCAGTATTGGATCTTTGTATGCAAGTCACAGCTATTCATTTAATCTAGATTTCTATTTTGACGGGCTTGCGGCCATATTCCTAGGAATGGCGATAGCCATGACTGCCCTGATTTTTGTTTTTAGCAAGTATTACCTACATCGTGAACAAGGGTTTAAGAGGTTTTATAGTACAGTCCTCCTCTTTTTCATCGGGTTGTCACTTATTATTCTGGCTGGTAATTTTGAAGTACTATTTTTAGGCTGGGAAACCGTCGGAATTAGCTCAGTGTTGCTCATTGCCTTTTATAGGGATCGGTTTTTGCCGGCAAGAAATGCGCTGAAAGTTTTTTCGGTATATCGAATTGGGGACGCTTTCTTGCTTGCGGCCATTTGGTATGCGCATCATATATTTGAAAAGAATGTGGATTTTTCTGAATTTTCAAGACTGGCAGTGCAACATGGAAGCATTGTCATACTCGGTCTTCTTCTGCTTGTAGTGGCTGTAGTTAAATCTGCTGGTTTCCCCTTTTCATACTGGTTGCCGCGTGCTATGGAGGGCCCTACGACATCTAGCGCGATCTTTTATGGTGCTCTCTCGGTGCATATGGGCCTTTTCTTACTCCTTAGAACATACCCGCTTTGGGAAGGGAGTGTTTGGCTTCGAATCATTATTGCAGTACTAGGCTTAGTTACGGCCGTGGTTGCTTCGTCTATTGCACGGGTTCAATCTTCGATCAAGACGCAAATTGCCTATGCGTCTATTACCCAAATAGGGCTCATGTTCGTTGAGCTTGCAGCCGGACTTCAGTGGCTGGTGTTGCTTCACTTTGTAAGCAATGCTTCTTTAAGAACATACCAATTGCTTATTTCTCCATCAGTTGTAAGCTACCTTGTCCACGATCAATTCTTTTATTTTAAACCCCCTTTTCAAAAGATTAAGAACACCTTTTTTGGAAGGCTTCACGCGACATTTTATGTTTTAGGTATTAAAGAATGGAATATGAATACGACAGTCAGCAATTACCTATGGAGGCCACCTAAATCCATTGGACGGGCTTTCGCTTTTCTTGATAAACTCTCAGTTCAGGCAGGTTGCTTCATCCTCTTTTTTGGCTTAAGCATTGTGTCCGTGACGATACCAGCCGGTACTGTGCTGTCTGTTTCTACTGCTGCGGCAGTCATAAGTATTATCTTTTACATACGAGCGTATACGACTAAAAATTCGGCCAAGGTGGGTTGGAATCTAATAATGCTCGGGCATCTTTTTGGATGGCTTTTCCTGGCGTTAGCTGCAAAAGCAAGCTGGCAACAGCTTGGTATGTATAGTGTAGGAGTGGTAATAGCATTTATAGTCGGCCATGCATGTCTCTGGTACTTAAAGGTAAAGGGCGAGTCAAATGTACTGCAGGAGTATCATGGCTCTATATATGCATTCACAAAGCTAGGTAATCTCTTTTTTGTTGTGTCACTTCTCTTTATGGCGTTTCCTATTAGTCCTTCCTTTTTGACGCAGGACATCCTTGTAAGTTCAATTCCTGTAAGCCATGCCTTTCAAATACTATTCTTTTGCTTTTCCTATTTGCTTGCGGGTGTGAGTGTCATGCGTCTCTATACAAAAGTATTTTTTGGACCACACAAAGCAAGTCACCATGAAGTGGCCTACAAATCTTCTTAGATCTCTGTTATGTAAGTTGGTCTATAAGCGCACGGACGTCATTCGTACTCTTTGTGTGCATTAGCTTTTCGCGAAGCTCACTGGCGCCAGGAAAATCACGGATATATATTTTGAAAAAGCGTTTCAACGGCTCAAACCGGCGTGGTTCAAGCTCGATTCCATAGTGGTCAAATAGATCAAGGTGAAGATGTAAAAGGCTTAATAATTCTTCCCTGGTATGTGGCTTCTTGTCATGTTCAAACGCGAATGGATTGCTAAAAATGCCACGACCAATCATAATGCCATCGATTCCATATTTTTTGACGAGTTCTTCGCCATGCTCACGGTCACGAATGTCGCCGTTGATAGTAAGAAGTGTTTGCGGTGCGATCTCGTCACGCAGTTGCTTGATCTCCGATATAAGCTCGTAGTGTGCTTCTACTTTGCTCATTTCCTTTCGGGTGCGCAAATGAATGGTAAGGTTAACGATATCTTGCTTTAAGATATGCGCTAGCCACAGTCGCCATTCCTCTGTTGAACTATATCCAAGACGAGTTTTGACGCTAACGGGTAAGCCACCTTCTTTTGCTGCTGCAATTAATTTAGCAGCGAGTTCAGGGGTGCGAATAAGCCCACTTCCTGCACCGCCTTTTACTACCGTTTTATCTGGACAACCCATATTAATGTCGATTCCGCTATACCCCATCTCTGCAAGTCCTTTTGCCATTTTGGAAAATTCTTCGGGTTTAGTTCCCCAAATCTGGGCGACCATCGGCTGTTCATCTGCAGTAAAAGCGAGCCGGCCGCGCGTACTATGAATACCGGCAGGGCTGCAATAGCTACTGGCATTAGTAAATTCTGTAAAAAAGATGTCTGGTTTTGCTGCGTGCGCAACAACATGACGAAATACTACGTCAGTTACCGCCTCCATAGGGGCAAGAATAAAAAAAGGACGTGGTAGTTCATTCCAGAAGGACGTGCTCATAGTTTTTCATTATATCATTTGACGTAGCATATTTCCTATAGTATAACAATAAGGCGCGTCGAGCACCCCTATGTTATGAGAGGTGGATATGGCACGGGAACTCCTTACCATGGACTTGGTCTACCAAGAAATTGATGAAGCTCGTAGCTATAATGATGTTGTATTCTGTAGCAGGGTTAGCAGGCAGTTTAGTCGAGGTATTACTACGTTGCCAGTAGAGGTACGACTGGATCTGTGGCGCTTTTTGCGGCTTTACTGGCTAAAAGAAAACTGCCATCCTGCTAACGAAGATGTTGCGATCGCTGTCGAAATGAAGCTTGATGCTATCGCGGTATCCAGTCTACAGGAGAAGGGCTATACTGTTAGCGTATTGCTTGGTGTAGAGCTTGGGTGGGACGCCATGGCAGCTCGCTTCTGGGCAAGTTCCTGAGATTGTGTCGCTAATAAGCCGTACGGCTTATTAGCGACACACATATACATCGGATATGTGTTGACTATGTGTATATTTTTACATATAGTCATTTTAGTTACTCCTCATAGTGGGAAGGTGGTTGTGATGGATGAGTTTTTCACGGAAGAATTCGATGCTCAGCGATTTAAAATATTTGCAGTCATGAAGCGTGTCAACCTCACTTCACTTGATTATGATCATTTGAAGAATCTTTGGGAGGCAGCGAGGGCGATTTGGCTAGGGCGGCCTGCCGAGGCTGAGTGTTTCATTAATTTGCTTTATAGCAATATCATTCCTCCTCCCCCGGGTCAAGTGTACGACTGGGCTGCCTTGGCTGTGTATTTGGCAGAGTAACAGTATGTGCGGACAACGTCGTGTTGTCCGCACATATAAAAAAACGACAGCGTCGTTGAAATTATTATAATTGTTTGTAGCTCGCATCTCGCTACTCGAACCCTAGAAGGGCTCAGAGTAGCGAGATGCGAATGATGTCAGTTACTGCCGCGATGGATCCACTGGTTTGGCCCCCATGTATCGGTTTCCGGCTCCGGCAGTTCCTCAGGGTTTTCGGCGGTTTCTCCGCCACCCTGAGGGAACGAACTGACCGGTTGTGGTGGCATAACGGCACCCATGGGGCCGTTGTATCCGTACCACTGGGCGGGATCGTATGCGGGACGATCTTCCATTGCTGCACCCCTCTCGTACAGACTGACTGTATCAGTAAGTGTAGCACAGTTGGCCTCATGTGTATAGCATACACATTTATTCTGGTGCGTGGTTTTGCCAAAGCAAATGTATTCCGGTTGCTCCAGGGTATTTTGGTTTTGTGCAGTACTTCACTCCTTTAGTACACATCGCTGCCATACAAGTTTCGCAGCGACCATATTCGTCAAGGTGAAGTACGGGCCACCAGCAACAATTGCATGTATAATACTCCTGCTGTTGCGTCATATTCATCTCCTACTCGTGAGTAATGAACATAATATGAGTATACCATGCGTATAAAAGAAATTTAATAATTTAAAACGCCTCCCATCTTTCACAATTTTTATGAAGAATGGGAGACGGACAGGAATAGCTTGGCCTGTTTTTTACATCTGAACTAAATACAGCTCAGACGCCGTCCTTGCAGCGCTACCTCCTATTTGTGTCTCTGGTAGCGCAAGACTGAAGATGACCAGTGTCTTGACAGGTATGACATGTGAGTGCTATGCCTGCCCCGCCACGATGATCGTTAGGGCAACACCAGTCGCAATTGGTTTTGCCTATGTTTGAAATGACGATCCTGGCAGGCTTAGTCTTGAGGTTAGCCATCGTCTATCTTCCTTCGAAGTAGATGGAAGCTATTCCTGTCGATGTGCTCATTGAGAGCAATTCAACATGAATAGCTCTGGAGCAGTAGTATTATAGTAAGAATAAGTCTTATTGTCAATTATTTTAGGCTACCGTATGGATATTATCCATACGGTAGCCTTGCGGAGTTAAGCTGCCAATGCGAATTCAACAGTACTTGCTTGTCCTACAAACAGTACGAGGGTGAGATCGCTTCCTCCGAGTCGAATGTGCTGAGGAGGGTTGATCTGAGCAAAGCGTGGAGATGGCGGGGTGATATTATACACCTCTCCCATAACTCCCTCCATCTGATCCTGTCGCGGAATAGGAATGAGAACGCCATTGTAAGTAAGTCGCACTGTCAAGCAATAGTTCTCGTTGAAGGCGGCCATGCTGTAGGGCGAATCCTTTAATGTATACAGCTCGACGTACGCTTCGTTTGCTCCAAGATGACCATTCACACGAGACTCAATGCTTACGTGGGTTCCTCCGAGGTGGAATAGCACGCGCTCGGTCGCATAGACATCGGAAATACCGTAATTGTAAGCGAGATTCATGGCTCCCTCATCTCATCTCTAAGACGGCCGTTCTCTATAGTACTGGGTTATGGACATTTTCGCAAATTATTTTAGAAGATCTTGTTCAAAGGCTAGCATACCTTTGTAGTTTGGCTCATAGGCTGAAGTGTCTGGAAGCTGCAGCGTTGTTATATTATTCCATACTATGTGCACGAGCTTTTTAAATTCTTGTAGGTCGTCATGACTAAAGCGAGCTTCGAGCGCAACAATTTCACCATTTGTGGTAGGCTCTACAAATTGTAGTACAGCTTTTTCAACGGGGTAGTTGTGGTAGTCACGCGAATGTTGAATCAGGAGGTAGTAAAACATTAGTTGTTGTTTATACCGGTGAAGCTTAATTTTTTCATAGTCGGTCTTTCCTGTCCAGCTACGAGTGGCCTTGCCGGTTTTGTAATCAGTGACAGTGATAACATTGTCAGTAAGGTCAACAAGATCGAGTGAGCCGGTAAGACGTGCTTCTTCTAAAACAACTGATTGGCTGGCAAAGTTTAATTCTGCTTTTTGATGCCCGTTGAAGCTATCGTATTTTGCCTCGAGATATGCAAGAAGTACATCGCTTCCTTTTTGCAAGTAAATAAGAAATTCTTTTTCTGGTAAGTGACAGCTGCGCAGATTTTCTTCAAAGTCGTGCAGCACATCCTCTATAGGGCGTTGCTTGCCAGTTGCTACGAGGTGAGCGTGAACACGTTGCAAGGTGGCGTGAATTGCCGAACCATATGCGGCACTTGGCGCGGCGGCCTGTGGGAATCGGAGCAGATGATTGACGAGGAATGCCTGGGGTCCACCGCGGGAAATATCAAGGAAAGCATTTAAATGTGTGGCGCTTAACTTGTAGCGTTCAAGTTGTGGTGCTAAAAGCTCTCGCATTGTTGAACTAATAGGCTGAACAAGTGGTTGGTACCACGCAAGTTCTGCTGCAATGCGCTTCGCTTCAGGCTGAGAGATAGGCGTTCGGAATGTTAGTTGCCATGTATCCCCTACTAAAAAGCTGGCCGGCAGTGTTGTTTTTGCAGTATCGTCGGTTTTCGCGTAGCTAATAAAAAGCTGGTTTTTGGCACGAGTCATGGCAACGAAGAAAAGACGTAGTCGTTCGTCGAAGCTATCTCCGGCTGGGCTTAATGGCAGATTTTCGGGATAGCCAATAAGTCGCGTGCGACTTCGAACTCGCTCTCCCCAAGCGGTATCGACAGCACCAACAATATACACCGTGTCAAATTCAAGTCCCTTGGATTTGTGTGCCGTCATGAGAGTAATAGCATCGTTCATCTCGTTGCTACGACCAAAACTATTAGTAATGGTACTACCGAGTTGTTTATGAAGGCGAATAAATTCTAAAAATGATTGAAGGGTTGGAATCTCGCTAGGTTGATATTCTCGCAGTTTTGTGCGGATAGTGCGCAGTGCTTCAAGGTAGGTGATGTACGCGTCTGGATTTTCTTCTTTTGTCTTATTGGAGAAAAAATACGTATATAATGGCGAAACAAACACGTTCTCGTTTGGCTCGACATTACCAATGATAATATCGAGCATGTATTCGAGTGGTGTGTAGGAAAGCGCCTGTGACGCGTTAACTAGCCAGGTATGAAGCGGCAGGAATTCGGGTGACGTACTCATGATTTCCATCCACTTTTGGTGGTTTTCCGATGCCTGAAGGCTTAGCTTCCAAAGCGACCGCGGCGAAATTACAAAAGCGGGATGAGCGAGTAGTTTTGGTAGCATACTGTCCACATCTTGGTGTCTGCCTTCGAATAATGCAACGAGAATGTGCGAAATGTGCACAATAAGATCGATTATCTCTAACTCGAGGACATTATCACGCCGTTCGTAATTTACTTTTATGCCAGCCTTAGAAAAATACGGTAAAAGTGCAACGATTTCATGGTGACGACGTGCTAACACGGCAATGTCAGCAGGTTTCTTGCCTTTCTCTATAGATTGAGCAATGGTTTCTGTGAGCCATTGCCGCTCGTCATTTGCTGTGGCAAGTTCAATCAGTTTAACTGAAGAATTCGTTGAAGTATGGTGCGCGATAAGCGTTTTGTCGAGTTCTGGCAAACGATTTTCAAGCCGGTCACTGCCAAGTATGATTACATCTCGTGCATGATTTAGCACAGTTTCAGCTGAACGGTAATTGTCAACGAGCGTAATAAGCTTTGTGGTGGTAAAAAGATCACGAAAGGCATGAATATTGCCAACATCTGCACCCTGGAAGCTATAAATAGCTTGGTCATCGTCTCCTACGACGAGAATGTTTGGTTTACCGTTATTAACCTCGCTGTTCGTGAGGTTAAAGAGAATGCGCATTTGTGCCAAGTTGGTATCTTGGAACTCGTCAACCATGATATATTGGTATTTTTCCTGCAAATTAAACCGGAGATCGTTAAAGACTTCCATAGCATGTACGACACGTAAGATCATATCGTCAAAATCAAACAGCGAGGCTTCTTGCATGTGTGCCAAATATTGGTAGTATACATAGCTTACGGCGCGAAGTTTTGCTTGGCGATCACGGCTTTTAAGCACAAATGTTCCTTGGTCATTCTTTTTTAACCACGTATTGCGCCATGCCGTGATGGGTTTAGTGGAGTCGGCTTCTTCGGCCTCTTGTGCGGCCACTTTGAGACTGTCGGCAAGAACCTGGCCAAGTGGCGTGATGCCAGGAATAGGAAGAGGCTTAGCTTGTTTTCGAAGTGGCTCAATGAGTGGCAAAAGCTCGGCTGACGTAGTTTTGCTTAGACGCTTGGCGAAAATAGCGGCTAGCTTTGGCTCAATTGCCTCGATGGCATCATCGTTCATATCAAGAACTTGTAGTAACTCGTCACTTGTGAGGCCGCTCTTTTTTAACTCCGAGATGGTAGTGAGGGTATCGCGCAAATGAGTGTATTCACCATTCATTTTGCTGGCAAGTGGGTTGTGATAATCGAGTTCATCAAAAATACCACGCAGAAGTTCATAGCTACTAAGCTCATCGGCCGCGCGGAAGTGGGCGCCATGGTAAAAATACTCGCCATTTTGGTTAATAATTTCCGTACCGAAGCTGTGAAATGTATGAATTGCGACACGGTAAGCGGCCGAGCCAATAATATGCGTGAGGCGTTGACGCATTGCCTCTGCCCCACTCTCAGTAAAGGTGAGGCATAAAATATTTTCAGGAAGTACGTCGGTTTTTTGTAAAATATTTGCTGCCCGCATGCTAAGTAGTTCTGTTTTACCAGTACCCGGCCCAGCAATAACCATGACTGGCCCGTCGATGGTATCGACTGCTTGTTTTTGGGCTGCATTTAAGTGAGTGTAGCGAGTTGCAAAATCCATTCCTTTTATTGTACCTCTTAAAAAGCAAAATGCCCACCGATGACCGATGAGCATTTTGCTCGAAAGCGGCGTCGTTGGGCGGGCGTGGTGCATTTTTTGAGATTATTATTGACCCTTTGGAGATGGTTCAGTGTCCGTCAAATTTTGCTCAGCGAGTAGGTCGTATGCACGACTGCAGAACGGTGGATAATCATCGGGTGGAAGAGAATCTAAAAACATTTGCACCATTTCGGCTGTTGCTGCTCGAGGTTCGGTAAGGTCTGACACTGTTTCTCCATTCGACTAACGTACTCTCGATTGCTTGAAATATTATAGCATAAATTAGCGCGTTGGTCTATCAAATAGGACAGTTTATGGTATGATGGAGAGAGTATGAACGATGAAATCTACGACGATATGGCGATTGAACGTGCCTGTAAAGAGCGTTTCGGTTTGGATGTGGATATTGCTCAAGTGATCGCCCGTAATATCGAAGTTGGTCGTACGGTCACGGCTACGGTTTTTCTTAGTAAAAAGAAGCAACTTTTGGTGTATGTAAGTGGGCATTCTCGCCTGCTTTTGGGCGACGTGAAAAAAATCGTCGCGCGTATGGGACTAAAATCAGAATTGTATTTCCCTCCAAAGGGTCAGCCAGATTATTTTGACGCTATTGGCCGTGAAAAATTCCGCGAGGTCTTTCCTGGTCGTGGGCATATTACCGACGAAGATATTATTTTTTATCGTACACTTGCGCCGTATAATCCTGCCCTCGTACTGATTAATGAAGTGAAAAATGGTGAAATTTATCAGTACGACAGCGACGCTCGCGGTGATTGGCGTGTGGCCGCTAAGTTTGCCTACAGGCGTATTCGCACTAGCTAGGGCGACGATGCGTTATGGCGACTACTTACAGTAGTAGAACCGCCCACTTCTTTAATATACGTTAAGGTGAATTGATTACAGCCGCCAGTCGTGCTTGTTTGACAGGCGGTATTATTCACACTGTCAGTTGCGGTATATGTTATGTAATCGTTGGTTGGCGGTGTAGTCGAAGTGAGCGGGTTGGTAGCCGAGCTTGGCATTTGCGGCATGATGATATCAGAAGCAGAGATACTGAGAAGTGTTGCAATGGCACTACCGGTATTGCCTGCATAGCTATTAACAAGGTTACGTACTGAAGGATATTCGCCATTTTTTAGATAGTACTTTTCAAGTCCTTCATCAATTGTAGTAACCACGCCTGAGCGTTTACTGTCGCGGGCGCTTTGCTGCACACCGTTGTAGGCCACAATAATAATACCTGCCAAAATACCAATGATAGTAATAACCACCAGGAGCTCAATCATTGTAAACCCACCGCGCTTCATACTGCTAGTGTATAAACAAAGCTATGCGAGGTCAAGGACGACCAGGTGCTCAATATGTGGTGTGCGTGGGAAGAAATTATAGCCCTGATGGGCGCGAATGCCATACTTTTGGGCCAACAGTGCAACGTCGCGCGCCTGCGTAACAGGATTGCAGCTAAGATAAATGATGCGCGTGGGCGTTGCTTCGAGCAATGCTGTAATCACGTCTTGATGGAGCCCGGCACGTGGTGGATCGAGGATGATACAGCTATCTTTTGTTATGAAATCGGTCGCCTGTTCGCTAGCGGCAAGCACTGCGTGAGCGGTTTTTTCGCGTTTTAGCTCGGTAATGTTTTGTTTCATTTCACGTACGGCATGTTCGTTTACTTCTACAAGCGTAACGTCATTGCCACCGATAGTGAGGCCAATAGTTCCAACGCCGCTGTACATATCTACAATTGGTTTCCCCGGTTCTACCCAAGTTTTCATATCACGAAGAGCTTGTTCATATACGGGTAAGTTAATTTGGAAAAAGCCTTCGGTAGCGTAGCGAAATGACACATCTAAAATAGTGTCGGAAAGCGCATCGCTACTGGTGGTAGCAAGTCGCTCGGTAATTACGCTTGCTGGTGATTTTGGTTCTGAAAAAATGACTTCGCCACACACGGATGTATCGCTTAGCTGTTCGAGTACGGCTTTAGCGGGAAAATCGCGATCCTTCACGTACAGCTGCCAGGCTGTTTGCCCCTCTCTGTTGCTACGAATAAGTAGGGTCTTTAAGGCGCGACCTTCAATCTTTAGGGTATTGAGTGTATCAACAATCTTTTGTGAGAGCTTGGTTATAACGGGTGATGCTAAACTTGTAGCACCAATAGGAATTTTGCCATGGGTGCCACGGCGGAAAAATGCCAAACTAAGACGTAAAGTGTCGGTGTCGTACCAAAAGCTATACTCAATTTTATTGCGGTATTCGTATTGATTGCCGTCACTGTAGATGCTAATGGGCTGTGGTAATACGATGTTGTGAAG
The DNA here is from genome assembly GCA_964615445.1 of uncultured Candidatus Saccharibacteria bacterium. GTDB lineage: Bacteria > Patescibacteriota > Saccharimonadia > Saccharimonadales > Saccharimonadaceae > JALRBM01. The sequence goes on along the minus strand of CAZTOK010000002.1, from coordinate 3,252 downwards.
CTCGAAGGCCTCTTCAATAAGTGCGGACTTGTAATGCTGCTCGGCGTCAAAACTCATAATTTGCCATGGGCTGGTAGAAAGAAAACTATCGGGATCACGAGGTTCGATTCGCTCACTACTTGGCACCTCTACTGATGTCACGATTCCTTCAGCGAGATGTGACTTCTTCTTAGTTATTTGTACGGTTACCGTTTCACCGGGTAGTCCGCCCCAGGCAAAAAGTTTGCGACCATCCGCTAAGGTGCCGAGAGCTTGGCCGCCACCGACAATCTTATCAAGAACAACTGTTTCAAACACCGGCTTCTTCATACTACATTGCGCGCTGTGGTTTGTGGCTACTCGTGCGAATAGCTATAAGTGCTGCACCGATAACAACCCCAATAGCAATAAGGATACTCATAACAACAACGGTTGGCCAGCCGCTATCAACTGGGTTAATAAACGGATAGGGATACCAATTAGCATATGCGCCGCGGACGAGGCTATATATAAGATATGCCATCGGAAATACTAACCACCAAACGGCTCGTTTGAATGAAATGTATGTGGTCGGTGGAAAAATAAGCCAATCAGCCAAGATAACGACTGGCAGGACATAGTGCAATATAGCATTTACCCACGGCACAGTCGTTTGTAGTGCAATTTCATTTCCTGAAAGAAGAAGTACATAAATAATGCCCGTCATGGTCATGTAAAGCGTAATGGCACCACGCAGAAACGAAAGCCATTCGAACTCCTTTTTCATAAAACTCAATATGCCAAGAACGAGGAGAAGCACAATCGCGAGAACGTTACTTTCAATCGTAAAAAAGCTAAAAAAGTTTACAATACTGCGCCCGTTTTGGATACTTATTCCTAGTTGAAAAATAATGGCCACAAGTCCTGCTATACCAAAAACAATGCGCCCAATTCCTAAAGAGATCTGCTTCATATCTATTATTGTAACGCAAATAGGCCTGGCTGCCTATAAAGCAAAAAGACCTTCCCGTTTATCGCAAGGTCTTTTTTTGCTGAAACTCTTTTAAAGAGCTGTTGTTCGTTTTGTGCGTTGTGACGCAACAAAAGAGTGCACGGCGTAGTAGATAACGCCAAGAATAACTGCACTTCCTAGGATGTTTTCAGTAATTCCAGTATGTGGTAATTCCGCTGGTAGTTCGGGTGTAGTAGGCGTTGTTGGCGCAGCTGGAGTGGGTGTCGGCGTCGGCGTCGCTGGAGTGAACGGTGTGTGCGTTTTTACAAAAGCACTGTTACACCCCTGTTGAGGATTGTCGTTTGCAGTACTATTGCCGGTAAAGCAAGCAGTATTTTGAATGGTACTGTCACTTGTGGTCGTTACTTTTACGGTATATTCTTTTGTAATACTTTGGCCTGGTTTTATCGTACCGATGTTTTCTGAAATAGTACGCTGAGCTGAGCTTGCAGTCAGTTCGATACCTACTGGTAAGGTGTCAGTCATGACGGTTTTTGCCATGTCATTATAGCCGCGATCATCAGCAGTACCATTGTTGCTAACAGTGATGACATATTTTAGAGTGTCACCTTGCTTCGCAGTAACGGCGGCGGCTGCACTATCAGCTTCAACCAATGCGCTACCTGTAGTGAGATTTTGTACCCTTTTGCTAATTGCCCCCTGTGGGTGCCATGCAAGAACATTTTGGCTGATGGTTATTATTGAGATAGTGCCAATGATAGCGGCACTAAGTAATACGCTACTTACTTTCATAAGTATCCTCCCGTTAATAGTTTCTCCGGGGCAGTCTCTCAGGCTGTCGTATGGATTGTTATTAATTTTACCATAGTTTCTATATAAAGTCAAATATGTGAATTAAACGACAGATAGGAGAGGACGGGCTTGGCCGCGTGCGCATAAAGTATAATACACACGCGGCCTAAGCGCCCTACTGCAAAGCTCGCAAGCTGTTGAGGATGATCAGACGAGCAAAATTGTCATCATATGATCCGATAATGGTAGTATAAATCCACGATCGCTCATACCTCGGAAGCGTGAAATTGATGATGCCTGTTGAATTAAGATGGTGGTGCAGTACCCCTAACTTGGTTGGGTCGCTCAAAATTTTATCGAGGAGTTCTCCATTGATAGAATGTTGGTTCCATTGAAATATAGAAAGAGGAACACTAACGAGTGCTTGTGCGTCGCCATCCTTATCAATGTATATCAGCTCACCTGCACACAACCTTGTTTCCCTGGCATCGTAGTTAAAGTTGTCCATTGCGAACCTACACATCCTATCTGCCGGTCGTTAAAGACTATACTATGATATCATAGCGACAAAAATAACAATATGAGGTAGTTAGCTCTGTTGAAGAACAGAGAGGATGTTACCTGCTGGGTCTTTAAACCAAGCGATATCAGGTCCTTGCTGACGAGAAATTCCTCGCGCGATGTCCTGTTCGTCAGTCAGCCCTTCGTAGTGCTCAAAGCTAACGCCTGCTGCTTTTAAATCACTCACAGCTTGGGTGATGTCATCGACCACAAAGTTAAGTATGGTGAATGTTGCTGGGGTGTGATCGGGTTTAGGATATATAAATACACTAGCACCGCTGCCGAGTTTTATAGTAAGTCCCATTTCCTCATTTACAATTTCCAGCCCAAGTGTCGTACTGTAGAATTTTTTTGCGCTCTCAAGATCATTCACTGAAAAACCACTAAACGCATAGTTTTCTTTTAACATATCACCTCCTTAGTTCTCTTTATAGCATACGCTTATATGAAAATAATTACTTGTTTTTATATGTCATCAGAATACCGCACAATGCTCAAGCGGTATTCTGATGACCGTTGTCTACTGACCTAATGCGAGGAGTGCCAGTGCAGCGACTATCTCTTCATTTGATTGCATACCAACGAAGAGTGGACTGCGCCATGTATGAAAGCTTTGAAGAATCACCTGGGTGATAAACTCTCCAACAGCCTCGACGTCATACACTTCTGAACAGACAATATGAAACATTTGCATTACATCTTGGGGCAGAGGCTCCTGGCATTCAGTCAATACCGCGAACCCAAAAGGTCCGAGAGTTCGAACACTATCGAAGTGCTGCTGAAGCTGCTGCCACTCGTACGCATCGAGCCCTTCGGGAAAGCTAAGGTCTGCAACTGCGATGTAATATCCATGACGAATACGAATATTAACTCGCTTAGCCTGAGTGTCGTCCATGGTTTCCCTTCCTCATGTCGAGTAGGCATAACTATTAAAACATCAGATTATACAAGTCGCAATGATCTCATTT
>CAZTOK010000001.1:47250-100141 GCA_964615445.1 uncultured Candidatus Saccharibacteria bacterium | reverse complement strand
AGTTCTAGAAAATAAATTCTAGAACTTTTTCGTATCTGTAATTATCTCTTGGTGGACTCTGCCAAGGAAAACTGGAACTGTACTTTTGAATGTTTGGAAATTCTATGTGAGCGACTGGATGAGTTGGATCTTGAAGGAATATTAAGCCCTCTTTAGATGATCTAGTTCAAGCACATAACTGAATATAGGCATGAAGTTATCGATGTCATGGTGATAATCTTTCACCTCTGAGATCGGTATTACAATACGTTCTGTTATTTCAAGCTGTGGCGTAAACTCACCCAGTTCTTTAACATTGGCAACGTACAGAAGTTGGTAACCTTGATCTGGATATTTAGCATTGTGCGGAGAATGGAATCGCTTCTTTGTTGTCCATCTACCGATCAACTCCAAGTTCTCAAGAGTTATAGCTGCTTCTTCTGCAGCCTCTCGCAAAAGGCATTCTTCAGCAGTCTCACCTTCCTCGCGATGACCACCAGGCAAACCCCACCCTCGCTCTGGTTTTGATAGAACTATCTTATCTTTACCATGAAGAGCAAACACCATACAAGCGGTAATCAATTCCTGAGGCGGAAGCTCACTTATTGGTTCGAATACAACCTCAGTTGATTGGTCATCGCCCCAATATACTTTCTTAAATGAATACTTTTTCATAACTATCCCAAAACATCATAAACCATTCGCATATACGTATCATTGGCCTGGCTGGCTTTCTCAAGAAATAATTCACGATCGAGCCATTCATACAAAGAATGCTCCCAGCTCATAACAACTTCAGGTGTATGCTGGAGTTTAGTGATATAAAGAGAGTAGTGTGTTCCATGAGCCGAATAGTCGGCGCCAGCATAAACTTCCCTAACAGCGTCTTGATCTATCACAATAGCCGCTTCTTCAAACACCTCGCGGATCATTGTCTCAAGTGGCAGTTCACCTTCCTCTAAAGTCCCGCCCGGAAGATCTGGATCATTCCCAAAGGTAGGATGGTTGCTCCTTTGCATTAGTAAGTACTTACCTCTGCCGTCGATAATGACTAATTTAGCAACTTGTTTCATAATAACTACTATTATACCGTAATAACTCCCTACTAGACTCGAACTAATTTTACAGAGGTCGTATACGCAAAAAGTTCCAGAAAATAAATTCTGGAACTTTTTGTAATCTGTAATGATTCCTTGGTGGCTCCTCCCAGACTTGAACTGGGGACACAAGGCTCTTCAGGCCTCTGCTCTACCAACTGAGCTAAAGAGCCTCGGGTTGGATGTCTTAGGCTATTCTACCCCATAGCGCGCCATTAGTAAAGATAGAGTCATCCTTCGCAGCAAGGGTGATTAACCTTTCGATAAGCTCCGCATAGGAGACTCCTTCGTGACGCCATAGTTTGGCGTACATGCTGATATTAGTAAATCCTGGTAAGGTATTAATTTCGTTAACATAGATCGTCTGGTCGTCGCTTAAAAAGAAGTCAACGCGGGAAAGGCCAGCGCACCCAAGCGTCGCATATACACGACCAGCAAGCGCCCGAACGCGACTAGCCACCGCTTCTTCGAGATGAGCAGGAACAACGACATCTGACTTACTTTCGGGATCATACTTTGCCGAATAGCTGTAAAACTCACCATCTGGCTTAATTTCACCAACGCCGCTCATCTCATGGTGCGGTGGATTACCAAGCACCGACACTTCTAGCTCACGACCAGAAATGCCACGTTCTATAAGTGCGGCGTTATCATGCTTGTGAGCTAGCTCAAGTGCGGCTACCAGCTCTTCTTCACTATATACTTTGCTGACGCCCACCGAGCTACCAGCGCGAGTCGGTTTTACAAAAAGTGGCACACCAAACTTCATACTCAGCTGGGTAAATTGTGGCACTTCTTCGCCTTTATAGTGAACCTCATACGGCACCACTTTTATACCATGTGAGGCCAAAATCTCTTTCGTTGCCAGCTTGTCCATGCAAATAGCACTTGACGTCATGTCACAGCCTACAATAGGAATGTGAAGTAACTGCGCCAAACCTTGCACACTTCCATCTTCGCCATTTTTTCCATGCAAAATAGGTAAAATAACATCTGGCTTTATGACATGGTTTTCGGGGAGTGTCACAAAACTTCCCATACCAAGTACGGGAGTTAGCTGCGGCATACCATGAATAGTAATAGTACCGTCAAGGGAATCAAGCAACCACCATTTGCCCTGACGATCGATATAACCTAAAAGGACAGTAAATTTAGTGTCGTCTATAGCGGCGTAGACATTGCGCGCCGAAGATACTGAGACGTCGTGTTCAGAAGACTCACCGCCAAACAGGAGTAGTACGGTAGTGCGTTGCATTGTATCCTTATTGTATCATACGTACTATTAGGGCTAATCAGACGCCGCTTGAATGGTTCTTTTACCTAACCTTCTTACGGTAATAGGACGAAGCAATGTCTCAACAATTTCGCGACTTTTACTATCTAGTTCTTTTTGCTCTTTTCGCAGTTGCGGATTAGAACTTCGTAGTTTAGCAAGGAGCTTATAAAATACTGGTGGTACATACTGCAAATGAGCATCGGGTGTCACTCTATCCGATTCAGGAAGTCTTTTTAAGATATCGAGAGATACTGCGACTTCAAATAACGGTTCAAATGAAACAAGATCTTGCAGTCGTCCGCTTGCGCCGTCAAGGGCGCCTAGTAGGTGACGTGTCTGCCGTACTACCTCAGTATCCTCATCTTGGCCTTTCATCCTTCCAGCTAGTACAGAGGTAATATAATTACGCACAAACGCTCTTCGCTCAGTTCCGTAGATATTTCTTAGACGCGAATTATCCGGCAGATGTTCATGAAGGAAGTTGGTCGCGAAAGGATATTGATAGATAGTACGATACCCACATATTCTCTCAACAAATACATCGGCCGAGAACAATACACCACTTTCAAGAGCCGCTTCAAGGAGCGCAGCTGCTCTATCTTGCACAGATGCTACCTGATGTTCTTTTAAGTGTGTACTCTGTAGAGAAATACCCCTTAGTAACCTAGAGAGTAAGTGACCTTGCATATTCATGGCAAACTCTAACCCTAATCCATTCAATGATTGCAATAATTCAAATAGTTGTTGGTCACTATCAATTGCATTAAAGCCTGGTGTCAGATCATTCGCCTGGGCAATCGATCTCTCAAAAACAAGTTTATAAAAGAGTGCATTAAGCCCCTTTGCAAGCTCCGTCCCATCTTTAATATCACGTCCTTTAAGCGCCTGGACAAGTGTTTTATAGTCCCCTATGGTTTCTGCACGAGTAACAAGTGTCTGTACAATGGTGTCAGGAGTAACTGCATGATATCCATGTTCTGAAGCTAGTTTCTTGTAGTCAATCGTAATAGGCGTGCCGGGATACTGCAACCCCGTATCGAGCCATATAAACCGCGAGTTACTCTCACCCGTATCAGAGGCTTCGACTATCTTTGCTTGAACTAGGCTAAAGCGTCCCTTATTCTCTTGCTTTCTTGCTCCCGTAAACGCAGTCTCCATGGTTGTGATCCGAGAAAGTTCTTGTGGATATTCTTCATCCCACTCCGCCTTAAAGTAAGAAGCATGCTCTTGATCAAGCAAACTAAAAAGACGATTGACACTATTATCAAACGTGCTTTCTCTCTCGTTCGTGATTTCGTGAGCGATATCTACAGGTAGTCTTTCAGGGGGCATATTCATACTCGACTATAGAATAATTATTTGTTTTTGCAAGTATACCTGGTTGACTCATTCTTAGAAATAGTTTATAGTCATATTGAATTAAGGAGATCTCTACAGTGATCGATCGCGATCCAACTAAACAAAATACAGAAACAAGGGGCGAGAATTCAAGTGAACTTGAATTAAAGGTTCGTCGCACACTTGCCGTCCAAGCACTCGACTCAGTCTCCGAGGTGCTCGAAAGGCCAGTTACCCCTAAACAACTACTCGATATCATAGACGACAAAACACTTTCATCAGGTGTACGCCTTATAGCAAAGCGTGCAATTAGATGCATCGTCAGTATTTCAGAAAATTCAACCCTTGTAGATACAGTAGGTACAGATGGTGTTTATCACTATACAGAAGCCGTTATGCTATACGCGGCAAGCGATAAAAACTTCTTAGAGCTTATGGAAAAACAAGATCTTACTGCCGAAGAAGCCACCGGTCTTTACGCACTTCGCGAATTAATCGCCGAAAATGCGAACGAACAACGACCATCGTTTCAACAGATTTTTGAAGCCCTAAAAGGCATTTCAATGTCCGTTTATGACGCCGCTCATGACCCAGACAGCGCCGTTGAAGCATTTGATGCGGCTGGGTACTTTACAGACCATTTTTCTCGCAAACAATTAAATGGACCTATCTTTTACCCTCCTTATGCAGAGTCAACACATCATATCGTCGAGGATGACACTGATGGCTCGGTAAGTAAGGGTATCACCGATGGAATAAGAGAAAGTCTTCAGCGTCCACCTGAAGAGCAAGAGGGAGAAGCATGGCAGAAAGAAGCCGCAGTAGAAGACTTTTTGAAGAACTTAATCTCATAAGCGAAACTGAGCAGAGAAATCCCTTCGGAGTACTTGGGCTTGACCGAGAATATGTAGCTGACCTTCTCAAAGATGACCCTAACGGCGAAATAGTCAAATTTACAGCTGATGCACTTTATAGAGCCGCAGCTCGCCGCCTCCATCCAGACATGTCCGGTACAGCGAATGTCGAAAAGTTTCGTCAGATTGATGAAGCACGCGATCGTATTACGAAAGCTTCACGAGCGCTCCTTCTCCAGTGGTCAAAGGAGGAAAAAGTCGTTTCATCTCATCAAGTTGAACGGGTAAGATCAGCTCATAATCTTCTCCTCGAACGTTCAACTGACATGCTTCAAAAAAATCTGGAGTTTGGCAACCATCCTAAACACTTCTCTCGACTTGAATGGTCTCAAGGAGTACTTCTACAGCGCAACAAGACCCCTCTTCTCATGCGCCGGCAACTTAATGGTGACAATTTACACATTCTAAAAGGTCAGGTCTCAATGCCGCGGCCAGAAGCTGTCCACGTTAATAAACAGCTTGCTCATTTTCAGAACTTTTTACAGAGTTACGAATTATTTGGACTACCCCCAGACTCAAAAGTTGTTGCATACATTGATGAGGAAGGAAGGGCGTCTTTACTAGAGCCTGACCTCACCTTTATTATGGACATCACCGATCCTATTCAAAGAGAGCGTGATCCAAAAAACTCTTCCTCAAGAACACTACTTACTGATGATGACTTGGGTGCAGATGCTTGGCTACGAATGCCACATCCCACTATGCTTGTAGCTGACGTTGCGCATCCAGGAGTTGCCAATGGCCAGCTTATTCAGTTTCCTTCGCAGGTGAGTCATAACCGTACACGACAATCATATGAATGGCATTTACCCTTAGAAGTTGCCGGAACACTTGCAAACACTAACCTCTTTGCACGCATGAAGCACACTGCAAAAAATACACCAAGTCTCATGAGTAGTGCGAGAAAACAGACAGTAAGCTATTTCAATTTAGCCGCCACTCCAACACACTCACTTTTGGAACAAGAGGCAGGATACACGCCCCTTCTACTCGAAGGCAATTCCCTTCTTCTTTATGATTCTGTTGATCACTTACCTATCATGAGCGATGCTGAGGTCATTGGTATGATCGGCAGTAATTCGCAGTCCTCATAGTTTATATAAAATAATAATTACATGTTCAAAGTAGTCATGGCTATGGAAGAATTACTTCCATAGCCATGACTCCATCTAGATAGATGGCTTCTGAGGTGGTGGACCAGTTCGATATACCACACCGTCTGCTCCACGATCAGGGTTAGTGCATTTCGTAGCCAGTGCCCACGCCATATGCGCAACCTGACCATCTTTGATAACTCCGTTTGCCGCAATGACCCCTACTTCTAGGAGCATGTGTTGCTGGCAGTAAATGCACCAATGTCCACTATGAAGGCTCACGGTAACTCCTCATCGGCTACAGTCGTCACTGCTTCCCTTGTTACTATAGCAAATTACATTTTTGTTTGGCAGGCAAGCATATTACAATAGAGTAATGGAACGAATTCCGTTAGCCGAACGAATGCGGCCAACTACACTAGATGAAGTTATTGGGCAAACCCAGCTTCTTGGTGATGGCGAAATTCTGCGGCAAGTTGTACGCAACAAAGAACCAGTGAGTCTTATTTTATGGGGACCACCCGGAAGCGGTAAAACTACACTAGCACGTATTATCGCACGTGAGGTGCATGCAGAATTCATTGAGCTTTCAGCTGTTACGAGTGGTAAAAAAGACGTTGAAAAAGTGATTGAACATGCCAGACAGAACTGGAACTTACAGCTACGAACAGTGCTGTTTGTTGATGAAATTCATCGCTTTAATAAAGCGCAGCAAGATGCTTTTTTGCCTCATGTCGAGTCTGGCCTCATCACTCTCATTGGTGCCACAACTGAAAATCCAAGTTTTGAGGTTATTTCTCCGCTTCTTTCACGTAGTCGCGTGCTAGTGCTGCAACCGCTTACCAAAGATGAGATTATCGCCATTTTAAAACGTGCCTTAAAAGAACTAAAGAAGGCAAAAAACGTTACGCCAAAAGCACTCGATTATTTAGCAGAATTATCCGGTGGTGACGCGCGCGTAGCGCTCGGCAATCTAGAGCTTGCGTTGTCGCTCGATAAAAAAGTAACACCTGAAATAGTGAAAGTTGCGGCCCAAAAACGCGTGCCTGGCTACGATAAAAAAGGTGAGATGCACTATAACGTTATTTCGGCGTTTATAAAAAGTATGCGCGGAAGTAATGTTGACGCAACTTTATACTATTTGGCGCGTATGATTGACGCCGGTGAAGATCCAAAATTTATTGCCCGTCGTATGCTTATTTTTGCTTCAGAAGACATCGGCCTCGCTGGTAACGGCGCGCTTGGCCTGGCCCTGACCGCATTTCAAGCGGTTGAACGTATAGGTATGCCTGAGAGTAACTACATTCTCTTTCACGTTGCCACTGCTCTTGCAAAATCTACCAAGTCACGTCAAACCACCAATGCTATGAACCGCGCAAAAGCACTTGCCCGTGAGTTTCCCGATGCGCCAGTACCGCTTCACTTACGAAACGCGCCAACTAAACTCATGAAAGATCTTGGCTACGGTAAAGAATATAAATGGGAAGCCGATTTTAAGCATGCTAAAGGCTTTCTGCCTGATGCATTAAAAGGTAAGCACATATTTTAAGCACGATGACGTCTAATAATCACACCCTGATGAGGAGCGAGCGTAATCATATTTTTCACAGCTAAATCCTGAATGTCATGCGTAGAATACAAGATTTCTCCATCTACCTCCTCTAAACATTCGCTTGGCCGATCCGACATATTCATCAAAATAAGTAGCTCGTCAAATTCGCTTTTTCGAATGAAACCGAATACTGTCTCGCATGTCCCTGCCCATTCACTATACTGGCCCATACGAATCGCTGAAGAACGCCTAAGCTCAAGAAGGATATGATACATCGCAAGAAACGAACGGGGGTCACGAAGCTCAGTTTCGACGTTGACTGTTTTGGCGTCAATTGCTACCGGCAACCAAGGCTTCCCCTCGGTAAATCCAGCGTTCACACCCTTTTCCCATTGCATTGGCGTACGCTCAGGGTCGCGTCCAAGCCCACGGAGCGGCACTTGTTTTTCAAATGGGTCATGAATATCGCGTTTTTCCATTCCCACATCTCGCATGCCAATTTCCTCGCCATAATAAATAACAGGGATACCCGGAAGCATCAATTGCATTAGCCCCAAAAGCCGCGCTTGTTTTACGCCCACGCGACTCACTAGCCGCGGGGTGTCGTGGTTTCCAAAACAATAAAAAGGTCTCATATCAGTACCGGCAAATTTTTGAAACCAATTTATATGCTTTCGAAACGCTTCAGCGTTATATGGCGTATTAATGCCTTCGAAATTAAATGGCGCTGCCACTTTTGGATTAATAGAATAGAATTCTGCATATTGTTCGCTGGCATCAATATCGGTATCAATATAATCTTCAAACAAAATAATTCTGTCAGGATAACGCTCAACAACATCAGTCATTACATGCAAATATTTTGGTAGGTTTGGCCCAAAGCGACTATATCGCTGAATCTGCGTATGATACGGATCGGTTCCTTCAATGTAAGCAGGGTTCGGCGGGTTGTCGCGAAACTTATGATCTTTTGCAATCCACCGGACAGCATCGGCACGAATACCGTCTACTCCTAATGATAGCCAGAAATTCAGCACATCCGCCATAGCATCGCGCACTTCCGGATTCTCCCAATTAAGATCGGGTTGTTCAGCTAAAAAGCTATGCATATAATACTGTCCTGAAGCTTTATCGAACTCCCAGGCGGAGCCGCCAAACACGCTCAACCAATTATTAGGTGGACTGCCGTCGGCCCTGCCATCACGCCAGATATACCAATCTCGCTTAGGATTATTTTTTCCAGAACGCGCCGCAGCGAACCAGGGATGTTTGCTTGAGGTATGGTTAGGCACAAAATCAATCATTACTTTGATTTCGCGGTTATGTGCCTCGGTGAGGAACACTTTAAAATCTTCAAGGTCGCCGAACAGTGGGTCCACACTATAGTAATCGGATACGTCATAGCCAAAATCTGCCATGGGTGAACGATAAAATGGCGATACCCAAATTGCATCAATACCTAAGGAATTGGGCTTACCTTTAAGGTAATCAAGCTGTTCGGTAATGCCCATAAAATCACCAATACCATCACCATTTGAGTCTTTGAAACTCCGTGGATAAATTTGGTAAATGCCATTTACATCTTGCCAGCGTGCCATGGCCTTAGTATATCATTTATGCTTTTTGGACCTTACGTCATAGACTATAGTAAGGTTATGAGAAGCTACGAACGCCAAGGCAGTTGGGATGGTGCAGCTGTTTATCAAATTTACCCGCACACCTTTCAAGAAATACGTCCCGAAGGGGAGGTCGACAGAGGTCAAGGAACGCTTGAAGGTATAACAAAGCGAAGCAGTTATTTGCATGAGCTAGGGGTAAAAGCTATTTGGTTATCGCCATTTTATCGTTCACCCATGGTTGATGGCGGATATGATATTGCCGATTACACTGCGGTTGACCCGAATTTAGGCACACTTGAAGACTTCGAGAAGCTTGTAGATGCTTACCATGAAAAAGGCATGAAGGTGATGGTTGACCTCGTACCCAATCATACATCCGATCAACATGAATGGTTCAAAGAGTCACGCAGTTCACGTGATAACCCAAAAAGTGATTGGTATATTTGGCATGACGGCAAACCCGACGGCAGTCCGCCCAATAATTGGTCAAGTGTTTTCTCATTTCCCAATCTTCGCGCCCGCGAACGTGGTGAATTAATTGTGCCGGACGGGGAGCCGACACCGCCCGTCTCTGCCTGGACATTCGACGAAACTCGCGGCCAATATTATTTACGCGATTTCGCTAAAGAACAGCCAAACCTTAATTGGCAAAATCCAGAGGTGCGTAATGCCATTAAAAACGTCATGCGCACATGGATTGAACGTGGTGTTGATGGGTTTCGTGTCGATGTTGCTAATCATTTAGGTAAAGATCCAGAATTTCGAGATGAAGTGCCCAACCCGGAGTATAAGGAGGGGATCGATAATCCACACGATCAACATATCTTTTATCATAGTCTTAACTACCCGCCCACTCTTTACCCTTATTTAAAAGATCTTACAAGCGTTCTTGAAGAGTATCCGACCCGCGATCTAAGAATGATTCTTGAATGTTGGATGCCGAGTGACGACCTCAAGCAAGTAGATACAGTAGCGCCTCACATAGCAAGCAGCTTTAATTTTACTCGCCTCACCGCTCCGTGGAGCGCTAAGGTCCATAAACAGCTGCTCGATGAACAGCATGCAAACCTCCCTCCTGAAAGTATTCCAAATCAAGTACTAAGCAACCACGATGTACCGCGCGTTGCGAGTCGACTTGGTCTTCACGCTGCTCGCGCTGCCGCCGTCTTAAACCATACACTTCCTGGCATGATTTTTATCTATAACGGAGAAGAAGGTGGCTTTACTAACGTTGAGGTTTCTGCTGACCGACGAAGAGATACTGAGCTTGGCGAACGCGACGGCGAACGTACACCTATGCTTTGGGACAATTCACCAAACGCTGGTTTCTCTACGGCTGCGGCCGAAAAACTATGGCTCCCTATCGATCCAGAATTTGAAACAAAAAACTTGGCAGCTCAAGCGCATGATCCAACATCCTTTTTATCTCTCTATAAGGCTCTTCTGCATTTACGAAACACCAACACTACTATTGGCCATGGCACATACTACCCACTGTCTACCGACCATCCTGATACACTCGCCTTTGCACGTCGTTATGGACCCGATCAAACAATTACATTGTTAAATTTCTCTGAAACGGATCAAGATTGTCGCGTGAGTGATTTACAGCAAAATATGGGGAAAATCATCCTCTCAAGCTTGCAGCCTCAACTATCTACCTCTGTTATTTTGGACGAGTCCATTTCCCTTCGACCAAATGAAGCCGTTGTGATTGTCCGGTCTGCATAAAACGAATCAGATTTTTATATGTATAGCATGGTATAATTGAAGTACTAGCAATGAGAGTACACAGCTTATGAAAATTGCCATGATGGTTCGGGCGTATCTTGCGTCACCCGTTCCAAATGATATTGCGTATTCACCAACAGGAGTGGCTATAGCCATAGCAGAAGGGCTTGTTTCCAAAGGTCATAGTGTTACTTTTTTTGGCCCTGAAGGCACGCAGCTTCATAATGTCGCCGTTGAAACATGCGGCATACGGCCAATTGCCGATACCGAGCAACAATTTCAAGAAGCCGTTACAACAACAGACCTCTTTCAAGATTATCTTTTTAGTCTGTATGACCAATATATGGTAAAAAACATGTTTGAACGTGCAGCCTTAGGTGAATTTGACGCGCTTGTTTTTCACCACCCAGAATCGGCTATGGGATTTGCAAAACTCTATCCTCAGGTGCCTGTTGTATTCATTTTGCACGATTATCTTGACGAAAAACGCCGCATGGCAATAGAATTGCATCATTCTCCTAACCAACATTTTGTCTCTATTTCTAATAATCAGCGCCACGGCGCACCAGATTTGGCTTACGCTGCCACCGTTCACAATGGTATCGATACTGAAATGTTTAAGTTTTGCGATGATGCCGAAGATTATCTTATGTTTGCCGGCCGCGTAGTTCCCGAAAAAGGTGTGAAAGAAGCCGTGCAAGTTGCCCTGAAAACCGGTCGCAGGCTTATTATTACCGGCCCGCTTCTTCCTACCTCACGGTGGTATTTTGACGAACACATTAAGCCACATCTCAACGATAAGATTCTTTACCTTGGCATGATAGACAAAGCCCAGCTGACAAAATACTATCAAAAAGCCGCTGCGCTTTTGGTGCCTATCCACTGGGAGGAGCCGTTCGGTCTTACTATGGCCGAAGCTATGTCATGCGGCACCCCTGTTATTGCCTTTCGTCGTGGATCGGTTCCCGAAGTAGTGGTTGATAATAAAACTGGCTTTATCGTTGAAAATACCGCCGAAATGATTGATGCTATTGAAAACATTGGTAAAATTAAGCGTCTCGACTGTCGCAAACACGTTGAAGCACATTTTACTATTCCTCATATGGTCAACGGCTACGAAGCAGTACTACAAGGCCTTACCTCGCCATCACCACAAAAAGCAAAGACATTTATCAAAGGCGTGCGTCGTATTTCCGAGAAAATCGTTGACCAACTACGCTAGAATCTAGGCATCTTCATCAAGCAGTGCGGCAAGTACGCCATTTGTCCAGCCAAACCCATCCTGAAGGGGGTATTCCCCACCACCACCAAGTTCACCAGGGGTAATAACATCGTACTTTTCAACCATCTTTGCTTTCTTTTTAAAGAGGTCTGCGTTTGTTTTTACCCACCGCTTCTTAATCTCATCGGCAAGTTGATGGTAACCATAATTTCGGAGCCCTTCAATTGTTGTCCAATGAAGCGGTGCCCACCCATTTGGCGCATCCCACTGTTGTCCGGTTTCAACCAATGTAGAAATGAGGCCGCCTTTTTTAAGAAAGTCTTTCTCAATCCGTTTTGCCACCGCCGCGGCTTGTTTAGTTGTCGCAATCTTTGCATATAACGGAAATACACCGGCGAGCGTAAGTCGATTAGTTGCTTCACCCTTATGAAAATTATAATCAACAAAGAAACCTTGCTCATCGCTCCAGCAATATTCCTGAATTCCACGCACACGCCGGTCAGCAGCAGCTTGAAATTTATACGAAAGAAGCGGCTGGCGAAGTAACCGGTATGTTTCGGCGATTGTTTCTTCAAGAAGATAAAGCAGACAGTTCAGGTCAACTGGAATAATATCCGCTGTGTGAATAGTGCGAATGTCTGCAGGATCACTAAACCAGCGTGCGCTAAAATCCCAACCTGATTCCGCTGCTGCGCGAAGATGCAAGTACAAGCGATCTGGCTCACGGTCAGGCGCGCCGCCAGCTGTTTCCATATCTTCACGAAGTGATTCTGGGCGCGGCGTTGTTTTGTTATCGTAGTATCGATTGAGCAAGATACCATTCGGCATTTCAGCTACACGCGCAAATGCTTTATTCTCGCGCTTAGCAAGTTTTTTACGACCCTTCATCCAAAAACGGTGTTCGAGCAGCATGTACGGTAAAAATTCTACAAATGTACGCGTACGACCACGATGACGAGCGAGTAGTCGCACCATTTGTGAAAAGAACGGTGGCTGACTACGACTCAAAAAGTAGGTACGATTAGCTGTGGGAATAAAACCAAATTTTCGCATCATATATGCGTAATTCTTCATCATGCCTTCTATCGTATCCCAGCGGCCATCGGCGGCAAGACCTAACATAATAAAATAGCTATCCCAATAAAATTGCTCGCTAAAACGACCCCCTGGCACAATGTAAGCATGCGGGAGTGCGATCAGTGAGCCACGATCACGACGATTCTTACGTTCAAGTACATGCCACAACTCGGCAATATGTTCGCGTGGAGTCATAGATGTATCGGTATGATACGCTGTTTTCTCTCCACCAAATTCGTAGAAATGTCGCGATACAAAATCACGTAAATCAAACTGTGGGTCCTGCTTAGCAATGAGATATTCCTGCTGAATCGACTTCATGCGGCGACGCGGTACAAGGTCAACAAACGTTTTGCCGTCACCATACACTCGTTTATTTTGAACGTCAGCAAAGAGGTCGCCCAACCCCTCATCGGGACTTTTTGCGGTTGGCAAAAAGCCACCAGTTGCCGCGACGAATGTTGATTTTAGCTTATTTTCACCAGGAATCTTCATACTTGTAACTAATAGTATACGGCGGCTATACACCTGTTTCAATGGCGTTTATGTTGGATTGTATTGTAGCAAAGTCAACAGTAGACCACAGCCTATAAAACGCTTGTTCTTCGTTACACGGTTAGCGAATAAACGTCTGCAGTCCGGTGCGAAGCCGTTTACAAGGTTAGCGATAACGAAGAATAACTCTTCTACTTACTGCTTAGCCGCACGCTTACGCTGATTTGGATCGAGATGACGTTTACGCAAACGGAGTGCTTTTGGTGTGACTTCAAGCAGCTCATCGTCTTCAATAAAGTCGATACACTGTTCAAGGCTTAGCTCTGTAAAGGGCGTCAACTGTACGGCACCGTCACTTCCACTACTGCGCATGTTTGTTAGGTGTTTTGCCTTGCATACATTAATATCAAGGTCTTCGTGACGGTTATATACACCCACGATCATACCCGTATATACTTCAATACCCGGGCCAACAAACAAATCGCCGCGGGCTTCAGCCGCCTGAAGGGCATATGGTGTTGTCGTGCCAGGATCAGTTGCGACCAATGCACCATTTCGTGTCTTTTGCAGCTTCGGTCCCATTGGCTGGTAACCATGCGGCAAGCTGTTCATAATGACCGTACCTTTTGTAGCGGTCAGGAGGAGGTTACGCAACCCAATCATAGCGCGGGTGGGCAAAATATATGTAGTGCGCGTAGTGCCACTACTGGTCTGCTCTTGCTTGGTGAGCGCAGCGCGACGCGTTCCAAGTTCTTGACTTACCGTTCCAAGGAATTCCGGCGCAACTTCAATAAGTAGTTCTTCGACAGGTTCTTTTATAACCCCGTCTTCTTCAATCGTTACTACTTGCGGACGACCAACCTCAAACTCGTAGCCTTCACGACGAAGCGATTCAATAAGTACAGAAAGATGCAACTCACCACGGCCCGATACGACAAACCCAATACCCGTTTCTTCAACCCGTAGACTCACATTGGTTTCAAGCTCTTTCCTTAAGCGATCGCCAATTTGACGAGAGGTATTGAACTCCCCTTCACGACCTTTCATAGGGCTGGTGTTTGGACCAAGGTACATACTAAGCGTTGGTGCTTCAATATCAATAATTGGCAGCGCCTCTGGCGTGTCACGATCGGCAATTGTTTCGCCAATATGCGCATCGGAAATACCTGTTAGTGCCACGATGTCGCCGGCTATTGCAGTATCAACTTCTTCACGAGCGAGGCCTCGGTAACCAAAAATTTTATCGATTTTACCTGCAATCTGCGTACCGTCGCGCTTAATAAGCATGACTGGCTGACCTTTTTTGGCTTCGCCACGTGACACGCGACCAATAGCATATTTCCCGAGGAATGAATCGTATTGCAGTGAGGTAACAAGCAGTTGCAATGGCTTGGTCTCGTCAACATCTGGCGCCGGAATGTCAGTAATAATAGCCTCAAAAATAGGCTCTAAATCGGCATGTTCTGAAGGGTTATCTGGCAGTGCCTTCCAGGCTTTACCATCACGGCCAATAGCGTAATATACTGGATAATGTAGCTGACTGTCGTCAACCGCTAGCTCCAAGAATAGATCGGCAATTTCATCTTCTACTTCTGCAATGCGCCGCGACGGTTTGTCAATTTTGTTAATAATCACTACTGGCTTTAAGCCAAGCTCAAGCGCCTTAGAAAGCACAAACTTAGTTTGCGGCATTGGTCCTTCTTGGGCATCTACAATCAGCAGTACGCCATCGGCCATATTAAGCGTACGCTCAACTTCACCACTAAAATCAGCATGACCTGGGGTGTCAATAATATTAATTTTGTAGTCGCCGTGGTAAATCGACGTCTGCTTAGCAGTAATGGTAATCCCACGAGCACGCTCTTGGTCACCACTATCCATAATAAGCTCTTGGCTCATCTCTGCTTGGTTATCGCGAAAAGTTTTGCTTTGTTTTAACAACCCATCAACCAGGGTAGTTTTTCCGTGGTCAACGTGAGCGATAATGGCAATATTGCGTATAAATTTTGTATCTATCATAAAAATAACGTCCGTTAACGGACTGTTCCTCATTATCTGTTAGTATACCATATAAAGATAAATACTAAAAGATAAAAAATACCCATAGTCAAGCATTACTTGACCTGACTCAATTTCATTCATATCATGAAGAAGTTCACCTAGCCAATCGGGAGTTGTCATGGATGCACATACACTCGAGGCACGATGCGATGTGTTAAGAGACGAGGCGTCATTCGTTGCACGCGACGAAGGTAAACTCGTTGAGTGGTTTAGCCGACTCTACACACTGATCAGCGAAAACGATGTTCATCCTGCATTCGTAGCGACAATCGCTAGCGAGGTCTACCGCTGTCGCTACGAATTAGATAGCGGCAGGCTGCCGGCCGACTTTATCTACAACTTCTCAGCGCTTTCCGAAGAGCAAGAGCGAGTTCAGTATACTCCTGATTTCTGCTTGTATGTTCTTTACTGCCACAGTTTTACCGAAGGTCAAGAAGGATTCAAGGAGTACTACAAACAGGCAGCAGAGCTTGCCAAGAAATGGTTGCACATGCAGCAAGGGTGAGATAAGGGCCTCCAAGCTACCTTGGAGGCCCGCACTACTGATGGTATAATCTTTTCAACCCTACGATTGGAGAGCAGCTATGAATATTCAGCAAGCTGCCTTAGAGATGGCGACCTTAGGGTACGCCGCCATGTTCGGTAAGGAGATCCGCGAAGAAGACCCGGCCTATGTCGCGCTCGTATCGTACGCAGCTATCAGTGAAATAACTGTAGATGAAGCCCGAGACAATATCATTCGAGAGTTTCGCAACAGGCGATCCTACTACGCCCAAATGCTACTGACGTCCTTCGCCCAAAATCTAGCAACTAGCGTTATTCATGCATCAAACGAAAGTCAAAGTGTAGAATGGGGGCTGAAATGGATTCCACTTCCCATTATGGATGCCGTTGCTACAGCCGCTAGCACCTACGCACTCGTGGCTGGCATCTCGGGAGATGAAGCGCTACGCCAGTTACGTTCCGCAATTAACACCATATACGTTAATCGTCACAATCAGTAAGGGTTGGATGAACGGTGCCTCTACGGGCCGTTCATCCTCTATTTATTTTGCCGACTCGAGAATAATAATGAGTAACTCGTGAAGTGTTTTTATTTGATCTTCATTCAGGTTTTTAAATCCGGGAAGTTCCAAATCAGTTACCTCCTCTAAGGTTTGCTTTTGGCATGCAATACCCTTGGCGGTTAACTCGATCATTTTAACGCGTCGATCTTCCGGCTTCTCGTTGCGTACCACATATCCAGCCGCAAGAAGTTTATCAATTACACTCGTAACGTATGACGCGTCACAGTGCAGCATGCAAGAGATTTCGTTCATAGGCATAGGCCGGTCTTTTTCCATAAGCATAAGAGTATGCAGTTGTGCCACGTTCAGATCGTGATGCTCGGCTAGTTTCATAAAGCCCTGCTTAACAATAAGCATTGTTTGGGAAAGCATAAGATACAGAGACTCGCGTGTGTTATATTGTTCCATTTATAAAAATGATACATCTTTCTTACTTTTTTTGCAAATTACTTGACATTATCAACTATATATAAGTATAATAGTTTAGTAAATCAACTAATTTTAAAGGAATTTTATGAAACAACATTCTCGTTGGCTCGTTTTAACGCTGCTTGCGATCGCCCAATTTATGGTGGTCCTCGACACGTCAGTGGCAAACGTCGCCCTCCCTGCAATTCAAAAAGCCTTACACTTTGATGCCAGCACCTTGCAGTGGATTATCTCTGCTTATGCGCTGACATTTGGTGGATTTCTACTGCTAGGTGGACGCGCCGCCGACCTTTTTGGACGTCGCCGCACACTTGTGACAGGAATCATTGGCTTTACGATTGCCTCACTATTAATTGGTATCTCACAGTCACCATTTGAGATCAT
Organism: uncultured Candidatus Saccharibacteria bacterium; assembly: GCA_964615445.1. GTDB lineage: Bacteria > Patescibacteriota > Saccharimonadia > Saccharimonadales > Saccharimonadaceae > JALRBM01. Next base: position 82,806 of record CAZTOK010000001.1, on the reverse strand, counting down.
TGCACTGCGCGCCATTCAAGGAATGGCTGCCGCGCTCATGTCGCCAAGTGCGCTTTCCATCGTGCTCACCACCTTTCGTGAGGGAAAAGTACGCAACACCGCCCTTGGTATTTGGACAACCGTTGCTGCTGGTGGCGCGGCCGCGGGGTTGGTCGTTGGCGGTCTTTTAACTCAGTACCTCGACTGGCGCTGGAACTTCTTTATTAATGTTCCGGTTGGTATTCTTTCGACTATTGCTATTTTACGAATCGTACCAAAACATGAGTCGACCGCAACCCATCGTCATCTCGACCTTAGTGGAGCCGCATTAGTAACCGCAGGCCTTATGACGCTAGTGTATGGACTCACCGAGGCGCCAACTTGGGGCTGGTTACATCCTGGCACACTAGGATTACTTGCAGCTGCGATCGCATTACTCACTGGTTTTGTATGGAATGAATCACGGGTATCGCACCCGCTTATGCCACTGCGCATCCTTAAAAATCGTAACGTTGCGGGCGCCAATCTTATGATGATGCCTATTGTGGCGGGCATGCTTGGCATGTTCTTCCTCCTCTCGCTCTATGTGCAAACAGTCATGCACTACGACCCAGTTGCTGCAGGCTTCAGCTTCTTGCCGTTTCCGATCGTGCTATCAATAATTTCAAATATTGTTCCACGCGTGTTGCCAAAGTTTGGCCCACGACCATTTCTGATTATTGGCCCGGCGCTTCTTACCGGTGGATTATTATGGTTAAGTCAACTTACTTTAACGAGTAGCTATCTTACGGGTATCCTTCCAGCGATCATTCTTATGGCCAGTGGTATGGGCATGAGTTTTGTATCGGTAACTATTTCGGCAACATCGGGTGTGCCAGGAGAGGAAGCTGGGCTAGCTTCAGGAATGCTCAATACATCCCAACAGATGGGCGGTGCACTTGGTCTTGCCATCCTTTCCGGTGTATCTGCAACTGTCGTTCAAAGTTCGCTTCATCTAGGGCAGATTTCGGCGCTTCTTCAGGGAGATAAGATAGCATTTGGCGTCGCAGCCGGATTCGCTGCCGCTGCGGTTATATTTGCAATAACAATTATTAAAACGCCAAAAAAAGCAGCTCAACCTGCCACTTCTAACGAGCCTGTAGCTCTTCACTAAAAATAAATTCGTTTTTATAGAAAGGTGCGGTGACGACATTGTCGCCGCACCTTTCTTCATGTGTTACCTACCAGCCCAACCGGAAGGGGGAGGGGGAGGAGGAGTGCTGCCACCAGAACCCTGCGGAGGTTGCCCACCACCGGGCGGGAATGGCGGCATACCAGCACCACCAGGCGGTCCAAATGGCGGCGAGGGCATTGATCCGCCACCGAAAGATGGCCCGGCGCCAGGCGTCGGTGCTCCCGCTCCAAAAGGAGGCATGCCAGGCATACCACCAGGCCTACCCATAGGAGGCTGCATTCCAGGAGGCATACCCGGCATACCAGGCTTACCCTTTGCGGCCTTCTTTGCAAGGCGGGCTGCCCTCTTGGCATCGGCCTTCGCCTTCGCCTTGGGGAATGGCACAAAGACGGTGCGAACCTCATCAGAGATAATCTCATAGAAACCGCACAGTCCAACGATTGCAATAGCCATCAAGCCATAAGCCAGAGACATGGGATGCGGAATGATTCCCGAGCCCTGTTCCTGGCCATACATCAATGTAGTAAATCCACCCAAGTCCGTCGCGACGTCAAATAGAGTAGCGGCAACCACGATCCACGCCCACCACTCCTTGCGCCACTTGATATTATTGTTTTCCAAGTAGCGATAGCCGAGTGACTGAAGTGTCGTAAGACCGATCGCAAGTCCAAGGAAGAAGGTTCCGCTAAAGAAGCCTGCGGCACCATCCATACTACCGACCTGCGTTTCCAGAAAGTAGAATGTCAAGCTAACGTCAAGCGCGAGAACGGCCGGACTACCTCCGGTGTGTCCCAGAAAGCGAAGAAAACCAAAGGCCTGACCTGCAAGCCAGATAACACCCTCAATTGCCCTTCCGCCAGGTACGCGTCGCTGCACCTTCTTGCTCGCATCTTTTCCGCGCCAGTCAAGCAGCTTCTCAAGGAAGAACTCCTGACCACCGCAGACAATAACGATCAAGGCAGCACACAGATACCATCCAGCAGGAGCGTTATCGGGTACCACCTTTAATCCCTGTTCGGCACCATAACGTACCGTCGTAAAGCCCGCCACATCACCACCGGTGTCGGCAAGAGCAATGACGATACCCGAAATACGGGCCATCTTGAATTTCAGCGTTGAATTATGCCATGAGCCACCCTGTTTGATCAGGGCTCCCAGCATGTACTGATAACTGGTCGTCGTGATAGAAAAAATCCAAGGTAGGAAAGGTACCACCAGTGCAAACGGCATGCCCAGACTCTGTAGATTGGTATCTCCATATGCATTCATGAACTGTGGACCGAGCGCCAAGTCGGCACCGATGATCGCAGCAATGAGTACGAAGATACAAACCGACTGGATGCAGTTTGAGATGAATGGACCAAGCCATTTACCGAACTCAACCCACCTATCGCCCGAGGTGGCCATAGCTACCCCTTTCTATAGATTGTCAACGTTCCTAGTAACAACGCTCTCAAACATATCGTATACGCACCCAACTGTCAAGCTTTAACATAAATTCAGTTTATATAGCCGTCTCTCCGTGACCATGCTGATCACAGAGAGACGGCGTGCTTCTAGTGTACGAACGAATTGAAGACGTCCCGCGCCAAGCCCAACCGAGCGTTCAGTACGGCCTGGTCTCCATAGTTCATGAGATAAGACTGCTCGTATTCGTTATGGAAGACCAACAGCGCACCTGCGATCGTTGTCTGAGCCATAACCGCATCCCAAACCGTACGATAATGAGTGTAATACATCGTATGGCGGTTCTGCATGTCATACAACAAGTAGTTCAACTGGAATACCAAATCCGAAACATGAACATGTGCTCGCTCCGCGGCTGCTTCCAGCAGAGACCGCCTACCACCCGTCCACTGAGCAATGCCGTAGCCACCTCCGCCACTATACTCCACAATGGAAGAATCGAAGTGACTCTCTGCCTGAAGATTACCCATAATACCGGCAGCCTGCTCGTGCGTAAAACCATTGGCAATGAGGAAATTCCAAATTCTCGCCTCAGGCGTGTCACCTGACACATGCCCCGCTGCCACAAGCGGATGGGCAGCCGCGAGAGGTGCCGGGGAAGCAGCCGCAGCAGTACTGGGGTTAGGTGCGGACTGGACAAACGCATCGAATTGTGTCTGTAATGGCCCTGGCAAATGTCCAGTGAATGCAGCTCCTGCCACCACAGCAAACAAAATAGCGATTCCCGCAGGTGCACCGGCATGTACCCCACGCGGCCTAGGCTCCTCCTGATATGTCATAACCACTCCCAACGAAAGTGTTTTGTACAGAAGCTCTTTACTTATACCATACGTGTAAAATGTTGTAAACTTTGCGTTACTACTAAATACATATCGAGGAATAGTTTATTCCTAAATCATATATAACAAAGCTCTTCTAATCTTAAATGAGCTTTGTTATATATTGCTATGGCTTTGTTATATTTTCACTGGGATTCGTAAAACGCTTTTTATCTTTTGTAATGCAAACCGTTGGATATGACGTCTGGATGGTACTGCCCTCAGCCTTACTACAATCTGCATAGGATTGAATCGATATAGACTGCGGATGAATTAATAAAATAACGCCTACTACTACAAGAATGACGACGACCACCAATATACCACTAATGAGCAACGTTACTTTGGTCTGCTTCTTCATAGCAACTAGTATACAACACCACAAACCGCTCGGCTATCGTAAAGTAAATTTGGCGGGCATCGGAGCAGCCTAACTCCAACACAAAGATGTACGATAACACAGCTACCTTATAAGCAAGCCGTCTGAGCTGGCTGCGCCAGGTCACTCCCCTTGCTTGAGCGAAGATCAGGTTCGGCAGTTATCAAGGAAAAAGTCATGAAGATAGCCTAGGAAATTCAAGAGAACTATAATCTTTCAATGGACGGTCGTTCATCTACAGCCTATTGTAACTCAATTTGTATTAGCGAGTAACCGACACTTCGACAAGGTGATACAGCTTCACTGATACACCATTCCTATATTGCGATCTTCTTACCTTTATGCTATAAAGTCAAATAGTTGCCATCTCACAGCAAAACTTACTCTCTTCCGCCTTCAAGTACAGCGTCCTGTCTATTTTAGTAGATAGTGCGCCGTACTTGAATCGACCGAAGGAGTGCATCAAATGGATGGGTTTTGGTTTGGGTTTGAAGAATATAGCAACGACACTAGTGACGCCCGCCATACTATTATCTGGTTCAGACTCGTTGAGCTGGGTACTAGAAAGGGAATGGTCGTTACTGACATCGGTCAAGACCTCATCGATGCTCTTGGCATGACATCTCAGCAAGATGCCTACGACGCAATTCATCGCGCGCTGAATGAAATGCCTCAGAGTGCATACACTGAAGCTATTCGCTACGCTCTAGGAGGTGAAGGCTTCTCTCCGTTCATTACTGAGCGGTATGAAATTCTCGCCAAGCGGTACGATAGGACTGTACAAACGATCAAAAGCTGGGCTTCGACGGGTGCAGCAGAAGTAGCCAGATGGCTTCTGAACCCTGGTTAATATCGAGTCCTTCTATCACCCCCGAGCTACAACGAAGACGCTTCGCGCCGTTGTGGTGTCGGGGTGCTCTTCGTTTAGGACTATGTAACTCTTTATGCATAATGGCTGTTTTGTCATAATTCCCTCGAGCATACGATTGAATAATTGGTAACGAGTTACACTTACAATTGTCAGAGAAACATAACGATTCCCACCAGTATTAAAAAATCAGCCCCCGCCGGGAACTGAACTCTATCGTGCAATCCGTGGTTATCATTTTCATTTGGTGGAGCATAAGGGATTCGAACCCTTGACCTCTTCCATGCCATGGAAGCGCGCTAGCCATCTGCGCCAATGCCCCGAACTTGCCCTATTGTAGCAAAAACTCACCGCTTGTTCCAGAGGTGAGTTTTTTCGCTGCTACGCGCCCACCCGGGGCACGGCTTTTGGTCAACTGTTTGTTTTTGCAAAGGGGCACCCCTTTGGCGTACCAGCTTGTGCTTATTATGCGCCTACTTTCTTAAATGTACAAGCTTTGCCGTAGCATTCCCACGAGAATTATGCTTAAATAAGGATGTTCAGAAGCATAGCGAAATGTTAGACTACTTAATTTACATGGTACGTCTCCCTTGAAAAGTTCGCCGCATGGTCGATCTGACACAACTTAAACAAGGAAGCATACCATTTTATGGCACAACAAAATCTTTTCATCGGTAGTCTTGCTTACACAACTACCGACGATAGTTTAAAAGCCTTTTTTGAACAAATTGGTGAAGTTGAAAGCGCGCACGTTGTTCGTGACCGTGACAACAACGATCGTTCAAAGGGCTTTGGGTTCGTTACCTTCGTCAACGAAGATGACAACCAAAAAGCGGTTGACCAGCTTAACGGCAAAGAGCTTGATGGACGTGAAATCAACGTCGGTCTTGCTCGTCCACGCGAAGAGCGTCCTCGACGTGACTTCGGTGGTAACAACCGTGGCGGCGATCGTAACGGCGGTAACTCATTCCGTCAACGCAGCTGGTAATTCTTACCCGCTAATAAAATACTCCCTTACCTAGGGAGTATTTTATTATTCGTGCAGTTGACTCTCGAACATCGTATAATATGCACCGCGTTTTGCAACAAGTTCTTGGTGCGTCCCCTGTTCTACTAGCGCACCCTCCTGCATCATGTAAATCATATCAGCCTTTTCAATAGTCGTCAGGCGATGACTAATGGTCACAATGGTCCGTCTTTTATCAGCAAACAAATGCTTAAAAATACGAGATTCGGCGAGTGCATCAATCGCCGACGTCGGCTCATCGAGGATAATCATAGGGCTATCGCGATAAAAGTTGCGCGCCAAAGCAAGACGCTGCCACTGGCCGCCCGAAAGATCTGTACCATTTTTACCTTTGTTATCTTTCATCCAGGTACTAACGTAGCTATCAAGCCCCGACGGTAATTTTTCAATTACTTTTCGCACCTCAGCCTTATCCATGGCTTTATTTAGACGCTCTTTGTTATGTGGCGCCTCAACGTCACCATAGTAAATATTTTCACCCGCTGTCGCAAAAGTGTAGGCAAGGTAATCTTGTTGCAAGACACCAAGTTGCTTATGCCACGAGCTTACGTCAACCGTTTCAAGATTAATTCCATCCAGCAAAATAGCACCGCTAGTTGGATGGTATAAGCCTGTAAGCAATTTAATAAGTGTGGATTTCCCTGCGCCATTTTCACCTACAATGGCTACATGTTGACCTTGCTGAATCGTAAACGAAACATTATTTAACACAAGGCGATCGGTTTGCGGATAGTGGAACGAGATATTTTTAAGTTCGATTTTCTCGGGAAGCCTTGGCAGCTTTTCGCCTTCATTAGCCCTAATAGGAAATGCCATAAATTGCTGGTAATCAAACAAATTCGCCAGGTCTTCATCAATAGAGCTTAACTGTGATACAAATCCGCTTGCACCACTAAGAGCACGTGATACTACCTGCTGCACATACAAAAACTGTCCGATCGGTTGCACGCGGCCAATAATTTGAAACACAATCCATAAAAGTGCCACCACTTCGGCAACAGCCTCAATCACATCTGCGCCAAGTCGCAACCAAATATATTTCCGTTCAAATTCAATACGTTCTTTTTCGTCCTGGTCACGCAGTTTCATGCGAAGATCGAGCAGAAAGCGCACCAGACCATACAAACGGAGCTCGGCAATGTTTTTTGGTTGCAACAAATTCCACTCGATCATACTTTTAGCACGACGCGTCTCAACGTTACCATTCCAGTGAGCAACTTGTGCCCGCGATAACTTAAATTGAATATAAATACCCGGAACAACTGCAATAATGGCAATAGCTCCAAGCCACCAACTTACAATAAGCAGCGCAACAAGGCCAGCAATCATAGAAATGAACTGCGAAACGATGCCTGCCAGTCGATCAAAAATATACGGAAAGAACCGTGCGAATTGCGATGCTCGATCGTACATATCGACTGTATCCTTATCGTCATATCGCCAAAAATCGAGTGACAAAAAATGTTCGTACATGCGGTCGCTCATTGCCGCTTCAACCCTATAACGCATTAGTTGGGTAACGTACTGTTGCAGGCTGCTCCAGCCCGTCATAAGGACACCTAGGAGTGCGGTGATAATCACAAATTCTATCGCTCGACCACCGGCCGTGCTATCACCGCTGTAGGCTTCGGCGAGCGCACTCGTTGTTGCCGCTGCGAAATAGGTAGTAACGATAGGAAGTATCGCCGAGATAACCGCGCCGGCAATTTGTATGAATACTGCAAATGGAGCTGCTTTGTAGGTAATTTTTGCCACCTCAAAAACCGCCAGAAGTGATTCTTTAGCGGTTAGCTTCTTAGGTTTTGTCTTACTTGGTATTGGCATTACTTACTTTTTCTTCGGAGCGTCAACGCACCCAAACACAGCGCGCCAACGACAAAACAGGCAATCACTACTATATCACGCCACGAATTAGCTGCAATATCCTTATCTGTTACCACATTATTAAGGGCATCAATAGCGTACGTGAGCGGCAAAAAATAGGCAATCTTCTCTAAAATATCAGGCATTTGCGTAAGTGGCATAAATAAGCCACCTATGAGTACTTGCGGTAAAACAAAGGCTGGCATAAACTGCACTGCTTGAAATTCTGTTCGAGCAAAAGCACTCACAAACAAGCCAAGCGCTGTTCCTAAAAGTGCATCAACAAGTGCAGTGAAGATTAAAAACCAATCAGGTCCCTGTATGGTAAGACCGAGACCGTAAAGAAGTACCGCACTAGCAAGGAGCGCCTGAACAACCGCTATTAGCCCAAATGCAAACATATACCCAAGTAGTAGGTCAATCTTCGCAATAGGAAGTGTCATTAAGCGTTCAAGCGTACCGCCAACGCGCTCCCGCAGCGTAGTGATAGATGTCACAATAAACATGACTACAAAGGGGAAAACACCCAGTAGTGCCGGAGCTATGGCATTAAATTGAGCCGTATTCTTATCAAATAACCACCGCAGGAGCCCTAAAAGTATGCAAGGAACAATAAAAATAAGCACAAGTGTCCGCGGGTCATGGGAAAGCTGACGCAGGATACGCTGAGTAGTCGCAAACGTCACGCGAATATGATAGATCATTCGCCTTCACCTTTTTCTACTATACTAATAAAGGCATTCTCAACTGACGATTCTCGTGTTTTCTGGAGCAACTCTTTTTTAGTTCCATTCCAGAGTATCCGCCCATCTCGAAGAAGCAACAATTCGTCGCAGCGTTCGGCTTCATCCATGACATGGCTTGAAATGACGAGTGTTTTTCCCTTATTTGCAAGCTGCTTAAACAGATTCCATAACTCGCGGCGTAAAAGTGGATCAAGTCCAACCGTTGGTTCATCTAAAACAAGTAGCTCAGGATCACCAAGAAGTGCAATAGCAAGCGACACTCGTGCCTTCTGTCCACCAGAAAGTGTACTAGCAAGCTGGTTCGCTTGCTCCTCTAGGTGAACTGTTTTTACAATTTCGATTACGTCTTTCTTTGGAGTATTTGCCAGCGTTGCAAAATAACGCAGATTTTGTAATACCGAGAGGTCTTCGTAAATTGCTGGCGCCTGAGTAACATACCCGATGGCCTTACGAAGGGCCTTACTTCCCGCAGACTGTTCAAAAATACGCAAAGTACCTGAAAACACTTGCACGCCAACCATGGTACGCATGAGTGTCGTTTTGCCAGAACCACTTGGTCCAATCAAGCCAGTAACAGCGCCTTTTCTAACAGCAAACGTCAGTTCATTTAAAATACTTCTTCCCGCCTTTTTAACGACCAGTCCTTTTGCTTGAACCCCTAGAAACTCATTCATTACTTACTATAATAGCATCTAGCGCGAAAATGCACGGGGCAATACTGCGCCGGTCAATATCAATGCAAGGATCACGGCAAATCCGCACATAATTGAAGGTATGCCTGCAATAGTTGATGGATCAACAATGTTTGCCGCCGTAGTAGGTAAAATAAACGCCAAGTATCCAGCAGTGAGCGCAACAAGCGCCTGTCGTTTATGTGCTTTTATTTTTTTCTTTGTACTTATAAATACAGCGTACCCTACACTCACAAGCAACCAGCCATAGTAATAGATAACATACGGAAGAGCTGCCCAATGTGCAATATGGAAGATAACATAATTTCCAAGACATTCTTGGCTCGTCATGCCCTGCCCTGCAAACAAGAAAATGTAGGCAAAAATTGCCGCGGTTCCATAAGCACATATAATTAGCAGACGTTGTTTTTGCCCAGCAATTTTTGTCGCCAGATGTAGTCCGAGTGGTGGTAAAAGTGTGATCGCCACGTAACCAATACGTGCCCACGTAAGACTATTCACTCCCCACGAACCCTCACATACATTGTATTCAGCCAGTTGAAATACCGCGAGACCAACAAGAATAGCCATCGCCAAGCGCGAAATAGGCGTCATCTTATAACGCACAGCGACATATATAGCACACGCCACTTCAATAACGCACGTCGCGATCATCACTGGTGGCGAAAAACAATAGAGACGGTCTGTTTTTATATAACGCACTTTTAGGCTTCTTTTAAAAGTTTTTTTAGTTCAACTTCATTGATAATTTTTGTACCGTATTTTTTTGCCTTTTCAAGTTTACTTGCACCGACCTTACCTCCGACTACCAAGTAATTTGTATCTTTAGCAACTGCCGTCTGAAATGTACCGCCAAGTGCTCGAATTTTGTCTGCAGCTTCGTCACGGCCCATACTTTCGAGCGTGCCGGTCACTACAAAGTTCATACCCACAAGTACACCTGCTTTTTTCTCAAAATGCGGCCGCACTTCCAGCTTTTCGAACTTTTCAAGAAGTGCTTCATTATCCGGATCGGCAAACCATGCCACAATGCTTTCAGCAACTACCTCGCCAATTCCTTCCACCGCCTGAAGCTCCTCAATATTAGCAAAATGGAGCGCTTCCATCGATCCGAATGCATTTGCAAGATCAACGGCTGTTTGTGCGCCCACATGGCGAATACCAAGTCCATAGATAAACTTTTCAAGTAACGGCTGCTTTTTTTCAGCAATAGCATTAACAAGTTTTGAAGCGGAAATTTCAGCAAATCGTTCGAGCTGCAACAACTGTTCTTTTGTAAGCGTATAAATATCTGCGAGGTCACGCACCAGCCCTGCATCTACCAATGCAACCACATTTTTCTCACCAAGCGTATCTATATCAAGCGCACCTTTACTCGCAAAATGCTCGAGCGCTTTTTTTAGAAGTAGAGGGCCCGTTGCACCCTTCACACGGTACACCGCTTCACCCTCTGGACGTTCAAAAGTGAGTTCAGGATATTGCTCGGCAAGTACTTTTTCATAGTTAAATACCTTTGCCGTTTTTGGCCGGAGCTCTTTTACAACGCTCTGCACCTGCGGGATAATGTCACCTGCTTTAAAGATAATAACCGTATCGCCCACACGCACGTCTTTTCGTGCAATCTCGTCGGCATTATGAAGACTGGCGTGCTGTACGGTAGTACCTGCAACAACGACCGGATCAAACACTGCTACAGGAGTCGCCGCGCCAGTTCGTCCAATACTAATAACGATATCTTTTACCACAGTCGTCGCTTGCTCGGCAGCATATTTGTATGCTACTGCCGCCCGCGGCTGTTTACCCACCACACCTAGTTCACGGGCAAGTGCACGGTCATTTACTTTTATTACCAGACCATCCGTATTAAATGGCAGATCATCACGTTTCTTATCCCACTCGTTAACAAATTTCATAACATCGCCAAGCTCAGTGAATACCCGCGCTTGCATATTACGATTCAGCCCTAAAGCGGTAATAGCTTCATAAGCAAACATATTTGTTGGTACTTCCGATGGATCATCGCGTAGCAAATCGTATGCTCTGAAATGGAGCGGACGTTCAGCAACAAGTTTAGGGTCAAGTTGGCGGATTGTGCCGGCAGCTAGGTTACGTGGATTTGCAAATAGCGGTTCACCGGCAGCTTTACGTTTTTCGTTAAGCGCTGCAAATTCTTTTTTTAACATGACTATTTCGCCACGAATTTCAGTGCGACCATGCAAAAAATGCGTAAATCCTTCGGCCGAACGAAGCCGAAGCGGCACGTTACTAATAGTACGGACGTTTGAGGTGACGTCTTCACCGACAAAGCTATCACCACGCGTTATTGCCTGTACGAATAGACCATCTTGATAAATAAGAGCACAGGCGAGGCCATCCATTTTTATATCGGCAAAATATTCATGCGTTTGTCCCGGCAATAATCTATCCATGCGCGCCACCCACGCTTCGACATCTGCCTTATCAAATACGTCATTCAGACTTAGCATACGCCTGCTGTGCTGGACCTTTTTAAAGCCGCCAAGCAGCTCATTACCGACTCGCTGCGTAGGACTATCTGGCGTGATAAGCTCGGGATGCTCAGCTTCGATATTTTTCAGTTCACCAAACAAACTATCGTATACTGCGTCACTTACAGTTGGGGCATCCAGAACATGATATTCATAACTATAACGACTCAGTAGTGTACGGAGTTCTTGAGCGCGTTTTTCAGGCTGGTGCGGTGTCATCATCAACGATTCTCCTATACAAAATATATACGTACGCCGCCACCCAAATAACTGTCACTGTTGTCATAATGAGCAGCGCTATCGGTACAACTGGCAACCATTCAAGACCAGATACAGCACCCTTGAGCCAGGCATCCAAAAGAATAATTGGAATTAAAATAATAGCCCACACCACCGTTGTCACAAATCCCAACCATAAAAAACGAAGGAGAATGCGCAAACGTCGACCTATCACTAAATCGCCAGCTGCCCGGATAGCCTTCATGGGATACATACCAGGAAGCGTCACGATGACTAAGGCGAATAAGGTACTCGTCAGCCAGTAAAGCGACAATGTAGTAAGAAGCGCCGCGACAGTCCAAAATACCATAGCCTCAACGCCGCCATTAAATAGACCGACTGCCGATGCTCCACCAAATCCAATAACAGCAAGCGCAACCGGAAACAACTGTATAGTTCCCACGAGCGCTACTAAAAATGTTGATAGAAGTGGAGCTCCAGCGTTATATAACGCATCTCGAAGCTTTATTTTTTTACCAGCTAGACGAGCACGCAGCAGCCACACCACCGTAAGCCACGTTAAAAGAATAATAAGCGCCGCATAGATTTGTTGCGCTTCCGTTAATGCATTTGCTGAACCACCCGTCGCCCCAACAAGCAAAAGTAGCCCCGCCTGTCCAATACCTCCTAGATTCCCCTTGAATAGATCACTGCTTGTATTACGAATAGCGTCACTAATTTGAGAATAGGTATCTTGAGAAGAAATACCAACGAAAACTGCAGTGAGACCTGCGTATATAACCGCAAGCCATATAAGACTTTTTCTATTTTGCCATACAGTCTTGCGAACGGTATTCGTAAACGACCAATATCCTGGTAACTGTAACGATCGTGCATAATCTCGTCGGCGCGTCTGCTGAAAGCTACGATGTGGCCGCCGGCGAAGTAAGTTCGCTATTCGTACTCTGCTCGCAGTAATACTGTTTTTGAGCTTGCCACTATCATCTTGCCGTAGTATTTGTTTTTCGTGAGTCTTTTTTACTTTCGCCATAGCAACCTACTGTTAAAATTTATCTGCATTCTGTCGTAGCCGTGCAATTCGCGCATCGAGCGGCGGGTGAGTGCTAAACAAATTGCTAAAAAAGCCTGGTTTCAATGGATTGTTAAAAAAGAGATGAGCTGAAGCCGTATTTTGTCGCTGCATTGGGCGACCATATTGCTTCAACTTCTCAAGTGCATCCGCTAATCCTTCGCTATCACGTGTTGTCAACACCCCGCTTGCGTCAGCCAAATATTCACGTTGACGACTAATAGCTAGCTGGATCATGGCCGCAATAATCGGTGCCAAAATGATCAGAATAACACCAACTATAAGCATAATTGGATTTTGATTTTCGTTATTTCTTCTGTCGCCAAAAAAGAATAATCGAAAGGCTATGTCCGATAAGATGCCGATAGCGCTTACGAGTCCAAACGCGATCATACTCACGCGAATATCATAGTTACGTACGTGACTTATCTCATGCGCCATTACCGCTTCGAGTTCACGGTCAGTCATAATCTCTAGAATGCCTGTAGTTGCTGCGACGACGGCGTGCTGCGGATCTCGCCCAGTCGCAAGGGCATTTGGTGCGGAATCCTCAATAATATACACTTTTGGCATTGGCATACCTGTTGCAATGGTGAGATTTTCCACAATGCGGTACAGTCGTGGGTCATCTGCCTTTTGAATTTCTTTCGCCCCGTTCATAGTAAGTGCCAATTTATCAGCAATAAAATATTGGATAAGCGCATAAATAGCCGCAATAATAATCACCCAAACAGCAATCGAACGACTTCCATTTACATACCCCACCGCCCAGCCAACAGCACCCACAAGCCCAATAAACACAGCCATGATAATGACTGTGTTACGTTTATTGGCAGTGATTGCACCGTACATTAATAAGTGGTCCTAAAATTGCACATCAACGGGTTTATTAACGGCGGCCATGTCTTCAACTTCAAAGAATTCCCGCTGCTTAAATCCAAGCATGCCAGCAAAAACATTGTTTGGAAAGACTTGCATTTTCGTATTAAGATCACGAACACCACTGTTATAAAAACGACGAGCAGCCTGAATTTTATCTTCTGTATCAACAAGTTCTTGTTGAAGTTGCAAAAAGTTTTCATTCGCTTTTAGCTGGGGGTAGTTTTCGGCAACCGCAAACAAACTTTTAAGCGCCCCTTCGAATTGATTTTCAGCCGCAGCCGTTTCCTTCACACCTTGAGCACTCAAAGCATTCGCGCGAGCTTCGGTGACTTTTTCAAACACACCTGATTCATGTGCGGCATAGCCTTTTACGCTATTTACAAGGTTAGGAATTAAATCTAATCGCCGCTTTAATTGTACGGTTATGTCGCTCCATGCTTCATCGACGCGTACCTTTAAACGTACTAATCCGTTGTATGTCATCCATACAAACAGCAAAATAATCACAATGACCGCGATAATTATCCAGGCTGCTACCATTACTTGAATCCCCTTTGATCTAGCGTAAATTTTATACTTTTACTATAGCACTTTTACGCATATTATCCTACATCCATGCTATACTCCGCTAGGCATTACTACCTACCACGGAAGCGGAACAGGATGATTATCGTTCAGTCGTTTGGGTATGGGTTTTTTGAGGTGGCTCCTCCTAATACACACATCGAAGAGGATGTCAGAGATAGTTTGAGAAATCCATATGTTAAAGACGAACGCTGGGATTGGTTGAGGGAAACCAACGGTACCGACCCTGCACTAAAAGAATTTGTGCTCAGTACACAGGTAGCTCCAGGAGCTGAGAATGCCTGGCAGATCCTTGATCGACTAGGGATGCAGGCGATCTGGCTACTTGCAACTCAAAAAGAAGTTGTTGTCTCGATTGGATGCTGGGCTGGTCGACACAGATCGCCAGCGCTCGCTGAAGTGCTGACAGATAGACTAATAGGCTGGGGATACCGGGCAAGCGTTGCGCATCTTAGTTTGAGCGATGCATTAGCGAACAAACCACTTCTCTATAAAAGGTAAGCAAAAGCCAGGATGGGTAACCATCCTGGCTCTAACAATAACCCTTATACATGAATGTAAGCTTTGAAAAACTAACACGAGAAACTATTTAGACCTCCCAATGTGGCTTAGATGATTCACGACTAGCAGTCGGTAATAAGTCAATTACAGCTTTGACTAACTCAGGAATAAAATAGTGTTCTCCCCAGAAAATAACCTCACGTGTGTCAGGATCAAAATGCCTAAATATATCCGTTGATTCTAAGCCTACAATACTAGATGCAGTTGGACCAATAATAAAATCGGCGTAATTTTTATTTTGAGAACTCTCATACCAACGATCTAAACGTTCATCATAATGTTCAAGATGATTGCGTAAGTCAGTATTTG
Organism: uncultured Candidatus Saccharibacteria bacterium; assembly: GCA_964615445.1. Classification (GTDB taxonomy): domain Bacteria; phylum Patescibacteriota; class Saccharimonadia; order Saccharimonadales; family Saccharimonadaceae; genus JALRBM01. The sequence continues at coordinate 67,640 of CAZTOK010000001.1, read as the reverse complement.
CAAGCGGACTGTCATCGGAGATCTCCAAACTCGTTCGTAAAGACTCACGTTCCTGTATGAGTCTACCGCCTTGCCCCCAACATGATTTGGAAATATTTGCCGTTGCAGTTAGAAAATTTTGCATGGCCGCCCAAAATAATTCCTGATTAGATTCGGCTAATCCCTCTTTTACTTGTTCATCAGCAAAAAGAGCGGCATGACATTGATGTAAGATTTGTCGTTGATGTACTCGTAGAAGAAAGGTATCCATGATCTTCATTCTACCTTATTGTTGAATAATTTCTGGTGCGCAGAGCGGGACTTGAACCCGCACGACCGTGAGGCCAAGAGATTTTAAGTCTCTCGTGTCTACCAATTCCACCATCCGCGCGTATCTAACGGATAGTATAGCAGAAAAGTATAAGGAATCTAATGCTTTCCTTCACCCACACGTGACGCGACGTTCACAATAAGCGCCGCAAACGCAATAATGACAAGGCTGCCAAATGCACGGCCAATAGTATCGCCAGCATTATTGCCAAATACTTGCCAAATCGCGAGAACACCTATAAGTGCGAACATTACAGCACTTATAATCATCACCCACGCAGTGATTTTTTGAATTTCATGCAACACACTTCTTTTAGGTGAGTTATCTTGAACTGGTGAAGGTTGGTTGCTTGCGTCTGAATTCATAATTTCTCCTTACATAAACATGCAAAATATGGAGGCACGTATGGGAGTTGCACCCATCTAAAAGGTTTTGCAGACCTCCGCGTAACTGCTCCGCCAACGCGCCGTCTGCTTCATTATACCAAAACATGTCCGAGAAATAACAACTACTTTACTTTATCTGTTAGTTCGTGTAAAAATTAAAAAGCTCTTAAAAGAGCAGCACTGCGTTTGGAGGAAGACCGTGAGCAACACAATCATGCCAGCCCGACCGGGTCTTTATATCGGAAGCACCTCCTACGAGGTCAACGATATCGAGACGGCACTTCGTCATTTTGCCGGACCACTTCTGATTCAATCCGGTGGTACCCATAATCAGTTTCCCCTTGCGGCTCTGCCTCTTGGTGAAGTATCCGACCACCATTGGGTTGACGAACAGCTAGCGCAATTTGATAACATCAGCGCTTTCAAAAAGCTCAAGAAGAGTACGTTTGGTACGTCCGAGAATTACTTGGGAATGCCTGCATACTCGCCTAGGAGTGGCATGGATGTAGATCCTTCTCAGATCAATCTACTCTACGCAGATCGTGTCTATGAAGGCTATCCCATCTTCCAGCGAGTGTGTACTGACAATTACCTCGGCAGGCAGCGTCTTCAGGTAGGCATCAACTTGATTGATGTGCTCATCTTTGCACTTCGTAATCACGCTGGCGACTATCTAGATGTTTTTATCGAACGTGCCAGGCAAGAGATGGACGAGGTCTGGAGGCTCACCGAAGGCAATGCCTTCTTCCTGATCGAAACGCCCAGCTTTACCATTATGACGAGTACTGGCATCAGGAACGAAACACTTGTCAACTGGTTCACCAACGCCTTTGCTAAGCTGCTTCACGCATTGCCCTCAGGTGCACCATGGGGATTCCACTTCTGCAACGGCCGCCTTGGCGGTCGAGCGCTACTTGATCAGGGTTTCACGCGCCTCATTAATGCTTCACGCTGGGGTTTCCACCCCAATTACATGGTCAGTAGCACTAATACGCTGCTATCCACACTTGAAGAATGGGGATTCGTACCCGAACTGGTGCAGATCCCATTCACTATGGGCTGGGAACGACCGCCATCACAGAATCGAGAAGACTACGAACCCTATAGGAACCTGTACATCCCAAGCACAACGCAGGTATACGCCGGCATCGTCAATCCATTTTTGAACTACCAGCAGCACGAAATGCTGTTCAGGTGGCTCGATGATGTGTTTGGCCAGCGCGTTGGCATGTCCAGCACGTGCGGATTCGGTAGCAGTTCTATCGACGTTATGCGCTACTGCATCAGTACAATGACACACCTCGCTTACGCGTAAACAAATGGTGGAGCTGTCGAAAATCTCGACAGCTCCACCAACTATAACTATAGAAATTACATCAAGATATTCACTGCACGAGCTGTGACGAGCACCACAATTGCAAGTGAGATCACCGATTGCAATGTCATAAGCAATTTCGCTCGATGTGTCAGCGGTAATGTGTCGGTAGGACTAAACGCCGTAGCATTGGTTATGGAAATATATACGTAGTCAAAAAACGTTGGCTGCCATTTTGCGTCTACGTTTGCCTGTGGAAATAAAAAGTCAGCTACTTCTACATGAGTATTATCGAGCTCCCAGTACCATAGTCCAAACACAATAATATTCGTAAGATAAATTGCTACGCTTGAAATAAGCAATTGATGACCATCAACGTGCGCCCCACCAAATAAGGCGTTAATAACGATACCAAGCGATATGACATTTGCAAACGAAATAAGTGCGATAAGCATAATAGCAATAATCCGACGAACATTCGTCGGAAAAAGGTTAATGGCAAGTGTTACAGATAGAACTATTTCAAGTCCCACAATAACGTACTTTGCTCCAAATGTGAGCTGATCATTTAACACCAGCTGTAGAAAAATAGCCATAAGTAGTGCAATATACACATGCCACACGGGCTCTTGAAAAGCACCTTTTTGATGTATGGAGACAAGTCGCATATGAGTGCATTATAGCACTAGAATAATAGCAAGGAAAATACGGAGTAAGTTATTTATAGGGGAGTGTCCGATAGACACTCCCCTATTACACACTAACGGCGAGGCCTGCTCCCACAGCAGAAGCAGCAGCCGCAATGCGGCGCACCAGAGTCGTCACCGTTATTGCGTGGAGTGCACGCGTCGCAGTAATCGCTCGGCGGCGTCGGAATCGAATGAAATATATTATATATTCTGTCAAACAGTATTAGCTCAAACAAAGAAGGATCCCTCCCCTGCAGTCATTTTAGGGCTACAGGGCAATAGGAACAACGAACAAAAAGTATCGTTCGCTACTCCCTCCGGTCTTCTCATTTGCAACTTACGCGTACAATACGAATATGAATAACGGCATTAGCTCATCTCATGCTAGACTAGACTCATGAAGGCGAAAAAAGAGGCTCGCCACACACTCGGCCTTGCCATGATAATGAAGGACGAGGTTGAGGATTTAGATCGGATTATTAACGATTATGGAAGTTTTTTTGACAAAATTTACATAACTGTTACCGACAAGGAAGTCTACACCACCCTACTTAAAAAATTCAATCAAAACTCCGTAGATACTAAAAAGGTTGAGCTGAGCTATTTCAAATGGATCGATCATTTCGGCAAGGCACGGAGGTATAATCAGCAACAGATAAAGACCGACTACTGGATGTGGATAGATCTCGACGATGAAGTTGAGGGAGTTGAGAATATCCCAGAAGTGCTCAAGGATATAGTCGCAAATCGTCTCGATGCAGTTTGGTTTCAGTACGATTACGTTCCACGGGTCACGCTATCAGATCCCGCGTCAATTTCATGGCGTGAACGAATCATTAGAACCGCCTCGAATCTCACATGGGAGGATGAGGCAATCCATGAATATATACATATTCAAGATAATACTAGGCAGGAATTTCGATCACAGGTACTGATCAGGCATCGCAAAACAGCCGAACAGCTACGAGTAACAGGGGAACGAAATAGATTAATCCTAGAAAAGGAGTGGCGCAAAAATCATCGTGCAGTAACTGCCTGGTACATGGGTAAATATCTTACACGAATGGGCAACTATGACAGCGCAATCGAAAAATTTTTGTTTGTCACTGAGCATAGTAAAGTCAGACCCGAACAGTTTAGGGCTTGGCAGGCTCTGGGCGATATTTACATTGAAACAGGCAACCACGAGGCCGCGCTCGATGCTGCCGACAGCGCTATTACTATATATCCGGATCATCCGGGACCATGGTACCTAAAATTTGCAGTCTATGTAGCAATGCGAAACTACGACGTAGCCCTGCAGTCGGCAGAAATTGCTATGAGCAAACGGATAGAGGGTGAAATGGCCCGATATAGTCATGATCCGTCAAAGTATGAATACAGAGGACCATTTGCTATTGCACAAGCATATCTATTACGCGGTAATGGAGAGCGAGCCTATGAACTGTACCAGCAGGTGAAAAAGATCGCTCCGACGTATATAGATGAGGTAAGCAGGACGACAGGCATTCAATGGAGTACGGTCTTCGAGCAGGCATACAAGGACAAGCTTACCAACGACTAGTTTCACTTTGAATATATACATACTGAATATCATCGGATATTTGAAACTTGGCATTGCAAAGGCAGATTGTCGAGGTATAAAATAAGCACAACTAGATTATAGAGGAGGGTGGAAGTATGGTTAAGAAAATCTTTCGTTCAATAACAATAGGGCCACTTCTTTGGCTGGTGTTAGTAATACTCTCACCCCTTTCCTCTGTGGCGTTCGCTGACACCATTCACATAACAGGCACTGTCACGGATCAAAACGGTACGCCAATAAGCGGCGTGGCTGTTCTTGCCAGGATCCCGGGTAGTGGTACGGATGTATCCGCCCCTGTTGGCACGGCAGTAGATGGCACTTACGACCTGGCTTTACAGCCAGGCTCATATGACATTCTATTTGGACCACCTAGTCCTACGAGCAATTTAGGTCCAGCCATTGTCCGTAGCGTTGCCGTGCAAAGCAGTCAGGTACTAAATGCTCAACTTACAAGCGTCCAGCATACGTTTTCGGGAACCGTTGTCGACAAGAATAATATTCCTATCCCCAACCTACAAGTAAGGATTAGCAGCGGTCTTTCGGGACAAACGTATAGAGCCTTTACCACATCGACGGGTAGCTTTACTGTAACAGCACCCGCCGGATATTACGATATTGTAAATTTCGGCGGCTTAACTAATTCAGTGACGTTAGAGGGCTATCCGTTAGCATCGCCAAGTCTAGAAAGTACGGGTGGGGCAAATAGCCTAACGGTGGACACCACCAATGTGAATATGACACAGAACTTTACACTCAATTTTGTAAAGCTAACCATCACTGTTAAAGATAGTTCAGGGAATCCAAAATCTGGTCAATATGTCCATACAAGGTACGGAGCGGGTTCAACCACTGTTAACTCAGGAAGCACAAGCTACGTATTTCAGAATAACGGCAATAACTACGGAGGAACAACCGGCGCAGATGGAACGTATACCGCATGGGTAAATGAAGGAGCAGCATACCCTTCCGGGACCATATGCCTAGACTCTTCAAGCTCAACAACATGTGACGTCGCAAGCAACTCTCTCTCAGTAACCGCCTCAACCGACCTAAATTTACTCTTTCAAGGTAACCCACCAGTTCAAGTTATACCTCCTACTACACCCGCCAGTTTGAGCGCTCAAAGCCCGACAAATCAGGCACCTATGTTGACATGGACCGCAAGTAGTGGCGTCGATCACTACGTCATTTACAGAGATGGCGGTAGCGTTGGCTCAACTGGCAGTACAACATACTCTGATTTTGGAGCAAGCGAAGGAAGCCATGTCTACTATGTCGAAGCAGTGAATATCGCAGGCATGAGCAGTGATCCATCAAATAGCGTGACAGTGGTCTATGACACAACAGCACCGACTATCTCGTATAGTGTTAGCCAAGCCGCTAACACTAACGGCTGGAATAACAGCGATGTTACAGTGACTTTTACTTGTAGCGATAATCTATCAGGTATTCGGTCATGTCCGTCACCAATTACCACAAGCGCTGAGGGCGCCAACCAATCTGTAACTGGCACGGCTATCGACAATGCCGGCAACACCTCATCTGTGACAGCTAACTTAAGTATAGATAAGACAGCACCCACCATTACAGCCAGTGTAAGTAGTCAGCCTAATGGAAATAGGTGGAATAACACTCCGGTAACGGTTACTTTCACTTGTGGCGACGTCTTGTCTGGTATAGCGAGTTGCACGAGCCCAGTTACAGTAACTACTGAAGGCCAAAATCAAGTGATAACCGGGACAGCCGTGGACAAGGCGGGAAATGTATCGACAACTACGGCAACCGTTAGCATCGATCGAACCAACCCGATGATTGTAGCAACACAGACACCGGCTGCAAATGCGAAAGGTTGGAATAACAGCAATGTTACGATTTCGTACGTGTGCAGTGATGCTCTGTCCGGTATACAAACCTGTCCGTCTCCGGTTACGGTAAGTATTGAGGGCGCTAATCAAACAGTGACCGGTACCGCTACTGATAAGGCCGGGAACTCTGCGTCAGTTACCTCTACTATTAACCTTGACAAGACCCCTCCGACTATTTCTAGCCCAACCATGAGCAATACGTTTATTTTCTTTAGCGCCAACGAAACATTGAGTGCAAATGCAGGTGACGGTTTGTCTGGGGTTACTAGTGGCGAATACTACATCGACACTGACCCAGGCCAAGGCCTTGGTACGGTCATGACATATAGCAATGGAAAATTAAATGCTACGAAAACAATTAGTGGTCTCAGCGTAGGCCAGCACAAACTCTACATGCGATCAAAAGACATGGCAGGTAACTGGAGTGCAGTTGCATCGGTGGCCTTCACCTATTTCTAAAATCAACTGAAATACACAAAATCACCCCCATCATAGGGGTGTTTTTATATCCTACTCCTCTAGGACCAGCCTATAATAAGTTCATGATGCATGAGATCGACTCGTCGTGGAACATTTTATGACTCGCTGGTTATAGGGGAAACCATTGAAAGGATGCTTCTTTCTCGAAGCATCCTTTTAGCGAAAAACTGTCGGTCTAATCTTCCCAGGAAATCTTATATTTAAATATCCAGTCTTGTACACGATCGCCCATAAGAGGCAGGAAGATTGACATAATGACGTCTCGCATGCGCGCCTGGCCTGGCGTTGCATCAACCTGTCGTGCAGCATTATCGCGGCCAGTTTTACAGATCTTTTCGGCACGTTTTTTGCGTGCTTTTTGATACAACTCAACCGCTTCTTCGAACGAATGATCACGTAGCATTTTAGCAAGGTACATTGCATCTTCAAGAGCTACTGAGGCACCTTGACCAGCATGTGGACTCATGGCATGTGCCGCATCACCAATCAGTACAGCTCGGCCAACATGCCAAGTAGGAAGTGGCGGAACATCAAAAATAGGCGTTTTAATCATAGTGGTAGAATTCTCGATAAACTCCTTGATCGGCGGCGCCCAGCTGGCATGGCGCTTCAAAAGTAGCTGCCTAAGACGTGCATCTGTAAGCGCATCCAAATCGGCCTTCGTCGGCTCCTTAGCTTGTCCGTACGTGCTCCACCATCCCCACTGCGGAAGACCAGCGCTCATATTGCAGTAGCCAAACGAACTTTCTGGACCAAACACAAGAACTGTCTTTTTAATATCATTGGAATTATCCCAGGCACGATATTTTTCATCGACAAAGCCACCAATGGCAACATGACCGGTATATATTGGACTTGGACCATTCGGCAGCATAATACTGCGCACTTTAGAATGAATACCATCTGCACCAATAATGTAATCTCCCATGGCCGTACTTCCGTCTTCAAACTGTGCAATCACTTGATTACCCTGTTCCATATAGCCCGTTAGACGTTTTTCGTATTCAAATGCAATACCTTGGCGATCAGCTTCATCAAGTACAAGCTCAAGGAGAGCAGAACGATGGAGTGCAACCGATGTCTGGCCATATTTTTCCACAGTGCCAGAAGAAGTTTCTGCTAATTGTTTACCTGCTTGGTTTTGAAAGTGCAAGCGCTCTAAAGTTGCAGCTTGCGCTTTCAACTTTTCTGCAAGCCCCAATTCAGCCAATACATTCATACCATTCGGACCAAGTGACATTCCCCCACCGATCGTAGTTAATCGGGGATAAGCTTCGTATACCGTTGCATCAATACCTGCTTTTTTGAGAAAAAGTGCCATAGCTGCCCCGGCAATACCGCTTCCAATAATGATAGCGTGTTGATTCTTCTTTATTGTCATAAAATTCCTTTGTTTTATAAAATAGTTTTATAAATTGAATTAAATCACAAAACATGCTATAGTGTCAACTATGAATAATGAAACGTTAGCCAAACAGATAACGATAAGTCCTCTTAGCGCTCAGACTATTTTTTATCACCAGACCATCGCTGATTGCCTTGACCTTAATGCAACAGATCACAAATGCATCCTATATTTATTTGAGGGACGTAAAACCATGGGACAACTATCAGCCCTTACAGGCTTAACCATGGGTGCACAAACGGCTGCCATTGAAAGGCTTGAAAAAGCTGGATATGTACAGCGAATCCATGACGACGTGGACCGTCGTCGCGTGTATGTAGAGATGATACCTGCAAATGTCAAAAAAATAGCCACCTTATTCACTTCTCTGGGTAAGTCTATCGCAAAGCTCGAATCATCTTACACCCCTAATGAACTCGAGCTCATCCATACCTATATGCAGCGCACAGCTGATATTTTGTACGAAGAAACACTTACATTAAAAGAATCATTTATGACAAAAAGCAAAAAATCTAAATAGTCTAAAGTTCTTGCAATTACACCGCATCAATAAAGCCCCTTGTAGCGCGCCGCCCAGAGAGGCACATCATAAGGGGCTTTGATGAATGAAGTTCTTTTGATCTTACCAATCAATACGATACGTCATATTTGGATCGACAGCGTTCGCTCCTTTTTTCACAAAGTGTTTTATAAACATGTTTCTAATAAATGCTTGGAGAGGGGTAGCTGTTTTCTTGTCGCCACCCTTTCTTCGACCGTCCGCAACAATGGCTTCCACCCTATCTTTACGATCATTTTGAAAGGCCGTAAATGCCTGCTCGTAATCTTCTTTATCACGAAGCATTTTGGCCAAATACATAGCATCCTCTAGGGCCATCGACGCCCCTTGCCCAGCATTTGGACTAACAGCATGGGCGGCATCACCAATCAACACAATACGGCCTATATGCCATGTTGGCAATGATTGTATATCAAAGACACTCAGCTTCAGCATGCGGCCACTATTTTTAATAAGCTCTGGTATAGGACTATGAAAGTCGCCGTACATTGCCAGAAGTTCTTGCTTTACTGCTTCATCATCAAGATGGGATAATTCCTCAGGACTATAAGCAGTTTTGCGCCAGATGTTAGCCCACCACATCATGTAACCGTTATCACCACCACAATAGCCAAAGAAGTTAGTACCAAACACATATGTCATTGCAGCTTTTTTCGCCTCACTTATAGGTGGCAGATCTTTAAGAGCAGTAAAGCCGCCAACAGCGACAACGCCAACAAACTCAGGAGACGGACCAGATGGCAATAAATACTGTCGGACAGTCGAATGCACTCCATCGGCACCAACTAATATATCGCCTTTAGCGCTGCTACCATCAGCAAAATAAGCAATGACACCGTCTGCAGTCTCCTCGACTCGCACAAGCTTCTTTTCATAGTGAACAGGAATATTTTTAGCTTTCAATTCGTCAGCTAGCAACTCATTGAGCGCCGCCCTAGAGAGACTGATTGCCGGCTGTCCGTAGGTTGACACATCTCCGTATTTAATTTGGCCAAGCAGCTTACCTTTACCATTTTCAAACTGCCCCACAGGCGTTGAGGTGCCTATTTGTTTAATGCGCTCGGCAAGCCCAAGTGCGTCCATAATCCACATACCGTTAGGGGCAAGGTTAAGACCGCCGCCAACGCCTTTTACGTATGGATACGCTTCATACACGTCCGCCTTTATGCCAGCTTTTTGTAGAAATAGTGCTAAAGCCCTACCACCTACTCCTGCACCTATTATAATGACTTGGTTTAGTTGTTTTTTAGTATTTGTATTTGCCATGTATATCCTTACTAGAACGTAACACTTTATATATGATTTTATCTTAATAATTAAGGTAAGCAATGTCAAATCCTCTACGTGCAGCAAGTAGCAGATATTTATATAACAAAACTCCTATTTTAAGAGAACCCTTTCATGAGCAATCAATTATTTACACGTTCACGACGTGTCACCTCTTACTGAAGCGCTTCTAGAGATTTTGATAAATCGTATTTTACTGGTCGTTTTAAGATAACCTTTTCGAATGATATAGACGATGATATTGAGGCTGCCTGCGAACGACAGGCTGACCTCAATATATGATTGTCACTCTATTACATAGGCAACCCACTAAAAATATGATTTACTTTTGTAGTCCTGATGGAGCGTAAGAGGAGCTATCGCATGGTTGTTCGCCGCTGCGCGACATGGAATGTGCTGACCGACCACTATCTGGACTATGGATGCTATGGCCACGTACCACAGCAGTTGCTCCAACCACAAGCTCGACTGCCTTTGGTGCTCGACGTTATCGCCAAGTTGAACGCCGACATCATCGGTATCCAGGAAGCCGATTTTGCCCTCGTAACCGCGCTCGACGCGACTAACGAGTGGCAGGTGCGCTGGTCGCCAAAGGACGGCGATGAACCAGATGGATGTCTTATGCTGGTCAAGCCCAGCATCACCATATCGAACTTCTGGTCACGCTTCTATAGCGACGGTTCAGGTCACGTCGCACAAGCGGTGACCGTGGGTGGTCTCGAGTTCGTTAACACCCACATCCAGTGGCCTCCAGATACGCGCGGCAGCGTACAGGTCGAGGAGTTGCTGGAATGGCTCGGCCGGACAAAACCGGCCGTGATTATGACAGATTGCAACGACCGTCCCCATGGACCGGTTCGCGCACTTTTCGATGGAGCAGGGTTCGTTAATGCTTGCGGCTTCATGCCGACGGCGTTTGTCAACGGAGAACTGGCTTCACTAGACCTGCTCACCGTACGAGGAGCACGCGTCGAACACATCGAGACGGACTTCGAGCCAATGGGCATTCCAAATTATATCCGCCCCTCCGATCACATCCCGGTGGTGGCAAACGTCGAGACCAACTAAGTCTCACAGAACGGGGTTAGGCATCGACGACCTAACCCCTCATGACCCCGGACTGGGGTCATTTCAATAGTCTAAAAAGTAATTTAAGATGTTAAGTACATACATTTTTACTCTTCTGTGCATCTCAAGAGTAGAAGTAGGTTAAAGAGGACTTGAACTTATGCAGCACATGAGAAAATCAATGGGGAAACAAAAAGTGCTCACAGATGAGCACTTTTATATTTGTATAATCTCATGGTGCGCGAAAGAGGACTTGAACCTCCACGGCCCGAAGGCCACCAGCCCCTCAAGCTGACGCGTCTACCAATTCCGCCATTCGCGCATAAGGGTGTTAACCCTGGTATTATAGCTACTTTACGGTGTTTTGTAAACTGGTTTTTGATTAACCGTCCAGTCAAGTACGTTTTCGTAACGATCATTTGGAGAGACGAGTGTCGCGCCTCCTTCAATTGAATGGACGTGCTTATTGTAAACATATTCAACTTCTGGCTGATAAAGACCGATCGCCGGCACATCGTCGAGCCACTGTCGCGCAAAAGCTTTATATTTAGCATTGCGTAATTCCGGCTCGAGTCGTGAGCGAGCGCTCGCAAGTGCATCGTCGGCCGCTTTATTTGCATAATTTGAGAAATTATAACCATTTGGAGTTGCCTGTGATGAGTTCCAGTAGGCGTACACGTCTGGATCTGCCCCAATGAATAGTTCGTATAAGAGCACGTCGTAGTTGCGAGCCTGAAGAGTATTTTGGACAAAGTTGGTCGATGGGTCGTTCATATCCACAACATTTGTGTTTACAACTATGCCCAATTTTCGCCACTGCCCTGCAATTGCTTCTAATGCTTTTTCATATTGGAGGTTCTTGGTCGTAACGACGCTTAGCGCTAATTTTTGCCCATCTTTTTGACGGATACCATTCACTGCTTTCCAACCCGCAGCATCAAGGAGACTCGCTGCCTTAGTTGCATCAGCGGCAGGAGGAGACGGTATTTCGTACCCTGTTAGTTGCCCATTAATAAATGGGAGACCGAGGGGCAAGGTCACTCCAGTAACACTTTTTCTGATTGCAGATGTATCAGTGGCGAGTTGCAATGCTTGTCGAACGCTTTTATCCTTTAACACCGGTGAAGCAGTATTTAACAAGGCATACACACCGCTATCATCTGGTTGGGACGTAATAGTATAATTATGCGTATCTATTTGTGCTGCATCTGTTCCTGTGAGATCCGCAGCGGCGTTCACCTCTCCCGTCCGAAGGGCGCGAATAATGGCGTCCTGTGTGTTGTACGAATGAATCTCAAAACGATTCAGCTTTGGCATACCACCATAATACTTATCAAACGCCGTCATATGTACTATCTTTTGCTGTTCGCTGGCATTAACCGTCTGTAACAGCAAGAATGAAAATGGTCCACTCCCAATAGGTGAACGGCTAAACGTGTTTTCACGGATAGTGGCCGGATCAACGGATGCCAAAATATGCTCAGGAAGCACTGAGAAGGTCAACGCATTACCAAATGCAGCATATACTGCGGGGAGATGAAATTGAATGGTCGTATCATCTACTGCATTTGCTGTCACATCATTCCAGTTAATGCGCAGTGGCGAGCGTGTTTCAGGATTTTTAATAAGATTTACCGTAAATGCAACGTCGCGTGCAGTTAAAAGTTCACCATCATGCCAGTACACATTTGGTCTTATTTTAATGGTATAGTTTGTACCGCTTGCATCTACCTGTATACTCTGAGCAAGATCACCATGCAAATGACCAGTCGCATCGTAGGTAAAAAGCGAAGAGAACAGCAGGCGGCTCGCAGCAATTTCCGCACTCGAAGAGGCGTAAAGCGGATTAAGCGTATCAATAGGTCCTAATGAGGCCTCAGCATAAGTGCCACCAGGAGCAGCTGCTACAGTTTGATAACTCTGCTGAAACCAGATAAACTGAGCGCCAACTGCAAAAATCATAACTCCAACTAGCACCAGCCAGTCAATGATATGTCGTCGAACGCTCCTAATATTATCAAGTCGGCCTAAAATGAACTTACGAGCATGACGAGTTGTCACACCTTCCGCCCTTTTCATGCGACGTGAAATTCTCTTACTGTCAAACGTTAGCCGCTGAAACTGTTTCCACCCACGCTTTTCGTCTGCCACAATGCTTTCCTTTTTTTATTTTGCCGCCGGCAGTACTAAACTTACCAAGATAGACAGAACAAAAATAACAGCAAGGACGATCGTTGCTTCATATAGGTTTTTATCAAAGCCGCGACGGGTTGTGTATAGCTCACCCGAACTACCAAAACCAGCGCCAAGTGTCGCCCCGCGCTGCTGAAGGAGAATACAAAGCACCATTAGAATAGCAGAGGCAATTGTTATAATCTGTAAAATAGTATCAATATTCATTTATTTTCCTTGTTCGCGTGCATACCGTAATTCAAGCGCACTACTTACTATATAGTTTATCAAACTTAAGACAATTCCGGTAAGTACGGAATTCCAAAATGCCATATGCAGACCAGGTACCAACATTAAAGAAACATATACCATGAAGCCATTCACAATAATAGTGAAGAGTCCCAGTGTAATAAGGATGGCAGGGAGCGACAAAATGATAACAATTGGCCGCAAGATAGCATTGATAACAGAGAAGATAAGACCAGCAAGTAAAAATACCCATATGCTCGTTGCGAGCTCAGCATCGCTATAGCCCGTACCAAAAATACGTACCGCTACCCAAAGCCCAAACGAGTTTAATATCCAACGTAGGATAAACAAAAGAAATTGTTTTTTCATAGATTTCCTCTAGTATAACGATATTTCCTGGTTCTGTCGAGCACTAGCGCACTTGAACGTAATAGTTCATGGCGTAGTTAGTCCCCCACTTTTGCGATGTAGATGTAAAGTCACTGACACTGCCGCTATCGCATAGCGCATCAATCGTAGCATCCTGTCGAGCCGCTGTTTCGAGATGTGCAAATAGATAAGTGACGGTTGCTCCACTCTTCGTACAGGTTACTTTCATATATGCCTGGGCAACACCACCCGAACTGCCACATTTACTCGTCCCGTCTGCCCACCTACACCCAGAAGGGTCGGTAAACGTGCCAGTACCAAGCACTTTCGCATCCTGCAAGCACGCCGTAATTGCACGTGGGTAGGTAGAAATATCAGAGGTGGTCGCGTTTAACCACCCATTTCCATTGCCATTAAGTCCACAGCCGCTTCCTGTCGCAACGGCGGTATTCTTTTGCTGTGCGTAAGCACTCATGGCTGCTGCAATTTGCGAGAGGTCACTCTTTCGCTGGGTGTCATTACCCTGTTTTTGATAACCCGGGAATGTAAGGAGAACGATTGAAGCTAAAATGCCGATGACAGCCACTACAATCATAATCTCAACGAGACTAAAGCCAAGTTTTTGTTGTAAATGCCCACATTTCATAACCTTATGGTTACTATAGCACGCTTATTTTGAAGCGAGCAAATAGCGCTTTAGCAATGCAGCTTTCGCCTGGCCAACCGCAGCAATCAGCTTCTCGTCGCTCGCACCCTGTACGGCACGCAAGCTCCCGAAGGTGCGGATGAGTTTTTTGCGCGTAGTTGGACCAATACCTGGAATATCTTCAAGGCTACTTGCTGTTTGCTTGGCGCGTTTTAGTACAGTATGGTAACTCACCGCAAAACGATGAGACTCGTCACGAATGCGCTGGAACAGCTTAGTAACATCTGAATATCGCGCAACGATGGATGCTCCGCGGAGGTTTTTAGAGTGCGACGACGCGTTTATTTGCCCAGCATGTAGATTCACAATGTAGTATGCGCCCGAGGCCGTGACAAGTACACCATCTTCGGGTTCATGCATGAGTTTTTTTAGACGCTCAATGTCTACGTTTGAACGTGCGCTGTGCACAATTACTTCTTCTTCGCGTTTGGCGATGCTAATAATGGGAATGGTAAGGTTTCGTTCTTCGAGTGCTTTTATAGACGCGTCAAGCTGACCCTTACCCCCATCTATTAGTATAAGATCTGGTGTTCCCCAGGCCTTGAGGTTTTTCTCACTTGTGCGGCGCTGCAAGGTTTCATACATATTAAAGTAATCGTCATTTTGTTGAATACGCGCTTTAAATTTGCGATAATTTGCGCGGTCACTCACACCATTGGTAAATACCACCATGCTCGCCACCACATTTGTGCCGCTCATATGAGAAATGTCATAGCCTTCAATGCGAGCCGGAATCTTCTTTAAGCCTAGTAGATCTCTCAAGTCACCCAGCGCTCTATCTTTACTAATATCCAAAAATTCTTTGTCGCCAAACATAATGCGACGCTGGAGTTCCTTCAGGTTCTGGACCCTATTTCGAAGCACCGCTGCTTTTTCAAAATCATGCTGCCCCGCAGCTGTTTTCATATCGCGCTCAAGTTCGCGTACCAATTGCACGCGGTTACCTTTTATATAACTAATAAGCTTTCGAAGCTCCGTATGATACTCATCACTCGTCATATGAATCGGTGCGAGACCCAAATGCGCATCTAAATCTGGCCGCTCGCCTGGTCTTGGCGCCTTGGTATAATATGGAAATGTTTTACGGAGATAACGAAGTGCTTTTTTAAGTGCAAACCCATTATAGTATGGCCCAAAATACGTGGCATCGTCGTCTGCTGGGTTTCGCGTAAAACTTACGTAGGGCCACTCACTTTTCATATCAATTCGAATGTACATTTGCGACTTATCATCACGCAGCAAAATGTTATAGCGCGGCATGTAGCGCTTGACCATTTCGCTTTCAAGAAACAGTGCGTCGATTTCGCTTTCGGTTTCTACCCAATCGGTATCGTGAATTTCGGCCACTAATGCCCGCGTTTTAACATCCATGTCACGCGAACTTTGAAAATATTGACGCACCCGATTTTTAAGCACAGCTGCCTTACCTACATAAATAATCTCACCATTTTCAGCTTTATGAAAATACACCCCAGCGCTGCGAGGTAGTGTTTTTAGTTTGGCTTCGAGAGCTTTATTCATCTCTTATAGTATAGCGTGAAGTATACTATCAGACTATAAGTTGTGCTGTGTTCTTATATAGTATATAAGTAGGTTATACGTACACTATAGGGAGACGCCATGCCTGAGGCCATTTTTTTGTCCCAGACCTGCAGTTCTTATTCCTGAGCTAAATGGGTTAGATTGGGAAGAAGCTCGACAAGCTTTTCTCGAAAGACTCGGAGAGGCGTTCGAGGATCGGGCATTCTGTCAGAGTTGTCGACCAGTGCAAGCTAGTATACTTGCAGGTTATGCTAGCTATGTTCTCTACAACGACACCGTATTCGGACTCTGCGATATCGTATTCTACAGAGAAGGGAGAAAGATAGTCTTTTACATTGCACGGTATACGCTTCTTCTCTAAAATGATTGTACGTTGCCCCAGACCTTTGGTCTGGGGCCTAATATTTATTAGAGTAATACCGCCCGTATACGCTACAATAAGCATAAGTAAGTAGGAATAGCTATGCAAACAATTATTGAAACAACGGGATTAACTAAGCGATACGGCCATATGACCGCTCTTGATCATTTGGATATTACCATTCGAAAAGGTGAGGTCCTCGGCTACTTAGGGCCGAATGGCGCCGGTAAAACCACGACTATTCGCCTACTTCTTGGACTTATTAAACCAACTTCAGGCTCAGCACTTATTTTTGGTGAAGATGCCACTAAAAATGCCGCGAATATTCATAAACGCGTGGCATATGTACCAGGCGAAACAAACTTATGGCCTAATCTTACCGGTGCCGAAACACTTCGGTTTCTTGCAAACATCCATGGTTCAGTCGATGAGACCTACCAAAAAGAATTACTTCGAAAATTTGCCTTCGATCCAAACAAAAAAATTCGTAGTTATTCCAAAGGAAATCGTCAAAAAATCGTACTTATTGCCGCGCTCGCCTCGCGAGCTGATTTGCTTATTTTTGATGAACCAACCAGCGGACTCGACCCCGTGATGGCTAAGGTATTTCGCGATGAAGTAATGAGTGCCAGGCAGAACGGACAAACCATCTTTTTGTCATCACATATGCTTGAAGAAGTTGAAGAATTATGTGACCGTGTGGCGGTACTAAAAAGTGGGAGGTTAGTTGAAATTGGGACGCTCGAAGAGCTGCGCCATCTTTCAGCACTCACTGTCGAAGCAACATTTCATAACTCGCCGCCCGACCCTTCAAAACTCAAGAACGTGTCCGATGTTAAAATAACCGGCAACCATCTTCACTGCACTATAAATGGTCCTGTCGACGAGCTGCTGATGCTTATTGCAAAAGCCAAACCAATTAGTTTTATTAGCCATAAACCATCGCTTGAAGAGCTCTTTCTGGCGTTGTACGACGGTGCAAATGGAGAAGAAGCGTGAAACACTCACCAATGCGCGCACTGCGTCGTTTTGGGTTTCGACAAACAATTAAAGGCGCCGTTCTCATTGGTATTCTTGCCGGAGGAATGGCGATTATGCAGGCATTTGCCTATCAAGCCACCTTTCCTACGAAAATAGACCGTGAACATTTTGCCACATCACTTGAGTCGGCACCGGCTCTTGGCGTGATTTATGGTGAGGCAAAGAATATCGAATCTCCTGCCGGATACATGGTGTACCGCAC
Source organism: uncultured Candidatus Saccharibacteria bacterium (assembly GCA_964615445.1). Classification (GTDB taxonomy): domain Bacteria; phylum Patescibacteriota; class Saccharimonadia; order Saccharimonadales; family Saccharimonadaceae; genus JALRBM01. The sequence continues at coordinate 50,049 of CAZTOK010000001.1, read as the reverse complement.
AGGTCCAGTACTTGGCATTATCATTGCCATTTGGACAATTGTAGTCATTACCAAACTACTTCGAGGCCAAGAAGAAGACGGCAAATTAGAGCTTATTAGCGCTGGTGTGACAACTCGACTCAAAACAACGCTCAATCTTCTGCTTGGGTTTGGAGGTTCGATCCTAGTAGCGTTCCTTATTGCCTCCGCAATTATTTGCACCGTTCGCCTTTCGCCAGATACTTCTATTTCACTTTCTCATTGTATGCTTGTTGCCGCAGCAACGTTTTTACCGGGTATTACACTAGGTACACTTAGCGTGGTTGTGAGTCAGTTCTTTTCAAGCCGTAGACGCGTACTTCTTTGGTGTCTAACAATCGCCATTGCATTATTCACACTTCGTTCTATTGGCAATACCGCACCCGACCTCTACTGGCTCAAAAATCTCACGCCATTTGGCTGGGCCGATCAACTTAGCCCCGCTATCACGCCACAATACGGCTGGTTATGGCCATTCTTAGTTGCGCTGCCACTTACCGTTTTGGGTGTTACCATAGCCGCAAAGCGCGACCTAGGCGAAGGGCTCGTCCAAACGCGCGATACGGTCCGATCGCATTTTTTGTTCCTTCAAAACGTGAGCTTTTTTACTCTGCGCGAAAGTTGGATCGTCTTTCTTGGCTGGATGTTGGCAGCACTTGTAGTTACTACCCTTATTGCGTCGCTTACTAGTGTCGCGACAAACGCCATAACAAGCTCAACAAATTTGCAAGCCATTGTCTCTCGGCTAGGAAGTACAAACGATCTTAAGATAGCTTTCATTGGAAGTGGCATGGTATTTACTGTGATGATATTACTTATTATGGCCACTACAAGCTTGGGTTCTGTTCGTAATGAAGAGGCGAGGAATTATCTTGATACAATATTATCTCAGCCAATTCGCCGCACACATTGGCTGATTTCACGTTTCATCCTTGTGATTATTTCGGTAACAAGCATTGCACTGCTTTGTACTCTTGCAACCTGGCTTTCAGCGCAGTCGCAGCACATTGCGTTCGGCCTCGGGAATTTTTTACTCGTTGGAGTAACGCTTGTCGGCACTATTATTTTTGCCTTTGGTGTTGGCACCTTACTTTATGGGGTATGGCCAAGAATTGCCACTGCCGGCATGTACGTCATTATTATTTGGTCTTTTATAATCGATCTTTTAGGATCGGTTATTACCTTAAACGACACCCTTACAAGGAGTTCGCTATTTCATTATATTGCCACATCACCGTCAAAGCAGCCGGATTGGCAAACGTTTCTATGGCTCAGCGTACTAGGGATTGCTCTCGGAGCAATTGGCGTTTTTGCCTTTTCAAAACGCGATATTATTTCTGAGTAAGCTTAGCGTTTCGCAGATCGCTAATAATCTCTTTCACGTGCTTATTCATATTTTCGCAAAATTGTGTAAAACATTTCAGTTCTTCATCGCTATATTGTGCTACCGTTTCACAGAAGGCTTTTTCCATGGGACGATACAACCCCCATACCTTTTTTTCTGCAGCACTTTTTCGCACCGGCTCAATAAATATGCGGCGCCTATCTTCAGGGTCACGAACCCGCTTCACAAACCCAGCCGCTTCGAGCCTATCGACAATACCCGTCGTTCCACCCGTTGTTAGACCGCAGTAGGAAGCAAGCTGCCCTGCACTAAGCGGTTGGTAACGACCAATAATATCTAACGCTTCAAACTCGGTTGCACTCAAATTGATTTTCGAGGCAATAGCATTCGTATGAAGCACGGTAAGCGTGCCCATTTCCTGAATAACCTGATTTAATGACTCAATAATAGCTTTTCGTGAATTCATTGTTGACTCTGCTACGTAATTATCTTACAATCTAAGATAATTAATTACTAAACTATATACTAGTATAGATAGGAAACAAAAACTATGTCAAGCGAGCACCCGACTCACTCTGCTCAGCACCACGCGAGTAAGTTTACGAGTCGTCAACGCACTATTGCATTAGTTGTTGTCGCCCTCGCGTTTGTGATGGATCTTCTCGACAACACCATTGTTAATATTGCCGTTCCATCAATTCAAGCTAATCTTGGTGCCAGCTACGCCACTATTCAGTGGCTCGCCGCCGGCTACGCCCTTGCTTTCGCCATTCTTCTTATTACTGGTGGTCGTATGGGTGACGTATTTGGCTACAAAAAGCTGTTCCTGACTGGTGTTGCTGGCTTCACCATTGCCTCGCTCTTTAGTGGCCTAGCATGGAATCCTGAAATACTTATTGGATCTAGGCTTCTTCAAGGTGCCATGGCTGCACTGATGGTTCCCCAAGTAATGTCGCTCATGCAGGTGATGTATAAGCCAGATGAACGCACTGGTGTGCTGGGTCTTTTTGGAGCCCTTGGTGGTCTTGCAGCCTCACTTGGTCCAATCCTTGGTGGCCTCCTTATCCAGGCAAATATTTTCAACCTCGATTGGCGACCTATTTTCCTCATTAACGTGCCGATTGGCGTCTTTGCCTTTATTGCTGCGGTCCGCGCACTACCAGATGGCAAATCGCCACATCCACTCAAGCTCGATATTTTTGGTACTGGTCTTATCATGATTGCACTAAGCCTGCTTATTTACCCACTCATTGAAGGACGCGACCTTAACTGGCCCATTTGGGGATTTGTAATGATGGCTATTTCTTTGCCTATCTTCGCTATCTTTACATGGTGGCAACTACGAAAAAGCAAGGCCGATGGTTCGCCGCTAGTCCTTCCTAGCTTATTCAAACAACGTGCTTTTGTTGTCGGACTTATTACGAATATTGCATTTG
>CAZTOK010000001.1:0-47150 GCA_964615445.1 uncultured Candidatus Saccharibacteria bacterium | reverse complement strand
AGCTTATTCAAACAACGTGCTTTTGTTGTCGGACTTATTACGAATATTGCATTTGAGATGATAATGCTTGGGTTCTTCTTTACCTTTACCTTAATGCTACAAATTGGGCTTGGCTACAGTGTCATAGAAGCTGCCCTTACCGGTCTTCCAACGGCTGTTGGTATTAGCTTTAGTATTGCATGGCTATCAGGCAAATTAGTACCAAAGCTTGGACGCTACGCCATGACACTTGGTACAGTTATTCTTGGTATTGGATTTGGTGCTATGGCATTCACTATTCATCTCAGCGGTGCTGACACGACACCATGGGAGTTCATCCCAAGCCTATTTATCATTGGTCTTGGCATGGGTAGCGTTATGGGTCCACTCTTTTCAGTCACGCTCAGCAAGGTTGATCCGCGTGATGCTGGATCTGCATCTGGAACGCTCAGCGCCATTCAACAGCTTGGTGGTGCAATAGGTATTGCGGTCATTGGCGTCATATTCTTTGGCCAGCTTACCGCACATGCCAACACGAGTTTTGATAGTACGACTGACACAATTCGCACACAGCTTACCAGCGCGCACATTCCCGCTCCTGCTCAACAACAAATTATCGACGGAACTAAAACCTGCTTCGTTGACCGTACGAGTCAAAAAGACGCCTCGGTTATTCCTGACAGCTGTAAAAAACTTATGAATGGAAGTAAAAGTGATCCCTCGTCTCAGGCTATAGCAACCACCCTTGAAACTGCAACTAAGCAGGCAAACGCGCGCAACTTCCTATATGGGTTTAGTATTGCCGTTATGTACGCTGCCACGATCGTCGCCTTCTTGTTTGGCCTCAGCTTCTTATTACCTCGTCATTTCAAAACTGAAGCGGTTCACTAAAACCAGAGCAAAACACGACAAAAAAACAGCGAGCTTTTACACGCTCGCTGTTGCTTTTTCTCGGCATTCTTCCGTATGAAACAAAAGATCAGGATCTTGCTTACAATTTAAACAAATAAGCACTAGGTCGTTACAATTGGCAAACGCACAGTTTTCGTAATTGTTTGTTGGACCATTACAGTGGGTGCATTTACCGACAATGGCTGTATGATCGCTAAAGTCTACCTTCATGCGATCGTCAAATACATGCAAGCTTCCCTCCCACAAGCCATCATCGCCGAAGGTTTCACCGTATTTCACAATACCACCATCAATTTGATACACCTCTTTGAATCCACGGTTCTTCATAAGGCTGGAAAGGACTTCACAGCGAATACCACCAGTACAGTACGTCACCACAGGCTTATCTTTGATATCATCGTATTTGCCGCTTTCGAGTTCTTTTATAAAATCGCGGCTCGTACGTGTATCTGGTACAATGGCATTTTTAAATTTACCAATATTTGCTTCGTAGGCATTACGACCATCAAAAAACACGACGTCATCCCCACGTTCTTCAACGAGTTTATGTACCTCTTTTGGTTTTAAGTGAACGCCGCCGTCGACTACGCCTTGCTCATCTACTTTTAATTCGTCAGCCGCATCAAACGCGACAATTTCGTCTTTTACTTTCACGCTCATACGTGGAAAATCTTCACGACCACCCTCGCTCCACTTAAATACCGTACCCTTAAAGCCTTTGAATTCTTTCGTGGCTTTTATGTATTTTTTAAGGTCTTCAATATCTCCTCCGACCGTACCATTTAGGCCGTGTTTTGAAATAAGAATACGGCCACGCAAATTTAGGCTATCGCACAGTGTTTTTTGCCATAACTTCATTGTTGTTGGGTCACTAATTGGCGTAAATTTGTAGTAAAGTAGAATTTTTTGCATCGAAAGCTATTATATCACTTTTTCAGCTAAAAGCATCTTGTATTCACGCCATACTAGCCAAATAATTACCGCATCGAGGATACTAAACAGTGCCATACCGATTCCTGGTTCACGAATCAAGACGTACACCTGATAAATAAGAAAAGCTCCAAGTACCGCAAGTGCATAGGGATAAGCTTTCACAATCTTTTTAAGTAGGCAGCCGACAAGAACAACCTTTACCACCCCATGCGAGATTAAAAACAAAATCAAAAACGTCAGACCGCTGGCCGCAAGTTGCGCATCGAGTCGCCCTACATATTCGCCAATGAGACGAAACGTATGGCCATGATGAATAGTATGGCCAACAACGCCAGAAAGAAGCATATGAACAAGGTTGGGTGAAATAAGAAGTGCCAAACCCGCAATCAACTCGGCAAGTCCATCAATTCCTTTAATGATAATACCGATATCGTAGATGATATTAAATAATGGATGTTGTTGTATGCGCTTCTTCATTCTTTTTATTATACCTTGCGCACCCAAAAAAGCGCTGCTATACTGAAATAATTATGATTACATCGAAAGTTATGTAATCCTCTACTCGTTTACGTTCGGACGGGCCGAACCGCTTGCGAATTAGTTTGTCTTATATATTATCTTAAAAACTTAAGGGGTCTTATGAACACGAATAGACATACCGTTGCATTATATTGGGAACAAATCAAAAAGCATAAAAGGAGCTTCTTTCTTGCAGTTATTACTATTCCAATAGCAGCACTTTTTATTGATACGCTGCTTCCTTTTTTCTTTAGCCAGGCTATTGGCGCGTTTACAAACTATAACGAAGCAAACGTTTGGCATAATCTACTCCTTGGTGCCATTGTTGGCGGTATAGGAGCACTCCTTAATTACGTAGGCTTTCAATCGCTTATTTATCATGAGTCAAATGTACGTGAAAAATTGACAAATAATACATTCGAGCGGCTTATTCAAAAAGATATGCGTTTCTTTGTAAATGAAAAAGTAGGCGCTCTTACTAGCCGATTTATCGACTTTATCCGCAGTCAGTTAACACTTCAGGATCTTCTTATTGTGAGGACTGCGGGGTTTGTATTATCAGTAGGCGTAGGCCTCGTTATTGTCGCTTTGCAGTCATGGCAAGTCGCAATTGTCATTACCGTTCTATTAATCATCTTGGTTGTCCAGGTAAAATGGAGTATCAAAAAACGAGCCCCATGGCGGCATGAACGCAAAGAACTGATTGGAGAGATTCACGGAAGCATCGCCGATGCGGTAACGAATAATCTTATCGTCAAGACTTTTGCTGGTGAGCAGCGCGAAATTAATTATATTTCCAAAAAGAACAGACGCTTCAAGGCTTTATACATAAAAGACATTGGTTTTGTTGGCAGAGAGGGCTCAGCTCGAGTTGGCGTTATGGTTATCTTGCAGATTGCCGCTATTAGTCTTTCGGCCTATTTGGTTCTTCGTGGCCATATGCAAATTGCAACCGTCATCTTTTCGCTGACGTATTTACAGCGTATGGCTTCGCAGCTATTTAGCTTGGGTGAGATGCTTAATGGATACGACCAAGCACTGCTTGAAGCAGCTCCAATGAGCGATATTCTCGCACGCAAGATTGTTGTTACCGACCGACCTAATGCAGTCAAGCTGCAAAATGTCCACCCAACTATAACTTTCGATGACGTCAGTTACCAATATAGTGATAGTGCAAAGGCTGTTATTTCACACATTACTCTGAACATACAAGCAGGCGAAAAGGTAGGACTCGTTGGGCATTCGGGAGCTGGGAAAACAACCATTACTCATTTGCTGCTTCGTTTTGGAGATGTATCTGAGGGGAGTATTCTTATTGATGGACGCGACATTCGGGGCGTGACGCAGCAAAGCCTGCGCGAGAACATCGCCTACGTTCCTCAGGAGCCATTGCTATTTCACCGTAGTCTTCGCGAAAATATTGCCTACGGTAAACCAAATGCAACAGATGAGGAAATACGACAGGCAGCACAATACGCCAATGCACTTGAATTTATCGATGCCCTCCCCCAGGGTTTTGATACGCTCGTTGGCGAACGCGGCATTAAGCTAAGTGGCGGACAACGACAGCGTGTTGCAATTGCACGAGCGCTTCTTAAAGACGCACCAATTCTCCTGCTTGACGAAGCCACATCGGCACTTGACAGCGAAAGTGAGAAACTCATTCAAGATGCCCTTGCGCACCTTATGAAAGATCGCACCAGCATAGTTGTTGCGCACCGTCTTTCTACGATTCAAAAAATGGATAGGATTGTCGTGCTTGAAAATGGTTCGATTGCAGAACAAGGCTCGCATGCAGAACTAATAAAGCAAAAAGGCATTTATGCTGGTTTATGGGCTCATCAATCAGGCGGATTTATGGAGGAATAATGTCGAAACTATTTTCACGCACTAGCACAGAAACAGCTAAAAAGACACTAGCTATTTATAGAACAGAGATGGCAAAGGAGAAAGGAACAGTTTGGAAGTATGCCATTCTCATTCCACTTAACAGGTTACTCTATGTTGTTATATTGCCACTTCTTTTTAGCTTTATCGTCCAACAACTTATCACTCATCCAAAAGATTGGCACAGCTCCATCGTCCTCCTGGGTATAACAGTAATCGTTTCTATCTTGTCGCTTCTTTCGGCAAAGGTTGGTTTTCAGGAATTGTTTGATCACGAAGAACGCATACGGACAACGCTCACAGAACGTGCCATTCGAACACTCATGCAGCATAGCGACCAATTCTTTGCTAATCGTAAGGTAGGGTCGCTTGCCGGTGATGTAAATACTTTTAGCGGCTCCATCATCACATTCCTCGACATACTATTTATGAACGCCAGTGGCATTCTCATCAACTTCCTAGCAAGTCTTATCATCATCGGTATTATGTCACCGATCCTACTACTACCACTTGGCTTTGTTACCATTGCCATCGTATGGCGCAGCTTTGTTAGTTCGGCAAAACGTGGACCACTGCGTCATGAGCGTAAGGTTCTTACTGCAAAACTAAATGGCACTGTGGCGGACATTCTAGGCAATCAACAAATTGTACGGTATTTTGCAGCCGGGCCAACAGAAATTAAACGAGTCGTAAAAGATCGTAGAGATATTGAAGCTGTTGCGAGCCGCGAGATTGTTGTTCTCCACAGCGAATCACTGTATCGTCAAGCATCGCTTTTTGTGTTTCAAGTAATCACTATGGGGGTTTGCATTTGGCTTGGAACAACTGGACTTATTTCTATTGCAGCACTCGTGTTTGCCGTCACCTATCTAGGCCGTCTTACAAGTTCGCTATTCGACATTACGCCCATTATTCGTGGCACCGAGCAAGCCTTTCTTGATGCCGCCAATATTACCGAAATTTTAGAAGAGACTCCTGAAGTAATTGACACACCTCACGCAAAAAAGCTCATAGTGAAAGAGGGCGGTATTTCATTTAATAACGTCACCTTCTCATATAAAGGCAGCGGGAACGAGCCGGTCATTAAGCAGCTGTCTCTCACTATACAACCAGGTGAACGAATCGGCCTAGCCGGTCATAGTGGTGGTGGCAAAACCACACTTACAAAGCTGGTACTGCGTTTTGCAGACATTGAAAGTGGTGCTATTACCATTGATGGTCAGGACATTTCTACAGTGACTCAAGATAGCCTTCGCGCTAGTATTGCCTATGTGCCGCAAGAACCCTACCTTTTTCATCGAACGTTACGCGAAAACATTGCCTATGGCAAACCAAATGCAACCGATGAAGAAATTATGCAGGCTGTCACTCAGGCCAACGCACGCGACTTTATTGATGTACTGCCCGAAGGACTTAATACGATCGTTGGCGAACGCGGCGTGAAGCTCAGCGGCGGTCAGCGTCAGCGCATTGCGATAGCCCGAGCTCTTTTAAAAAACGCACCAATTCTCGTACTCGACGAAGCCACTTCTGCTCTGGATAGCGAAAGCGAGAAGCTTATTCAAGACGCACTTGAAAAGCTTATGAAAAATCGTACCTCTATTGTGGTTGCGCACCGTCTGAGTACTATTGCTCATCTCGACAGAATTATCGTCCTTGATAAAGGCAAAATCATTGAAGATGCCCCACATGCCAAACTGCTAAAAAAGAAGGGGGTTTACGCTAAACTTTGGGCACACCAATCAGGCGGATTTATTGACGAATAAGTATAAGACCTCCATTTCAGGAGGTCTTATACTTATCATTGGTTAGCCTATTTATTTGCGTTAACGTTTGATTGCTTTGGTTCGTTCTGGCCTTTACCGCCAGGCATTGACTCTTCAGCTTGAGTAGCTTGCGGAGTATCACCACCATTTTCTGCTGGCACATCAGTTGTCAGCTCGGCGTCACCGCCAGCTGCTTCGTTTGCAGCCTGAAGCGCACCTGGTTCGTACACATTTGCAACTACCAAGCCTGTGTCTTGCTCGGCATCTGCAAACTCAACACCATCTGGCAAGGTAATATCAGCAAGTGTAATTTTATCTTCAGCTGAGCTAAGGTTCGCAATTGAAATTTCAAGCGCCTCCGGAAGATCATTTGGCCTGGCCTTAATTTCTACTTTTTCAATCGCCTGCAAAATAACAAGGCCGGCTTTTTCCGCCTCGCTTTCACCCATACCAACGAGTACAATCGGCACTTCTGTCGCAATTGTTTCATTTTGCCTTATCGTATGAAATGCCACGTGACGCACAGCGTGTTTTACAGGGTCCATATCAATAGATTTAATAATAGCTAATTTTTTCTTACCATCAATCGTAAGATGCACTGGGGTATGTTTTCCCGCAGCATGTACCACTTTTGTTGTCTCCATAAAAGGTGATTGTGTCGCGATAGGATCGCTTTTTCCACCATACACAATGCTTGGCACAAGGCCATCTTTGCGCAGGGTTGTTACCTTTTTTCCTAGCTGACTTCGTCCGTCAAGTTTCAGTGAAATTTCGTTCATAGTCCTCCTATTAGGTACCTTTCTATTATACCATTCGCTGCGATTATGCTAAAATAAGAGGAATTATGATTCCTGGTTTTGATCTTACTACCTTTGTTGCGCATACAGGACCCTGGATAGTTGTTCTTGTGATCGCAGCAATTATTTTCGCCGAATCTGGGTTGCTTATTGGTTTCTTTTTACCGGGTGATAGTATCCTATTTACTGCCGGCTTTTTGGTATTTGCTAACCGTCTAGCGATCGATATTCACCTGCTTGTCCTTATTGTTTTTGTCGCAGCTATTTTGGGTGACAGTGTTGGCTACCTCTTTGGAAAACGCATCGGCAGACGGATTTTTAACCGGCCAAATTCGCGTCTTTTTCGCCAAGAAAATATCCAAAAGGCAGAGGAATTTTACAAAAAATACGGCGGCGTTGCTGTTGTATTAGCTCGATTCATTCCTGTCGTACGTACCTTTGCACCAATCGTCGCCGGGGTTGGTAATATGCGCTATCGCTTATTCGTGCTTTATAACATTATAGGTGCGCTCATTTGGGCCGCTGGTATTACTTACGCCGGATACTACATTGGTGCACTGCTTCACCATCTTGGTGTTGACGTTGACACTATCTTACTGCCCATTGTATTCGTCATTTTACTCCTCTCTATCCTCCCGCCACTTATTCACGTTCTTAAAGACAAAAAGCAGCGCACATTTATGTGGAACGGCACCAAGCGACAGTTAAAAATATTATTTGGAAAGAAATAGAAATGGCCCTAGCAATAGAAGACAAGAAAGATACTCCATCCCTCAGTAAAGAACGGCTTATTAATGCTCTCTTTTTCTTTTTGCTCGGCCTAGCGATTTTTGGTGCACTTTGGTTTAGCGTAAAAAATAACGCCTATTTAACACGATTCGATCAGCCAGTCCTTGACTGGATGGTAGCACATCGTACCGATACCCTTACCATAGTCATGCAAACTATTACAAATATTGCGAGTCCCGTTGGTTTTATTGGTATTGTCGGCGTTGGTGCTGTACTTTGGGGGTTATTTAAAAAAGAAATTTGGCGGCCAGTACTGCTTCTTGGTGCTATGGGTGCATCGTTCGTTATAAGTACGATTATTAAAACTATCGTTCATCGTGGACGTCCTCCAATGGAATCTATGATTAAACCTTTCGAAACAGATTACTCATTTCCCTCTGGCCACACCATCGGTATAGCTGTGTGTTTATTTGTGCTAAGCTATCTTATTTATTCGCGTGAGCCACGGTTTGGAAAACTTATTTGGCTCTTCCTCGTGACTATTGTTGGCATTGGTGCAGTAGCGGTAAGTCGTCTTTATCTTGGCTACCATTGGGTAACCGATGTAACTGCTTCTATTGGTCTAGCGTTTATTGTTCTTGCCATCGTTATCGTGGTTGACTATATATTTGAGCGTACTATTAAGAAATAAGCCTAACTATCTGGCTTTTTACAGCTCCATAATCATAGTCTGGATCTAATTCGATATCTGCTTTCACAAACTTTTTGCAGTTTTCAAATTGATCTATGAATGTACCAAGCTGTACTACGTGTCCACCTTCCATACCTTCGCGTTCAATAAGTCGTGCGCGGACTATTCCCTCTGGTACGTTCAATCGAATAATGATAGGCTTAGCATTCCACTGCTTTGCATGCTTAAAAAAGCGCTCCCATTGCCTGTCTTGCCCGGCGTCTACAATAATAAATTTGTTAGCGTCATGAGTCATAATAATCTCAGAAACGATGCTACTAATTAATCCGACGTTCATTTTTGCCGGATCACAACCTTCCTGACGTATAAGCGCGCGAATATCATCATGCCGTAAATACTGCGCACGTAAATCATACGTCAACTTTTTTGCCAAAGTCGTTTTACCGCTTCCTGGTACACCGCAAAAACTAAGTAAAACACGTTCATGAGGTATGCCACGATGCATCAGCGTTTGTAAATATGCGGTCGCAAGACGTTGGTTGAATTCATCTGTTTGCATACGACTAAAGAAGTGCTTTTAGGTATTTGCCCGTAAACGAATCACCTACCTTAGCAATGTCTTCAGGCGTCCCCGAAGCTACCACGGTTCCACCGCCACTTCCACCTTCAGGTCCCATATCAATCACATGGTCAGCCGACTTCACTACATCCAGGTTGTGCTCAATAATCACCATACTATTACCGCCTTCGACCAGTTTTTGCAAAATACCCAAAAGTCGTTTTACGTCGGCACTATGAAGACCAGTCGTTGGCTCATCAAGAATATACAATGTTTTACCGGTAGCACGACGGGATAGTTCTGAGGCAAGCTTAATACGCTGCGCTTCACCACCGCTAAATGTTGTAGCCGGTTGGCCTAATCGAATGTAGCCAAGGCCTACTTCAACTAGTGTGTCGAGCTTGCGAGCAATAGTTGGGACATTTTCAAAGAACTTTGCCGCTTGCTCGACGGTCATCTCAAGCACATCGCTAATGGTTGCGTCTTTGTATTTAATTTCGAGCGCTTCACGGTTATAGCGCTTGCCTTTACATTCATCACACGTCACATATACGTCTGGGAGGAAATGCATTTCAATTTTAATTACACCGTCACCCTGACAATTCTCACAACGCCCACCTTTTACGTTAAAGCTGAAGCGGCCAGCTTTGTATCCACGAATATTCGATTCTGGCGTACCCGCAAATAGCTCACGAATTGGTGTGAAAACACCTGTATACGTTGCGGGGTTAGAACGTGGGGTACGACCAATAGCCGACTGGTCAATCACAATTGCTTTATCAAGATGATTAATCCCCTCGATATTTTCGTGTGCACCAGGAACAACTTGCGCACGATGCAGTCGAGCAGAAAGCTCTTTAGCGAGAATATCGTTTACAAGCGTTGACTTGCCCGAGCCACTCACGCCGCTCACTACTGTCATTATGCCAAGTGGAAATGCCACGTCAATATTTTTTAGGTTGTTCTCGCGTGCACCGCGAATTATCAATTGCCGGTCTTTCATGACTTTACGACGTTTTTTTGGAACGTCTATTTTTTCTGTACCTGAAAGATACCGTCCGGTAATACTTGCGTCGTCTTTAGCTACTTCCTCGGGCGTACCCGCAGCAACTACTTCACCACCATTCACCCCAGCACCAGGACCAATATCAAGTAAATAGTCCGCTTGACGAATCGTATCTTCGTCATGCTCGACCACCAGTACCGTATTACCCAGGTCGCGAAGTCGCTTAAGTGTTGCGATCAGACGATCGTTGTCACGCTGATGCAAACCAATTGATGGTTCATCAAGTACATACAGCACGCCTTGCAATCCAGAACCAATTTGTGTCGCCAAACGAATGCGCTGCGCTTCTCCACCAGAAAGTGTATTAGCGGCACGAGCAAGCTCAAGGTAATTTAGCCCAACATTACTCATAAACCCAAGTCGTTCGGTTATTTCTTTCATAATTTGGCGTGCGATAAATAGTTCGTTTTCATCGAGCTTTAATGAATTCTTGAAAAGCCCCAACGCTTCATCTACACCAAGACTACAAATATCCATGATATTAAAATCATGCACCGTCACCGCTAGCACCACTGGCTTCAAACGCGCACCATTACAAGCATGACATTTCCGTTCACGCATAAAACGCTCGATGTCTTTCCGCATGAACTCACTATCGGTTTCTTTATGACGACGCTCAAGGTTTGGAATTACCCCCTCGTATGTTGATTCATAGTGACGTCCGCCGCCAATTTCTACACGATATTTTTGACTTCCCGTACCGTACAGCACTTTATCAAGGTCTTCTTTTTTGAGCTGCTTTACCGGTACCTGAATGCTAAATCCATGTGCCTCAGCTACCTTCGCGAGCCGCTTCATATACCATGCATCGCTATTGACACGGTTATAGGGACGAATCGCACCTTCAGCGATAGTAAGATTTGGGTTAAATACTAACTCAGGGTCAACCTCAAGTCGGCTCCCCAGACCCGTACATACTGGGCAAGCACCTTGCGGCGCATTAAAGCTAAAGAGGCGCGGTTCAAGCTCCGGAATTTCTTCATTCGGATGGTCTACGCAGGCATAGCGCTGACTAAAAGTTGCCACCTCATTTGTATCCGCATAGAGCATTTCAACCACACCGTCAGCAAGCTCTAGTGCTTGCTCGACAGATTGTGTGATGCGGCCAAGCATGTCGCCCGCCATTGCAATACGATCAACCACAATCTCAATGTTGTGTTTGTAACTTTTTTGCAGATCAGGAAATTCATCGAGCGCATACACTACACCATCCACACGAGCACGGGCAAAGCCGAGGCGACGATATTGTTCTGGAATATGCGCAAATTCACCTTTTTTATCTTTGATAATCGGCGCTAAAATCATCAGGCGTGTTCCGGCCTCGATCTTCATAATTTCATCAATAATGGCCTGTGGCGTACGACGCGACACCTCTTTACCGCAAACCGGGCAGTGTGGCACTCCAATGCGTGCAAATAAAAGACGCAAATAGTCATAGATTTCTGTCACCGTCGCAACGGTTGAACGTGGATTCCGACTCGTCGATTTTTGATCAATCGAAATTGCCGGACTAAGTCCATCAATTGATTCAACGTCCGGTTTGTCCATAATTCCGAGGAATTGCCGCGCATAACTACTGAGACTTTCTACATAACGACGCTGACCTTCGGCGTAAATTGTATCAAATGCAAGGCTCGATTTTCCCGAGCCTGAAAGTCCTGTAATCACTACTAATTTATCACGTGGAATCTCCACGCTGACATTTTTTAGGTTGTGCTCGCGAGCACCGGTAACACGAATAACCTCTGGCATAACGCCTTATTATAGCATGAAATTATCTATTGTTTCCAGTGACATTGTTAAATACGAATAATCTGCTATAGTCAAGGTGTCCCGTGGTCTACAAGACAGGAGTAGCGACATGCTCGACGTAAATGCACTGTGTGGTGAAGCTCGCGCAACTGCCCGTTGGTGGGGCGACAGACTTCGCGAGATTCGTGCGCAGGCAGAACTCGTCATCTCACAACCTGAGGCTGCATATGCCGTAGGCAGCAACATTGAAGCACGACAACGAGAGTACAACTGCGCCTTGACATTACACCAATCATTATGCGACGAGAACCTTCTTACTTTCGAGCGATTACTCGCGCTGCACATCCACGAAACAATCGTAAATGACGGCTATCGGGTCATCTCACCCAGGGGTAGGTTCGAACTCATCGATCCCGCTTTTGCCGCATTTCTTTACCAGGCTGGCATTGCCACGGAAACAGGACATGGGAAAATCCTTCACCACACCATGTTTACGGCAGCAAGACGAGGATTCGTATTTGCACGGGGGGTCGATGAAAGTCAAACCGGATGCATGTTCTTTGTTGAGACGACGTGACATGCCCTGCCGCTCCTTGAAATAATATGAGAGCGGCAGGGTGAAAAAAAGAAAAACGCTTATCTTTGCACTCTCTTTTTTGGAATGATATATTCAATATAATCTATGAGAAAAGCAATTATTATTAGTTGTATAAGCGGGTCGCTTTTTATCATCGCATTACAAAGTGGTGTTTTTAGTGCGCTCGCTCTTTTCCTTCTTGCTGGCATTGTACCGGGAACAAATATCGCTTTGTCGCCGAATACCATGTTTGCACTTGTGGGTCTTGTCAGTTTTTCTATAGTCTTTCGTCTTACATGGACAAGCCGTTATAGAAAAGTAATCGTGACACGATTTACTGCGCTTCGCGACATGCATAAAAAAAGACTACCAAAGCGCCGCTATCAGCAAATCTAAGTTTCATTTTCCTGATCTGATGTATCAATAGGCATGATATTTTCAGCCCAAAGCTGCAATTCTTGTAAAATAAATTGTCTACTTTCATCCGTCTCGATTGCCGCGAGGCGCTGCAATGATTTTGTAAACGCAGGCAACTGGGAGAGTACACGTTCAGCGCACCATTTTTCCCAAGCAAGTGCCTCGTCGTCACTTAAACTTTTCGGAAAGCTACGCGCTTTATAGCGAAGAAGAAGCGGTGCCAAACGCTCATCTACAAACTCCGGCTGAAAATCAGCGAGCTCACGTTCGAGCGCATTACGAACCGTTTCAACGCGTAAGCGATCACGATCATTCAAAAACCCATCATACAGCTGTGCCTCAACGTCAGGTGAACGCTTAAATTCCGGCTTGGTTTCAAAAAGCATGCGAATGTTTTCTGAAAAGTGCGGCGCACTTAAGAGTGTTTTTATATTAGCCTCAATCTGTGCTTTTGTCAGATGCAATCGCGCCCAGCCATCCGATTGCTCCAACACTCCAAGCGGCGCAACAGCTGGCGCACGATTATACTGCAGTTCCTTTACGGGTAGTGGCACATATCCGTCTTTCTTGCGTTCAGTCCAGGGTGTATAAAATATCTTTTTAAGTTCCTCGAGACTCATGTTTACAAATTGTGCCGGATCATGGCGAAGGTCGTAGACTACCACTGTACCATTTTTGCCTGGTGCAAGAGGAAACGCCACTGTTGTTTTGTGAAATTCACTATCGTAGCGTCCGCTCGTGTAGACGAAAGGTTTTCTATCTTCCATATTTATAAGCGCCTTAACGTTATTTTTGTCACGCATGTCAAACAAATACTTATAGAGCTGAGGTTGCTTAGTTTTAATAAGACGCGTCACGGCGATAAGCGCCTCGACATCACTTAATGCGTCGTGTGCCTTATAATGATCAATCCCGTTTTCTTTGGTTAAAAGTTCTAGGCGATTCGTTGCCTTGCCATCTACTACTGGCCACGTAATCCCCTCAGGGCGTAGTGCACGGGTCATACGCACTACGTCAAGCAAGTCCCAACGCGAGCGACCATCTTTCCAAGACCACTCATATGGATCGTGAAAGTTTCGCCACAAAAAATGGCGCATAAATTCATCGTCAAATCGAATATTATTAAAGCCCACCATAATAGTTTCTTTTTGGTAGACCTCGTCATTCAAAAATTTAGCGAATTCTGCTTCAGTATAGCCTTCGGCATGAGTTTGCTGCGGCGTAATCCCTGTTATAAGAAGTGCTTCAGGACTTGGTAGTGTATCTTCACTTAGCTTCACGAGTACGTTATAGGGTTCACCAATTTGTACTAAATCTAAATCAGTTCGAATACCAGCAAACTGCATTATGCGGCTATGGCGTGGGTCGAGTCCACTCGTTTCAAGATCATAAAAAAAGAATGTTTGTGCCATTCTTCTATAATACAGATTGTGCGTAAATAACAAAAACACCCGCATCAAGGCGGGGTAATCCGAAAAGAAAAGAGATAAGTTGAATATGAGGTTTTGCCGTCGGATGCGGGAGACCTGGGAGCGTTTCCACTCCTGATCTCCCCGCATCCGACGTACGCTATGTAGTTACGAACGTCAAGGCACAGCCGTACCTTAACATCCTAGGTACCAGCCCAGGGGCGCACTCGCGCAGTGATGGCATGTTTTAGACAGCCTTTACGAGAGTTCCTCTCGCGGCATGACTAAAAGCGCGCATCCTCACCCTTACAAGCTACAACGTCTGTCCTTATCTATAAGGACGGGTCCTTACCTATACTAACCGTACTCCGTCTTCATGAGCTTTTGCCTCCGAGGGCGGGTGGACGTCGGACCAAGGGGTAGTCGAGGGGCCATCACATCGCTTCATTAAAAGAAGGAACGCAATGCCCGCCGGCCGCCCGGTATTATACCATATCAGGTGTCGCAACGTGCGAGCTAGGATGCTCGTTGCAACTTACCACCTATTTTGGATAAATAGACAGAAAGTTACAACGAGTCATATTCAACTTATCAAAGAACTACAAAACTCATTTTTTCGTAGTGCTTTTGTATATTAACACTATTCTATATTTAAGTCAACACCTTTTTTAAAATATTTTTTAAGAATTGTTGAGGCGGGAAATCAAAAGGTACGTTTCCCCGCCTCAACCCCATCAACTAGGAGTCACGATTGCTCATCGCCCACACCTCCTTCATAAAATGACGGTCCATCCATGGTAGCACTTTTGCCGCGCGATAGGCAATCTACTGCTCTACCAAAGTGAATTCATTACCGGCAATCTCAACGATACTGTCGCCCTCTGCGCCCATGCGTGTAAGTTCATGTGTAATGCCTAGTTTTTTCATAATATCTCGAAGACGGTTTATTCCGTCATAATTATCAAAGTTCGTTCGGCGTGCAAATTTCTCAATTTTTTCACCAGTAACGATAAAGTGGCCAGTTTCATCATTTTTGACGACATGCCATGCGCTTGAGAGTTGTTCATTACTGAGGCTAATAACTGGGATCTCATCGTTGCTTACCTCAATTTCTTGCTCGATTTCCCGTGTATGCTGCACTTTTTCGCGAAGCGCACGAAGTACTTCTTTAAGTCCCTGATGCGCCGATGACGAAATAGCAAAAATTTGAGGCGCATTTCCTGCTTCTTTTCGCACAGCTTCTATTTGCATATCAATAATATCTTGATCAAGTCCTTCTGTTTTAGTGAGCGCAATCACTTCGGGGCGTAAGGCTAAATCAGGGCTATATCTTGCAAGTTCATTTCGAATAGTACGATATGCGACAGCTACATCCTCACTATACACATCAATAAGGTGAAGGAGTACTGCCGTTCGTTCTACATGGCGCAAAAAGGCGTCACCAAGTCCTTTTCCTTCGTTCGCTCCTTCAATTAATCCTGGGATATCCGCAATAAGAAGGCTGCCGTCATCAATATCAGCAACACCCAAATTTGGCGTAAGCGTCGTAAAGGCATAGTTCGCAATCTCTGGTCGAGCATTACTTACTACTGAAAGAAACGTTGATTTACCAGCGTTTGGTAAACCGACTAGGCCCACATCAGCCAGTAACTTTAGCTATAGCTGCGCCTAAAATGTCTCGCAATTTTCACCAAGCTCTGCTATACGAGGTGTTTGACGAACTGATGACTTAAAGTGTGCATTACCAAAGCCACCATCGCCACCCTTGGCAATTATCTGGCGTTCACCATTTTTTGTAAGGTCAGCAATCACCTTGCCATCTCGGCGCACAATCGTCCCCATAGGCACTTTTACTATTAAATCCTCGCCTGATTTACCGTGACGATTCGACTTACTGCCATTTCCACCAACCTCTGCCTTTAGCTCTGGCTTATAACGAAAATCTATAAGCGTGTTGAGGTTTTCAGTCGCTTCGAACACCACATCGCCGCCATGACCCCCGTCGCCACCATCCGGACCGCCCTTATCAACATAAATTTCATGACGAAAACTGACGGCTCCGTTGCCGCCCTTGCCCGCTGTTATAAATACTTTTGCTGTATCGACAAACATATATCTTTGTCAGTATAGCAAAAGCCTCTCTCATTTAACAGAGAGAGGCTTTTTGTTCAATTCTATATGTTAGTGAATATAGTTATAGGTACCACTTACTGCTTGAGACCAACTTACCGTACGGCTCGTCACACGGTCAAAATTACCAGCATAGTTCATTTCACTAATGGTAATGCTTTCACCAGGGTTAACACTCTCAACGATAGCTACGTGACCATAGCCACCGCCATTCTGCATCACAGCACCAACACTAGGATTACCATCAAATAGATAACCCGCAGCACGTGCATACATCGCCCATGTCGCAGCATTACCCCAGAAGCTCCCAACAGGACGGCCAAGCTGCGCACGACGTTCGTAAGCATACCACGTACATTGACCAAAGGCATAACGGTTACCAGCCGACGCGCTCGCAATCTGAGCGTTAATGGTTGAGTAGCCACCATAGTAGGAACCCTGACTGGCTGCACTATTTGGATTCACATATCCAGGACGTTCGTTCACTGGGAGTATTCCTCCAGGAATAATAATGCTTTTACCAGGAGTAATACCACTCAGTTCAAGGTCGTTAAATGATACGATACGATCTTTATTGGCGCTATACTTTTGCGCAATACCATCAATTGTATCGCCCGTTTTTACTGTATAGACTACACCATCCACAGGAGGAATAAGTAATTGCTTACCACTTTCAACCGCATCTGAAGTAAGGTTATTTGCCCACTTAATAGTATCGGCAGATAAGCCGAACTGCTGCGCAATCTGCTGCACTGTATCACCAGCTTTGGCAGTGTACTGTTTTACTTCACGGCTATCAGCGGTTGGCTGAATAATTTGTGGTTTACTAATAACACTACTTGTACTTTGCGCTGCTAACTCACTCTCGGCCGAAAGTGACACGGAAAGGTTAGCCACGTTTGTCGCAATTGGCAAATTGGCACGCTCTGCGATACCCGCAGCCACATTTGTCGCCACCAGCTGGTCAACAGATGGCGTTGCGTTTGTATCGGCAGTAGGAAGCTGAGTTGCAGCATTTGCAACTGTATCGATCTTTTGTGGTGGCTGATAGCCAATGGCAACCATTGACATAATAAGCAAGAAAACACCAACATATGCCGCAATAGTTGTCGACCTTGGCATGCCTTTGGCTCTATGAGCACTTTTAGCATGACGCGCAAAAACTTGCTGTCGCAACTCTGCAGTTGTCGTCTGAGACATACTCAGGACATTTCGTGAATCACGAATAATTGTTCTCCTGCCATCTGCATTACTGCAAAGGCGTCTACCTTACTTTGTCTTTCTTCTCGCATTAAGAAAAGGATACGTGTCGACCTATTTCATTTAGTGATATTAGGGTAGAAATGTTAATTTCAGTATCCGTACGACATTTGTCGGTAGGCTCATATATCATCCGCACTTCCCACTCGCAGATGAAAGGTTAAACTTTCATTAAGTAGACGAATACATATATGTGCTGCATTTAATTGTAGCAACTATTGTAAATAATGTCAATTTATTTTATAATATATGCAAATTGTCAAATTATCAGTTTACAGCACACTTGATTTTACAGTGGTCCTGAATATTTTGTTCGTGTTGCTGCTCGGTAGTTGCAAAATACGTCACGCCGTCATCTCCACTAAGGAAGTAAAGATAGTCACCATCTGCAGGCTGCGCAACAGCTCGAAGTGCACTAAGTCCAGGTGTCGCAATCGGGCCTGGAGGAAGCCCTGCGTACTTGCGGGTATTATACGGCGAATCAAGGTCAGGCGAAGCTGCAACACCCATTTTTTTGGCAGCATACTGATAAGTGACATCTGAGCCAAGCGGAATGCCGCTACGGAGACGCTTGAGAAATACTTGCGCTACCTGTTTTTGATCTTTGGAGTTTGAAACTTCACGCTGGATAATAGAAGCGAGTGTTATTCCTTGATATAGAGTGAGCCCTTGAGACTGGAAACCTGCTATTAGATCATTTTGTTGAACAGCTTGATAATACTGATCAAATGTTTTCGTTAAGATTTGCTCAGGCGTAGCGCTGCTATCAAAATTATACGTATCACCATAGATATAGCCCTCTAAATCGGTAGCGGCTGGCTTATCGGTAAATAACGGGCTCGTATATGTTTTCTGTAGCGCAGCATCGATATCATGTTCGTTGTAACCAGCATTTAATAACTGCGTCCTATTCTCTGCTAACGTCGCTCCGGGAAGAAAGGTGATATTAAACTGATCTACCTTACCTTTTACAAGATGATCAACTATTTCCTCTGTAGATTCAGAGGGCGATAGGCTATAGGTGCCTGCCTGTAATTTAGAGCGTGTTCCTGAAAGACGGGTGTATATGTCGAACACTAGAGTGCTACGAATAAGTTTTTTGTCACTCAGTAATTGTGAAATACTAGCTGGTGAGCTGCCTGAAGCAATATCTACTCTTGTCCGACTTGTATCACCCGCGTTGACAGGACGGAGCGATAATCGATACCACATAAAAGCACCGCCACAAGCCACAATCAGGAGCGTAATAAGTGTAATGAGTATCCATAATAAGCGCTTCTTAACGGCTGGCTTTCCTTTTGGTAAAAGAAGTGGGGATGCTGGTGCTTCAACAAGCAATGGAGTTGGCTCTGAAGGACGTGCAGGGGCAGGAGGGGCAGATTGAGAAGCAGGCGGCTGCGCCATGCGAGACGCCGGGCTGTTTGACGAAAGTGGGCGTTTTCGCGGTGTAATATCATTCATGCGTGCTGCTCCAAATAATCTTGCAAAATAAGCGCAGCAGCCTGTGCATCAATATCACCTTTACTATACGGCTTGCCATACGATTTTAAGCGTTGCTCGGCAAGCACGCTCGTCAGAGATTCGTCCTGGAAAACTACATGCTCTGCCATATCTGTTAATTGTTGGGTGAAAGTTTCCACAAAAGCTGTTTGAGCTGTTGCTTCACCAGACTGGTTGCGTGGATATCCTACAACTATAGTTTCGATTTTTTCATCAATGATGATACGTGCAATACGCTCAAGTTCGTGCCCATCAACCTCTATGGTATCAAACGGCATGGCGATTTTTACACCGGTATCACCAACTGCCACGCCAATGCGCTTTTCACCAATATCGAGAGCGAGAAGCGTTTTACTTTGACCCATTTAAATTGAATTCTACATTTATCCTTGATGTGTCGTTTGGCGCAGAAGATACCCAGAACGGCCAGAATTTCACGTCGACATTATCGACACCTTGAATTGTTTCAATTGCCGACTGAATGTCGCCATAGCGTTTGCCTTTGGCCTGGTTTTTAATAGCGTCGTCATCGATTTTCGGTCCCACTTTGGCAGTGGCCACCAAGTTTGCAGAAAATCCTGCATCCACAGGTGCTACATCACTAAATGTTACCCCATTTGCGCCGTTATTGTACACTCGTTGCGTATTACTACTCACTAGTTGTTTGTTAAAGTAATCTGTCAAAAAACTATCAATATCGGTTTTTGCAATACCAGATAGACTATAGGTAAACGTCGCCGTAAGCTTTGGCTTAGTGCCAGCCGGCACTTCTTGATCAACAGCAGGAGCTGACTGAGGCGTACCTTGATCTATCTTGAATGACTGATCAACGATAACGTACGTGCTATTAAATTGGCCCGCTAGCTGCTTTTTGATATCATCGCTACCTTGTTGTGCTAATTGTGCTGTTGCTTTTTGAACGTCGCTACTACTCACGGTAGTAATTTGATGGTGTGTTCCACCTGACATATCAGTTCCTTGAGCGCTAATACCGTCCATACTCGGCTGGTAGCCACGAGCAGAGAGATTATATTCATCTCCCACCTGCGCTGCCTGAACGTCAACTGTTGCACTACCAGGACTAAACCCGCTAGGTGTCAGTTGCGATGTAAGCGTTGCTGCCTGGGTACTAACAAATACAATCGAGCCGCTTGTAAATTGCGTACCGGCAGGAACAGTAAGCGGTGTCGAGCTTGGGACGGTGCGCGTTAGTGTCATTTGCCCACCGGCTTTTGTTCCAGCATCTTTACTCCCTGTGGCGTCAAATGTAATAGAGACGTCTTTTTTAGTTTGCTGAACTGCTGTTTTAAGAGTCGACGAAGCGGCGCTTGTTGCTAGACCACTGCCTAGCGTTACTTTATTATTAGCCGACGTATCGGTGGTACGAGCGGTAATAATAACTGTTGCCCGAGGTGCAATAAAAATGGCCCAAATGAGAAATGTAATTACAAGTACACCACCGCCAATACCAAAAATAAGTTTTTTACGAAATTTGTTAAAGTTTGGCACTTTTACGCCACTCTTTGTCCTTGGTTTAGCAGGCAACTGGCCTGGCGCTGGTGGTGTCGCACGCGAGATCTCTTCGGCTGCATTTTCGCTCACTGCTTCATCTACAGCAGTTTTTCCAAACGCAATTGAGCCCATGCCATCACCTGCTGTTTTAGCAAGTTCGCCAATAGGAAGCTGCGCGCCATCAATAACATCTTCGCCGTTATCAATATCGAGCGCGGGAATTTCGGCTATCTCGGGCTTACTCTGAAGATTTTTAGCCACTGGCACTTGTGCTGCAGCTGCGAGTGCAACGAGCGCAGAATTGTTGCTAATAATAACTAGATGTTTGCTATTTTGCGATGCGGCACGCGCTAAGAGCCGGAGGTTAACCGCACTCTGTAGCACTCCAATCCGCTTTGGTGGAACGAGGGCAACTATCTTTTCTTTAGCACCCTTAACCTTACCGATTATTGCGGTAATGTCATCTTCTACATCAATGTAAATGACGTCTTTATTCATTGTTTATATTCTTAGAATCCGATTTAGCTTATCTTTAATAGTATCGCCTTCGGTACTCCCCTCCATTGTATCATAGCCAACCCGGAGAAGACCCATGGCAGTAATGAAAGTATGATCGGTAATACTTCCCGTAGTATCTTTGATGCCAATTACCTCGCTTGGCGAAATATGATGAACGGTTGGCGGTTTTGTAAATGGCAACTCTTTATGCCAATCATCACCAGAGAGTGCTTCGACAAGCTTTTTCAGGCTGGCGCCACCACCACACAGAAGAATACGATTCGGAAGATGGTCGATAGCATCAAATTCACTTAACGCCAGTTCAACGCCAGCTAACCACACGTCGAGTGTTTTATCGATCGCCGCATTGGCCTCTTTTTTGACGCTTGCCTTAATTTGATCACTATCAATGTTTACCTTGAGCTTTTCAGCGTCTTTATAGGTAAGATCCATTTCACTGGCAATTGTGCGCGTAAAACTACGACCACCTATGCCAAACATTTTAGTACCTTCAACACCACCGTCACTTACCACGGCAATATCAGTAGTACCACCACCAACGTCGGCTAGAATTGCAGTGAAGTTGCTGCTTGCGTCATTGCCAAGCACACTGCGGCTTACCGCAAATGGCTCTGCAGCTACCGCCACGAGTTCAAGTGCCAACTCATCTGCCACCCGTTCAAGTGCACCAATATGCACCATTGGCGCAAATGCCGTGTAAATTTGCACTGCAACATCTCGACCCTGAAAGCCAATGGGATTGCTTACCTTATAGCCATCAATATGGATACTCACAAGCGCACTGTTTACTAGTTTTACTTCTACCTCTTCATTGCCTGTTTCGAGTGCAATTTGCTTTTGAGCCTTTAGCTGTGCTCGCTCTTGCACTTTTTCAATAATGAATTCCATTTCGGCCGTATCGAGTGGGCGATCAGGCTGGGGACGGCGATATCGAATGGTGTTTGTGACACCTTTTACGAGCTCACCAGCGATTCCGATCACCACGCGTTTTGCTTGTAATCCTGCTTGATCTTCCGCCTCAGAAAGAGCCTCTTCGCAGTTACGCACCACGCCGGAGATATCAGCAATAGCACCACTATGCATGTCACTTACATCTTGGCGCGCTCGACCCACTCCAACAATATCAAGCGATTCACCGTTCAGCTTAGCGATGAGCGCCTTTACAAATTCCGTTCCAATGTCAAGCGCTACTACATAATCGCTATCGAGTTTCGCTTGAGCTTTACTTCGCAATTTTTCAAAAACCATAAGTACTAACATTATACTATGAACATACTAAACATCAAACCTCTTATACCTCTCATTTTGCTTCGTAGCACACCTTTATGATACATTAGTAAACAACCTTGGTTTATCCTGAAGGGAGTTGATCGGGATGAAGAAGGTCAAGTCAATTCTGCTTAGTTTTATTGGTGTAGTAATTGGCTTGGTGGTGCTGATGTTCCTGTTTCTTGGGAAAGCGGCAGCCGCCGAACTTCTATCCGATTTCTTCGGGTTTATCGGGTGGATACTACAGTGGCTTCTTGACGCCATTCGTGGATTGAAGTAAAAAGATGCCTACTCAAGGTTCACTCTCAACCAAGGTGAGGCCCGACGAGTAAGCACAGCCGTGTAAACTCGTCGGGCCGCCCTTACCCAGTTATTTTATGGTTGTAGACCCCGAATAATTTACTTTTTATTAATTTTATGGTATAATTTTTACATTGATGTCCCTTCTTATAGGAAGGACGGACCATGCACCTGTCACTGCGACCGCAATCCGCGCTCGCAACTCCGTCAAGCAAAGAGAACACCACAGACATTGTCGCCGCGTCACTAGGCATTGCCGGCGCCTTGGCGATGGTAGCAGATATTTACCTCGACATGAGCTTTATGCTTTCCACCGCACCCGCAGAATGGGTGTGGGTGGGTCTAGTGATCCTGTCCGCAGGTGCTGCCATGTTCTACGAGTCGATCATCTCCGCTGTCGCGGAGGAAGGACTACCCTCCCTCGTGGAAGGCGAAGTGGAAGAGGCGGACGTACGTCTTCCTCTTCTCGACCGCTGGGATTCAGTGTGTCAGCAGTACGGCATCGACCTCGACGAACCTCGCGCTGACATCTGGAACTTTCCGTCAGAGCTGAGACAGATTCTCGAACTCGATCGTGTCTACCTCGCATGCAGACGGGGCAGCAAGGACCGCAAGCGGCTGAAGCGCCGCATTCGTGCAATCATGCACGAGGTGCTTGGCCCACTTGCGGCTGAGTTAGCCTTCCTGGACGCTTCGCAGCGGCAGCTTGCTAACATGGTTCAGGCTGCAGACACCGAGTTGGCGAACAGGCTCAACGCAATCAAGACAGAACAGACCGACGTCGTCACCGCGATCTACGTCCAGTACTTGCTCGAAACGACCTAAGTACAAGGGAAGGACATCAAGCAGGGCGCTCCTAGCGAGCGCCCTTTTCCCTTGTATTATATTTTGGCTTAAACAAGAATGGCTTTAATACGACGAATACCGGCAGAACTTGATTCTTCTTTTGTGATCTTGAATTTCTTGCCCCCATCAGCAAGCTGGCCTGTGTGTTCTACGTGTGGACCACCACATATTTCAAAGCTAAAGCGCTTATCGCCTTCACCCATTTGGTACACCTTTACCGTCTCGCCGTAGCGATCGCCAAAGGCGCCAATAGCACCCATATTGAATGCTTCTTCGGTTGGATATTCTTTAAACGAAACTGGGAGATCTTCAGCGATTTTTTCGTTCACAATACGCTCTACCTCAGCAAGCTGTTCAGGAGTTACTTTTTGGTCATGATTGAAATCGAAACGAAGGCGTTCTTCGGTGATATTGCTCCCATGCTGCGTCACATGATCACCTAATACCTGACGCAGTGCAGCATACATAAGGTGAGTGGCGGTATGATATTTTTTGTGAATATCAGTCTGACCACCAAGGCCACCCTTAAATGTGCCTTTTGCAGCAGTCTGCGAGCGCTCGCGCTGTTCTTGCATCTTTGCATCGAACTCTTCGCGCCATGTTCCGGAAACATCAATCCCTCGCTTAAATGCCTCTTCAGTACTAAGTTCAACTGGAAAACCAAAGGTATCGTAGAGCGTAAATAATTCTACGCCAGTAAGCATACCTGTGTAGCTTTCCATTTGTTTCAGACCTTTTCGAAGTGTCTGGCGAAACGCTTTTTCTTCTTTTACAAGGATGGCGATCACTTCTTCACGAGCAGCTTTCACTTCTGGATAGTCATCTGCATATAAATCTGCGATTACCGGCACTACTTGTTCGAGGAAGTTCTGTTCAATACCAAGGTCAAATGCAAAACGAATGGCGCGGCGAAGCAAGCGTCGCATCACGTAACCTTGCTCTTTATTGCTTGGCTTAATGTCATCTACCGCAAGGAAGGTTGCGCCTCGAAGGTGATCAGCAATTACTCGCATAGAATTTGTGTGTGCATCATATTCTTTGCCGGAAAGCTTTTCAAGCTTCTCGATGATTGGCCAAAGCAGGCTAATTTTGTACGCATCTGGATTATTAATAGCCGCCGCCGCAATTCGTTCAAGACCCGAGCCATGGTCGATATTTGGTTTTTCAAGTGGTACAAACACACCCTCAGCCTCTTTTCGATATGCCATAAAGACGTTGTTACCAATTTCCATAAAGCGACCACAGTCACAGTTAGGATGGCAAAATTCACCATACGAGGGGTCATGAGGTGTGCCAAAGACGTAAAACATTTCGCTGTCAGGGCCGCAAGGATCACCAACTGGCGTACTTTCAGGCCCACCATTGCGACTCCACCAGTTTTTGCTGCCATCGTAGTAAAAGATGCGTTCGCCTTCTTTAATACCGCGCTTGTAGCCATCTTCTTCAGAGCCAATGTCGGCAACGCCCGAACTGAGACCCTTCTCATTAAATAATATCTGCCACATTTCAGCTGCTTCGGTATCTTTTGGAATATTATATTCCGGCGCACCAATAAAACAGGTAACATACAGCTTTGCCGGGTCCAGCTTTACTACTTCGGTTAAAAACTCAAATATCCACGGAACTTGCTCGGCCTTAAAGTAATCACCAAGGCTCCAGTTACCAAGCATTTCAAAAAAGGTGGTGTGGCGATTGTCGCCAACTTCCGCAATATCTTGGGCGCGAAGACACGTTTGGCTATCCGCAATTCGTACCCCTTCTGGATGCTCCTCACCCAAAAGGTAAGGAATCATCGGCTGCATACCACTCCCGGTAAACAGCGTAGTTGGGTCGTTATATGGGACGAGTTTGGCACGTGGAATAACAGTGTGGCCACGTTCTTTTAAAAACTTAAGATATTCGTTGCGGATTTGTTGAGCATTCATCTCTGTTATTTTACCACACCCAAACAGCTTTAAAAGTATTTGACCTAAGAGGCCAAATCAGGTAATAGTATACAGGGCCCTACGAAAGCGAGGAAACATGTTCGGAGGACGGCTTTATCAGCTTGACGAGGACTGTGCGTCGGGCAGTCTCCTTACTCTGCACGCCACCTGCGATAGCTCAATTCATTTTGTACTCGACGTCGCAGATATCATTCTGCTTAGCGTCGAGTGGAACGCGAGCGTTTCTTGCTATACTGCGATCCTTCTGTCTTCGAAGCTACAAAAGGCACTATTTGAAAGTGGTGAAACGAAAAAGCTGATACCCGACGTCATCCATATCACCTCCGAAGCTGCCTCTCGACTTCACGCCGAGTGGTTGGCTTTACAGCCGAAGGCGAGCTGAATATGACCGACGTATTTGTTCATGGGTACGTGAGTACCAATGAAAACGGGGACTTCTGCTATGTTCTACTCACTGCAGACAATAAAGAAGAAGTCTTTGTTCTCAACGAGATAATAAGGATTGACGCTGCTGCAGGCACAACAACTGTTTATTATTACAACGGTGATGTTGTTTCTATTCAGTGTGTAGATGAAGCTTCTCAAGAATTCGAAAATGCGTGGTTTAATCGCCGCTTTTAGCCTAGGCCGGCCACAGTAAATTATGTGGCCGGCCTCTCTTTCTTTTAAGCTATGATTCCGCCTCCAAGGCACACGCTATTATCGTACACGACTACGGACTGTCCCGCTGCAATAGCTCGCTCGGAGTCATTAAGCTTTAACATGACATCACCATTTTCTACGTTAGTTACCTGCGCCGAAATGAGCGGCGCGCGGTGGCGAATACGAATATGGTACGTTCCGTCTTTTGGCGCATCATTGATCCAATGAACACTTGAAAGCATAACATCTTTCTTCCAAAGCGTATCGTCATTCAAATCAGTTGTGACATATACTTCATTTTTATCCATATCCTTACCAACCACGTAATAAGGAAGTCCACCGCCAAGATCAAGTCCATGGCGCTGGCCAAGCGTGTAAAAAATTGCACCGTCGTGATGACCAAGCACTTTGCCAGTTTTTTTATCGATAATATTACCGGGTTTTTGCTCGACATATTGGCTTAAAAACTCGCGAATACCAATTTTTCCAACAAAACAAATACCCTGGCTATCTTTTTTAGCCGCTGTAAAAAGTCCACGTGCTTTCGCCATTTCACGCACTTCGGGTTTGGTAAACTCGCCCAAAGGGAAAAGCGTTTTTTTCAATGCTTCGCCAGTAATACGATACAAAAAGTACGTCTGGTCTTTATTTCCATCCTTGGCTTGCTTTAGTATGCCGTTTTCGACCCGCGCATAATGGCCTGTTGCAATCATATCCGCGCCGTCCTCAAGCGCCGTCTCAAGAAATAACTTAAACTTTACCTCTTGATTACACATAACATCTGGGTTTGGCGTACGACCACGCTTATATTCTTCAATCATGTAATCAACCACTTTGTGCTTGTATTCGTTTTCAAAATCGAATACTTTAAAATCAATGCCAAGCTGCACTGCTACTCGTTTTGCATCGGCAAGATCATCTGCCCATGGGCACTTCATACCAGGTAAATCTTGGGTCCAGTTTTTCATATACACGCCGGTGACGTCGTAGCCTTGTTCTTTTAGAAGCGCTGCAGTAAGACTACTATCTACCCCGCCGCTCATACCAACATACACACGCATTAGCGAGCGCCTCCTAGATAAAATGCGAGGATTTTTACTACTTCACTCAGTGCCAAGAACCAGCCGCCGGGCGTTAGCCACCATATCGCCGACCATTGCTTATCGACTTCTACGGGATGATTGCGCACAGAAATACCAGCGGCCGAATCAGCCGTAAATTCAAGTCCAGCTCGACGTTGATGATACGCAGAAGTCACTAAAATGACAGATGAGATATGATTCTCAGTGAAAATACTCTGGGTATTTTGTGCGTTTTGCTCAGTGGTTGCGCTTTGGTCTTCAATGATGATGGCGCTGTCGGGTATGCCCGCGGCCAGCGCAAGACGGCGCATAACTTCAGCGTTGCTGGGACCTGATTTATCTTGTGCGGCACCCGAAAATACGAGCTTTGGCGCCCAACCATTTTGGTACAGCCTAATTGCTTCGTTGGTACGTGCCGTTGTATCGCCGCCGCTAATGGCAACGATCGCGTTAGCTTGCCGACAGCCTTCTTTACTACTTGGCTGGTCACCACAACCAGAGAGATCGTTTGGCCCCAAATAAAAGGTCAGGCCAATAACGAGTGCGGCCACTCCCAAAACAACACCTATGATAGTTCTCATGAAGCCATCCTATCGCGTTCACGAGTTACTTCTTCAATAATGATTTCGGCAGCTTTCTTAGTATTTTCTTCAGTTGAAAGATGGCCAAGGCTGAGGCGTAAACTTCCATCCGCCACTTCCGGAGCGAGACCAATGGCAGTAAGTACATGCGAACGCGTGCCTTTATTAGCCGCACAGGCGCTGCCAGTTGCAACGAGCACACCCCGCACTTCAAGGGCAAACACCAACCGCTCTGCGTCGATATTAGGGAAGGAGATGTGCAAATGTCCAGCGAGTCGTCGTTTCTCGTGGCCAGAAATAATTGCTTCTGGGAAAGCGCTCACAAGATTTGCCTGAAGCAGGTTGCGTAGCTTTGCAAGTCGCTCCGACTCTGACTTTCGATGCTTTTCAGCGAGTTCCATTGCTCTTGCGAACCCAACGACGCCTGCTACATTTTCAGTACCACTACGAAGTCCCTGTTCCTGTCCGCCACCAACGATTTGAGGCGCCAAGCGCACATGGCTCGCTGCCCAAAGTAGTCCCACCTGTTTTGGTCCGTATACCTTGCCGGCATTAAGTGTAAGAAGATCAACACCTAGACGCGAAACATGCATATCTAGCTGGCCAGCGCCTTGTGAGGCGTCGCTATGAAGATAAATTGGCGTCATGTCGCCTATTGCCAACCGACGGTCGCGTTCAGCTTTTACAACCACCGCAATATCGCGAAGCGGCTGCACGGTACCAAGCTCATTATTAGCAAGTGCAATACTTACAAGCCGCGTCTCAGACCGAATGGCTTTTTTGACCGCCTCTGCCGACACAAGCCCTCGTGAATCAGCAGCAACAAGGGTGTGATCGTATCCTTTAGCCGCAGCAAGTACTGCGTGATGCTCAATAGTAGCAGTAACAATATGACCACCAATACTACTAAACGCAAGATTAATAGATTCCGTTGCCCCAGCCGTCATAACGAGCTCGTCACCTTTAGCGCCAAATGTACCAGCAAGGATGTGTTTTGCCGCTTCGTACTCACGGCGAATTGCCACTGCTGGCGCATACGGGCTCGAAGGGTTATAAAAACGCTCAGAAAAATACGGTTGCATCACAGAGAATACACGCGCGTCAAGCGGCGTGGCGGCAGCATGATCAAGATAGATGATTTCACTCTCCATTACTTCCCTTAGTATAGCAAAATTAGGCAATCTTTTGGCGAGTATGGGGATCTCTGCTATACACGCGTCGGGCGACTTGTTCGTAATACATTGTTGTCGCTGCAATAAAGTTGTTCAGCTCATCGCCGTCAATAAATGAGTAGCGCGGACCTTCTTGTACCTTTAACACCCCGTTATCGTGCACTTCATACCGAATCGTGCGTTCAATATGCTTACCTGTCTTTGCGTCTTTGCCCGCTTCATGCCAAATCCAGGTGCGTTTATCGAGGCAAAAGAATTCGCGACGATGACCGCGCGGTACTTCACCAAAAAGTTTTGAGCCAATTTCGCTTTCAAGTTGAATAAGTTCGCGCTCGGTTCGCTTCTTTACGGGGCGATTTTTTGGCATACGAAGGGCTATATCGGTGTCGCTTTCGCCAACGATGAGTTTGAATGCTTTTTTAAATACATTACTCATAACTTTCTCCTAGATGTTGCTTGGCCTACGAGTGTTTTCATCGGGCATTTCGCTTTCCCACAGCCGAAAATTTTCCAGGTGATCGCCAAACTGAGCTACTACCTCATGAGGGAGCAGCACGCGCTCTGGAGTCGCTGGTTGCTCAGGATGAAGGCGGCTTTCTTCAAGCGCCTTGAACGTAAGCATGCTTGGATTTGCAGCATGCATATCAATTTGCTCGCCGTCGTTAAAAACGGTGGCAGATTCGCGTGATGGGCCATCGGTTTCGATAGACATAACATCCACCTTTCTTGCATTAATAAACAAATAGATAGAAAATGTTGGTTTTAAGATAGCGTAAAAAGCGTTTTGGCATTTTGGGTAGTAATTGCAGCAATTTCTTCCACAGAAACACCGTGAATGCGAGCGTGATGCTCGGCGATACGCATGACATACGCTGGCTCATTTACTTTACCACGAAGTGGCACCGGAGTCAAGAAAGGCGCGTCGGTTTCAAGGAGAAGTCGCTCTAGCGGAATACTGGCAAACATTTCGTTTTGAGCTTCTTTTTTTGTAAAAGTGCTAATACCGTTAACGCCAACGTAAAGTCCGCGCTTTAAGCCTTCCTCGAGCTGGACCTTGCTATCTGTAAAACTATGAAGTTCACCACGAATACCATGAAAGTTATCGAAGATAGGCCAAAAGTCATCAAAAGCTTCACGTACATGAAAAATAATGGGCAATTTATGCTTCAAGGCAAGTTCAATCTGCGCCTGTAAGCCCTCAAGTTGCACTTCTCTAGGACTATGTGTATAGAAGTAATCAAGACCAATCTCGCCTACCGCTACCACTTCTGGCTTCTCGGCGTACTCTTCAATATTCCAGCCATCTTTCGTATCGTGAGGATGTACGCCAATTGATGCGTAGACATTGGCATGTTCCGAGGCAAATCGTACAGCCTGGTGTGAGCTTTTTTCGCTTGTGCCAACGCAAATCATCTGTTTCACGCCCATTTCATGGGCATGTTTTATTACCTCTTCAACGTCGAGAGGATATGATGATTCATGGATATGGCAATGTGTATCAATTAGCTGCATTTACTTCATTGTATCAAATAACAGAGGTAATGGCGCTAATTTTATAGTATCGTGATACTATAACAAGGCTTCGTGTACATTCCTTGGGAGGTAAAAATGGCACTAGGCCCTGAGTGGATGTTTCGACTTGGTATGCTTTGCATACCAAACTACTTCGGCAGAATCGTATATAAGCAATCTGGCAGCCCAACTTTAAGCGGCGCAGTGAGCAATATAGAGATCGTAAACGACCAACTGCGCGTTGAAGCCACGGATATTCGTCTGCTCAAGATCAGTGGAGACTCCCCTGTCTGGAGTCCTCATGAGGACTCACGCACTTTCGAGCTCACCATCGATTCACTTATTAAGCCACCGTTTGAATCCAATGGCGTCATCTGTTTACAGACGAAGGTGGGCGTCGCCATTGATCTCATTCCGAACGTAACATGATAGCTGGTACTCTCGGACAGTACTGTCCGAGAGTACCACAAAAAACTAGTCCTTATTGCATCTCTATAGCTTTCTTACTAGTTTAGTGTATAGTTATAAAACGTGACAATCAACGTTCCGAAAGACCGCCCATGTCCGTACTGCGATCGTTGGCACGGCCGCGGTATCACTGTCGACGGCATCGTCCTCAATTCATTTGATGAAATTCTCATTATGTGGCGAGCAGAGGAACCCTTTAAGGGATGTCCTGCGCTGCCCGGAGGTTACTTAGATGATGGCGAGCAAGATTTCGAAGCGGCTGCTCGTGAAGTTAAGGAAGAAACGGGAGTTGTCGTTGACCCGAGTCGAGCGTGGCTACTTGGCACATTTACTCATCCTCACCGCCATCCAGAACAGGCCATCTCGATTGCCTGGCTATTCCGAGTTGATGGAAGGCCTGAAGCGCACGTTGTTGATCCAAAAGAGGTTCTGAATGTTCAATGGGTGCCACGCACTTACGTACCACAGATCAAGCTCGCATACGATCATAACCAAATAATCGAACGACTTTCAGTGCTAGGCCTGTAATGTCCGCCGGGACTAGCGTGTCTTTTATTTCAGACACGCTAGTCCCCTTCTTTTATTTAGGCTTGTTTGCTGTCAGAGACACTACGCGGATCTGGTGTGTGCTTATAAATTTTAGGAAATAAGCCACCTTCCTTATTCAGTGGAACGATGACACCAGTTGAAAATGTTTGTCGAATTGCATCGGCAGTTGTCGGCAAGAATGGCGTGAGTTCGTCGGCAATTTGCAGCAGTGATCCTACGGCTTGGCCAAGTACTTCGCCCAAATGTGCCTCCGCTTCAGGATCACTTTCGCGTTTTTTGGCAATTTCCCATGGCTTCACCACTTCAATGTAGCGGTTAATGCCTCGCACATGTGTCCAAACCTCGTCCATGGCGTTATTAAAGCGCAGCTCCTTCATAGCATCGAAGTACGGTTTCATATCGTGGTCGCCCTGCGGTGCCTCACCAATGACACCGCTTTGGTAACGAGTGACCATACTTGCAACGCGCGACACTAGGTTTCCAAGATCGTTACCGAGTTCAAGATTATAGGCGTTTTCAAACTTTTCCCAGGTAAAATCGCCATCTTCAAGCGTTGGAATATGACGCGCAAAAAAGTAACGAAAGGCATCGAGGCCATATTCATCAATAATTTGATTAGGATCAACCACATTACCGACTGTTTTACTCATTTTAGCACCGCCTACGTTCACAAAACCATGTACGAGCAACTTCTTCGGTAGCGGCAACTCCAGCCCCATAAGCATAGCGGGCCAAATCCCAGCATGGAATCGCAAAATATCTTTTCCAATCACCTGCACATCTGCTGGCCAATATTCTTGCCAACCCTCACGGTCGGGGTAGCCCAAAATAGTAATATAATTCGAGAGCGCATCAAGCCATACGTACATGATTTGCTCGGGATCACCAGGCACGGGAATACCCCACGTAAGGTTTTTCTTTGGGCGAGAGACACTTACGTCTTGCAGGCCGTCTTTCATGAGTTCCAAGAATTCGTGTTTGCGAAATTCTGGCACAATTTGCATACGCCCCGTAGTAATCGCCTCACGAAGCTTATCTGTAAAAGCGCTGGTTTTGAGGTAATAATTCTCTTCGCTCACTCGTTCATACGGCGTTTGATGATCAGGACAAATACCACCTGTCGCTTCAACTTCTTTATCCGTAAAGAAGGCTTCGTGCCCCATGCAGTACCAGCCTTCGTATTTGCCTTTATATATATAGGGTTGGAGTTTTTGCCAAATATATTGCACCGCACCCTTATGGTGTGGATCAGTAGTACGAATAAAATCGGTAAATTCAGCGCCCACTTTTTTCATGAGAAGCTCGAAGTTGCCATACATTTTATCGGTATATTCTTGTGGCGTTAAGCTTAATTCGGCAGCTTTTGCAGCAATTTTATTGCCATGCTCATCGGTACCCACCTGAAAACGAACGTCTTTTCCTTGTTGTTTTTGATAGCGGGTCCAAATATCGGCTAAAAGATAGTCAAGTGCATTGCCGATGTGCGGTGTGCCATTGACGTATGGAATGGCGGTAGTAATGTATAATTTTTTTCCCATATTTACTTTCTAGTGTAACAGATTTTAAGTTATGCTATTTCCGCGTCGAGCTGTTCATCATGTCCCCTCGACAAATAGTAATCAAAATTAAGAAGCAGGCTCACCCTGCACGGTCATCATAGCTACAATGGCAAAGCGACCAGGTTCGTCGTTACCTTTTAAAAATTCACTGTGAGAATAATAATTTTCACTCGTTGCCGTATCGATGAGACTGATTTCAATATGATCAGCTTTAATACCAACAGTATCAAGTTGCGAGGTAATTACCTCGTGCAAACTTTGACCACCAAACGCGTGAAGTGGATAGGAGGCTTTGCCTACAGCCGGACTCAACCAAACTTTTATGTCACCCGGCTGGGTTTGGTGGTGGCGTGCGAGATATTCTACGCTTCGCTTCGCACCTTCGCTCTCTGCGCTGTGACGACCCACGTGCGACACCATTAGTACATGGTGCTTGGTATCATACAGAATCATTCCTACACAATCGGCAAGCGGTAAAAACAAGGCATGACTTGGCTGGTCAACCACGAGCGCATCGGCCACATCCACTTCCTGCACTGGTTCCATACCCCTGTGTTTATCCTTATGTGTTACAATGCGGTATTTGGCAAAATCATCCGTATCGTAGGTAATTCGCACAAGAGTTGTATGAGCCATATCAATGCCGGCTTTTCGCAAAAAATCCTTTCGGTTCTGCAAGGTGTCAGCATCCATAGCAATACCAAATTTCATATTGCCGTCTTGCTTAGACGACAGAGCGGCAATTATTTCGTTTCCAAAAATAGTTGGCTGATCAGTGGCTATCATTTTACGACCTTTGTAAGATCTATCCAATTTTCGAGTGACAGGCTTTCCGCTCGCACCTCTGGACTAATCCCCACAGCTTTAAGATAGTCAACAGCCTGCTCCTTCGTAATGCCAAGTCCGCCAGCTAGGCTACTACGAAGCTTCTTACGCTTTGCTGAAAAGCCAGCTTTTACAACCCGGAAGAAAGCCTTTTCGCTTATATTAGTCAAAAGAGAAGTCGAACGGGTCTTTAATACCACCACCTGTGAATCTACTTTTGGCGGCGGCGTAAAAAGCTCTGCCGGCACCACATCACCGAGCGTTACCTCGGCGAAAAGGTGCGCGCTCACGGCTAAGACGCTCGTATTACCAGGCCGAGCAGCCAGGCGTTCGGCAACTTCTTTTTGCACTAATAGCACCGCAATCGATGGCTTATTTTCTGCGGTCATTAAAAGTTGCACGATTTTACTGGTGATATAATATGGGACGTTCGCGACTACTTTGTAGTTTTTTGGCAGTGTCGTAAGATCAAACGAAAGAATATCGCTTTGTATTACGTCAAGATTCTTGCCTGGAAACTGGCCAGGAAGTTTTCGCGCTAACTCTTCATCAAATTCAACAGCAATCACTTTTTGAGCGCGGCGAAGCAGCTCGCTCGTAAGTGTTCCGAGGCCAGGACCAATTTCGAGCACCGTATCGGCTGATGATAGTTCAGCGCAATCAGCAATGTGTGAAAGAACCTCGCGGTTATGCAGCCAGTGTTGACCAAGTGATTTCTTCGGACCAGCCATTAGCTACCAACTTCTATTTGCAACCCAGTGGTTGTACGCGCCCTGCCAAGTACCATACCGCGAAGCAGCGTATCCACTAAAGTAACCAAGCTGGCATATTGGATCACTTTGCCAATTTGGACAAGCACTTGAAATAGCCCTAAGGTTCGTTTGGCCTAATCCATAGTAGCCATTCGAGCTGACGGCGTTTGGACGCCAGCCAGATTCGTGCGACATAATAAAGTCAACGAACCCATAGTCGCTTGCCGCTATGCCGGCCGCCGCCATCCAGTCGGTGTGCGAGCCGGGAGGAAGGCTCACTTTCGTTCCAATAATATCCACCTCTTGCACAGGCTGCTGAGTGACGACACTTTGAATCTCCGTGCGGCTTACTTGTTGACCATTTTTCATGTCAATTTCGTACGTTACCGTCTTTTTTCCAACCACACCGGGTGTCTGTACTTGCTTGTATCCTACAGGCTGGTCAACGTCTTGAATCTGCTTTACACCAAATGGCACGTCCTGCTGCTCTGTTGCAGTTTGCTTGCCATTACGCCATAACTCTACCGTCATATTGGCCTGAATTGGCGCAGATTGTGGCACTGATAGCGTATCGTCCTTTCCAAGGGTAATGTTTTTCTGCTTTAACATGTCGGCAACGGTTTTTGCCTGAGTGTACGCTTGCACCTTCGTGCCATACAAAAGAAGTGTAAATGGTATAGCGCGATTGACTGTGAGTTGCACACCGGCACCCTCACTTACCATATCGGTATTGGCAGCCATATTCGTCGTATCTTCATTATGCAAGATAATGCCGGCTTGTTTGGCAATTTGACTTGCTGTCTGATATGCAGACATAACCTTCTCACGTACAGCTCCATCAATAATAGTGACTGGACGAGCTCGATAAATGTTCACTTCGTAGTTGGTCGCGACCAAAGTGTCATCGAGACCAGGCTCGACTAAGTCATTGGGGTCAATGTTAATACCCGCTGTCTTAAAAGCGTCACGTAGTGTAACAGAGGTAGTAAGGATACCACGAGTCTGGCTTCCGTCATGAATAGTAATGAGGTGCTGACCTGCTGGTACAACCGATGTCGCTTTCGCCTGCGTTGCCGCGCCCACACCAAAAATAAGCATCAATAGGAAAATAACAGAACATATGATGCCAATTGGCGACGTCGTTTTTTTGATTAATAAACGCTTCATAAATGAGGGTAACACCTCCACGGTGCACTGACATCAATTATAGCAAACTCATACCCTTTTGAGTAGTTTTTCGAGTACCAACTGCGTCATTTTAGTTACTTTTAAAGGTTTATCCGCCTCTGTGAACCATCGTATTTCGGCTATTTCCCACTTATTCGGTTTTAGCGTCGCTTCTTTTGGAATAGTTACCTGAAAAATAGCGGCTTCATACCCGCAGAATACACTTCCTATATACGTTAGTTCGTTCGTCGTTATATGCATCCCTAACTCTTCATGTACTTCACGCGCTATAGCGGCCGCAGGCATTTCGCCTCGATCAATACCACCACCGCAGAACTCCCAGTTGTTGCCACTCGTCCACCCTCTAATAAACAGCGTCTCACCTTGCTCATTTTTAATAATTATCCGCGTGCGGTGTATAGAAAATACATGATCCATAACGAAAAATAATAGCAACGCAAGAGGTCGCACTAAACGGCCGAATAGGTAGTAAAGCTTCATAGCTCTATCATACAATGCGCTGCATTCACATAGTATGTTTAGGCGCGCGGTTGACCATAATGCGCTAAGCATGTTTTTATGATCAGGTAGCCTTTGTCTAGCAAAAGGAGTTGTCCAGTGAACGCAGGACACACCAACACGTTTGATGTGTACTATTTGATACATATATTCAACTGTGATCTTCCTACTTTACGAGAAGAGTTTACGAGATTTACGACTCCCTTGCAGACACTGCGCGCTTTAACGGAAATCAGGCTAAGCGGCCGTAACGATAGACTTAATGCGCTACTCGTTAACGAGGTAAATACTCACTGGCAAGCCTATGCAGAAGACCCCGCCGCTACACTTGAAGATGATCGGTACGCTGCCGAACTTCATCAATACCAGCAAAGCTAGTCTACGTCGTAGGTCATACGTCATCGTATGACCTACGACTATAAAATCCCGTTATAATTTTTCAAGCCGAGCATATTCAACGTTCAGTTTTTTGGTTTGGCCGCTTGCAAACTGGACCGTTACTGCCAACCCGTCAATGTCTATAATCTCACCAACCCCAAACTGCGCTGAACGTACACCGTCGCCAATATCAAAGGCGGGAATGTCGCTAAATTCATCATTATTAGCTGCCTGCGAAAAACTAGGTGACGACATGGCTGCCACGTCGTGTCCCATATCGCTTAAAAAGCGAGATGGCGTATTGTAGCCACGCTGGCCAAACTGCAGACGACTCTGCGCATAGCTTAAGTGCAGCTCTTCCCGCGCACGAGTCATACCCACGTAACAGAGGCGACGTACTTCTTCAAGCTCTCCCGGACCAGCCTCATAAATACGTGAGTGTGGAAAAATACCCTCTTCCATACCCACCATAAATACCACCGGAAA
Organism: uncultured Candidatus Saccharibacteria bacterium; assembly: GCA_964615445.1. GTDB lineage: Bacteria > Patescibacteriota > Saccharimonadia > Saccharimonadales > Saccharimonadaceae > JALRBM01. The sequence goes on along the minus strand of CAZTOK010000001.1, from coordinate 10,183 downwards.
TTCAAGGCCTTTAGCTGCATGAATAGTCATGAGTGTCACTTTTTGTGTATCACTCGAGGTATCAACGCTCGACATAAGCGCTACTTCCTCTAAGAAGTCGGGGAGTGTTGTAAAGCTCTTTGCATCCGAAATCATTGAGCCAACGTTTGCCTCGCGATCTTCTGCTTGTGGCGTACCGTCAAGGATGTAGTCACGATAGCCTGTTTTTTCTACTAACGCCTCGATAAGCTCGCTCGGTGGCAAGTCATTTTGAAGCCGCACCTGCAATCCACGAAGCACTTCACCAAGGCTAGCGAGTGCTATTTTGGCGCGAGAGGTGAGACTGCTAGTTTGTTCGACATTTATTAATGCCGAGATAATATCAAGCCCACTTCCGGCCTGCCAGATAAGAAACTTCTCAAGGCTTGTCGCGCCCACACCACGTGCCGGCACATTTACAATTCGACTAAAACTCATACGATCGTTCGGCTGGTATAACAATCGCAAATAAGCAATAATGTCTTTAATTTCCTTTCGATCATAAAAGCGTACACCGCCAATAATTTGATAGGGCACACGGTGCTGTAATAGCGCCCGCTCAAGCGTATAACTTTGAGAGTTAGTACGATATAGCACGGCAAAATCACCATACCTTCTAGCGCCAATTCCCGTCTGCGCTGCAATACGACTTGCTACCACGTACGCTTCTTCCGACTCATCGTACACTCCATGTACTTGCACTGGTGCACCTAGTGGTTCGGCTGTCCAAAGTTTTTTATCTGTGCGCTGCGTGTTCTTTGTAATCACTGCGTGCGCGGCTTCCAAAATAGCGCCTGTACTTCGATAGTTTTGCTCAAGTTTTACAATTTTTGTACCCGGAAAATCGCGTTCAAAATTCAAAATGTTGGTAAAATCCGCACCACGCCAGCTGTAAATAGACTGCCAGTCGTCACCCACCACGCAAATATTTTTATCATCGCCCACCAAGCTTTTTACGATGGCATACTGAGCCGCATTTGTATCTTGATATTCGTCAATGAGCACATGTTTAAACTGTGAGCGCCATTTGGCACGTGTTTCGGGACTTTCACGAAATAAACGCACGGTTTCAATAAGCAAATCGTCAAAATCGAGCGCGCCCGCTTCGATGCGAAGTTTTTCGTATATACCGTATACTTTAGCCACCGCTTGCTGAAAAGGATACTGCGCGGTAGCCTCGAATTCTCCTGGGGTAAGCAGCTCGTTTTTGGCATTCGAAATCGCCGCGCTAATTGCTCGGGGCTTCGCCTGCTTATCGCTAATATTTAGCTGTTTCATGGCCTGTTTTATTAAGCCCTGGCGATCGTCCTCGTCATAAATAACGTAATTAGGAGAAATACCAATAGCAGCGCCATCCTGTCGAAGCAGTCGTACACAAATACCATGAAATGTTCCCATCCAAGGCATAAAATTTCGAGCCGTTCCGTCGCGATTGAGCAGATGACCGAGCCGTTCGCGCATTTCGCGCGCTGCTTTATTAGTAAACGTCACCGCCAAAATTTCGTTTGGCCAAATACCTTCGTTCGCAATTAAGTACGCAATACGATGTGTGAGCGTTTTTGTTTTTCCACTACCCGCACCAGCTAAAATTAATAACGGCCCAGACGTTGTCCGCACCGCGTCAGCCTGCGCGGGGTTTAAATCTTTTAGCAAATCCATTAGGTCTATTATACCTTGCCAGTGACAGGAAAAAGGTTGTCGAAAAAACGTTTAGAATAAATGAAGCATATACACGCCAGCGCCCAAGCCAGCGCCAACGATCAAAATGAGCACAATCCATAGCGTCCATAGCCATCCAGATGCTTTTTTGGGTGGATGGGCCAGCGGCTGATGATAAGTGTCGGTATCATAGATCGCACCATTGTTTTTATCACCCGTACTAGGTTCTTCGCGGTATTGCTGCGCAATTGATGTTGGACCCACTGGCATTTCACTAGGAGTGGTGACATGCGTCACCGTATGTGATTCCTTTGGTGCAACCTTCGGCTCTTGTTCCGAGGAGGGAGTAGTGTCAGACTCAATCGCTACTAAATCTCCATGTAGTTCAGCTGGCAAAACTGGTTCGACATCTTTTGGGTTTGCCGGTAACTGTGACGAGGGATCGTCCACTGTCAGTGAATCGGACGATGTGGAGAGTACGGGCGTATGATCGGGTTCAAGTGCATCACTAAGAGGCGCACCAAGTGGCCGTTTCTCAACTTTGGTGTCGGGCAAAAAAGGTGATGTGAGCGGATCTGGCTCATTAGCAGCAGAAAGCATGCTCTCATCCTTATTTGACGTACCCTCGTCTGCAGACGACGATTCTTTTTCAGTTTTATCGTTTTTATCTGTACCAGTACTCTCAAAGTTAGCCACTTCAAGTGGATCTGGCCAGTCACTTTTTGGAGCTGACGGTTCTACTGTTTCAGTTGGGATTGGGGTAGCCGCATCGACAACAGGAGGCGTGAAAGAGCTGCTTGGTTCGATAGTTGCACCCTGACGAGATACCGGCGCAGGTACCGAGGTGGATTTCTTCATATTTGAAGAAGGATGGACGACATCCATGAAACGACCGGCGCGTCTTGCAGCAGGGGGCGCAGAGGAGGTAACTACAGAGGTATCGCGATCTGGTACAGCCACAGGAGTAGATGCGTTACGAACCGGAATTCCATCTCCATTAAAGATGGGTGCTTCATCTTTTTTTAGTGTCGGTGTAATAGTGACCGTTTTTTCGCTAGCAGTATCTTCACCACCTGCCTCTTTTGGCACATTGGTCATTAGCGAATTTACTGCTCGGTCAAGCTCGTCAAAGTCTAGTTCTTTCATCATCCACCCCTGTTATTTGCCTTTCTCTACACATTCGTGCGCCCGGATTACAATATCAGCAAATTCGTGGCCATCAAGACTTGCACCACCAATCAACAAACCATCTATGCCATCAATATCTAAATAGCTACCAGCACTGCTTGCCTTAACACTTCCGCCATAGAGAACGGTTATCTTTTTAGCCGCATCGGCCCCATAAAGATGCTTTATTTGATCGCGGATTGTTTTTACCGCCGCTTTTACATCATCTGGCATTGCATTGTCACCTGTACCAATCGCCCATACGGGTTCGTAAGCAATAATTACATCTTCGAGTTCTTCACTTGTTACATTCGCAAGGCCGCCAACTAACTGATCGTGGAGTACGTTATGCGTTTCGCTATTTGCTCGCTCACTTGCTGTTTCGCCAATACATAAAATAGGATGAATATGATTGCGCAGTGTTGCTTGCACCTTATTACGAATATCTTTATCGCTTTCATTAAAAATGTGGCGTCGCTCAGAGTGACCAATAATCGCGTAGTCAACCACACCGTGAAGTTGGGCAGCTGAGACCTCGCCAGTAAATGCACCGCTATCGCGCCAGTAAAGGTTCTGCACGGCGAGCTTAAATTGCCGTCGATCTATCTGTAAACTAAGTGATTGGAGCGCTAAAAGTGTAGGTGCAAGCACCACAGTTACATTCTGATGAACTGGCACCAAACCAGCAAGTTTATGAACATACAAACTCGCCTCATGCGTGTTCAAATTCATCTTCCAGTTACCAACAATGAGTTTCTTGTCTCGCATCATAACTTGCTTATGCTTCTTTGCTCTAGTGTAGCGCACTTACCCTCGGGCGTCTAGCAAACTTTCAATTCCGGGAAGCTTTTCGCCCGCCATAAGTTCGATACTTGCTCCACCACCGGTTGATATATGCGTAAAACTACCACCTTTTTTCGCATCCCAGTTAAGAACAAAGTCAGCCGTATCCCCACCGCCAATAATAGAGGTAATGTCTGGATGGGTCGCTAAAGTAAGCGCGAGCCGAGCCGAGCCATGAGCAAAGTTGGGAAATTCTGCCATACCCAGCGTACCGTTCCAAATAACAGTGCTGGCTTTGCCCACAATATCTACCATATGTTCAATACTTTTTTCGCCAATATCCATCGCCATATCGTCTGCACCAATATGATCAACGTCAACGGTGCGACGAGGCTCGCTTTTATCAAACGCATAGCCAACAGCAAGATCAGTAGGAAGTACCAAAAAGTCATCTACCTTTTCAGCGCCTACCTTTTTTTTGGCTGCCCCATAAATAGCATCAAGCACTTCATTCTGATCGGTTTCTCGCTTACTTTTCCCTAAGTCTACGCCTTTATACGCAAGGAAGGTATTGGCCATAGCTCCAGAAATAATGATTGTATCGGCAATATTCACAAATGCCTTAATAACGCCAATTTTATCACTCACCTTTGCTCCGCCAAGCACCGTCACAAGTGGACGCTTGGGATGCTTCATAGCTTCGGTGATCGTGGTATATTCACGCTCAAGCAGTAACCCAGCCACGCTTGGAAGAAGAAAAGTTATTGCAGCCGTACTTGCGTGTGCTCGGTGCACCACACCGAAGCCATCTTGTACAAAGTAGCGTGCGCCTGTATCTTGCACAAGTTCGCGCGCAAAGCTCTCATCATTCGCCTCCTCGCCAGGGTTAAAACGCAGATTCTCAAGCACGATGACACTGCGATTTGGCGCACGTTTAATAGCCATCTTTACCTTGTCACCAACGGTTTTATCGACAAATCGCACCGATTCACCCAACAAGCTAGCCAGATGACGCGCTACTGGCTCAAGGCTGAGCTTTTTATCTGGTTTGCCATCTGGCCGGCCAAGATGACTGATTATTACCACTTTGCAGTTTTCATCTAATAGCTTTCGTACCGTAGGGAGACTCGCGCGAATGCGAAAATCATCCTTAATAGTGCCATCGTCATTCAACGGGACATTATAGTCAGCTCTTAAAAGAACTGTGTTGCCTTCAAGCGGCACTGAATTCATTGTCTGTTTAAAAAAGCCCATACCCACCTAATTACTATTAGCTTTATTCTAACACGCGCACACGGATTGTGTCAGTAGCACCCGTAAGTCCTGGCTGTCGACCACTTACGATGGCAACCGTTACTCTCTCTTCATTACCAAAGTAGCCTGTTTCTTTTAGCTCTTTTGCTAGTTCAAATCCGGCTTTCTCGCCATCAGGGCGAACAAAGCTTTTATTAGCATAACTAAGAGCAAGCTGCTGCGCTACACGAGGCTCGCTGGTTACGCTGACAATTGGAAGATTTGGACGATGTGTTGCGATATTCACCGCTGTCGCACCAGATTTGGTCTCAGCTACGATAGCATTTACCTTTAGTTGCTTGGCAAGCTTTACAGCCGCAGTACTAATAGCGTCCTGTTGACTGTTCTCCATCTGAATAATGTCGTCTAACGCAACGACCGGCGCATGTTCTTGGGTATAAAGAATGACGCGTTTCATGGCAGCAACCGTTTCAAGTGGATATAGGCCGTTGGCTGTTTCGTCAGAGAGCATGACTGTATCTGCACCCTGAATGACCGCACTTGCTACGTCACTTACCTCGGCACGCGTTGGCTCAGGCGATTCTACCATGCTGGCCATCATTTGTGTTGCTACGATGCTAAGCTTGCCGTATTTACGGCAAAGTGCAATGATTTTACGTTGCACAATCGGCACCAATTCAGCACCAGCTTCAACCGCGAGATCACCGCGCGCTACCATTACACCATCACTGGCTTTTACAATTTCTTCGAGTGTTGTGTCTTCAATAGCTGCCTTAGTTTCTACCTTGGCAATCACATGTGCTGCTGAACCGTGGCTCAGAAGCAGCTGACGTAGGTTGTTAATATCATCAGCTGACTGCACGAAACTGAGTGATACATAATCGTAATCTTTAGTTGCACCAAAATCAATATCACGCAAATCTTTTGGTGTCAAAATATCCCCACCAAAATCAGTATCAGGCAAGTTTATCCCCTTACGGCTCATCAACACGCCAGCGTTTTCAACACGCACTTTAATAGCTGTCTCGGATGAGATTTCAAGGACGGTCGTGCGTACTTTACCATCAAAAATATAGATTGGCTCGCCCACTTTCACTTTTTCCGCTAGGTTGTACTGTACAGGGAGTGTCATACCACTATGCTCTGCAGCAAAATCAAGAGTCAGTTCATCACCTTTTTTTACTGGCATGTCATCTATCAGGTTGCCAAGACGAATCTTCGGCCCTTGAAGATCTTGCAAAATCGCAACTGGTTTGCCTACTTTTGCACTTGCTTCACGGATCCACTTAATTTGCTGATCCGCATCTTCATATGTTGCATGACTAAAGTTATGCCGAAATCCATTGACACCTCTTAAAATAAGCGCTTCTATAGTTTCATAGCTGTTTGTTGCTGGACCAATCGTGGCCAAAATTTTGGTACGTTTAAAAATAACACTCATATTTGTTATTGTAGCATTCTTCATCTGTAATTAATCCCTCTTCGATGTATGCTATGTGTACTTTTTTCGCCAGATGATGTATGATGCGCACACCAGATTATGTATCATGGCTACAGAGAGAAAGGAAACCGTCCATGCAATCACAACTCGAAGCGACACTTGCTAGGCTCATCGCTATACCAAGCGTGGGCAGTAGTAGCGCCGCATGTCATGAAATTATAGAGTATGTTCAAAGTGAAATAGCACCCTTTGGACTACATATTGACGGCGATTTTACTTCCTCAAACCCGTGGTTTGTCGCAACCACCAAAAATACAAAACAACCCGACATATTGCTCGCCACTCACCTTGATATTGTGCCGGCACCACTTGAACTGCTCGCCATGGAAAAACGAGACGGTAAACTGTATGGCCGTGGTGTATTCGATATGAAATTTGCTGCCGCTTGCTACCTTGAATTTATTAAAGCGAACGCTAATCTTCTTTCTACTTTAAATATTGGTTTTCTTTTCACCACTGACGAAGAATTAGGCGGTTTTTGTACGGCAGATATTCTTGAAGCCGGCTGGCGCCCCCATATTGTTTTTCTTCCTGATGGAGGAGACAACTGGCACATTGAAAAACGCGCCAAAGGTATTTATGGTGCCGAACTCACCACACATGGCCGTGCAGCACACGGCTCGCGACCATGGGAAGGCAAAAACGCTATTCATATGCTGATGGACATACTTGCGGAACTACGCCAGCAATATCCACCACGTAGTCCTTCTGACGCCACACTAAGTATCAATGTCATAGGTGGCGGCGATGCTATTAATCAGGTGGCCGATTCTGCATCTGCATTTATTGACTTTCGTAGTTTTAGCAAGCAAGACTTATCTACCTACCAGCAACATCTTATGACGCTAGCTAAAAAATATGATTTAGATGTACGCGCCGTGACCGCAGGCGAACCTGTATTGTTCGATCCTACTATACCCGCAGCGCAGCGCTTTATGCAGATATTCAAAGAGCAAACAGGCCAAGAGGATGTTTTATTTTGCGACTCTTACGGCGCTTCAGATGCACGCTACTTCGCTCGCTACGATATTCCTTGCATTATCGTTGAGCCCCGAGGGGGTGATCGCCATGCTGCCGGCGAATGGCTTGAAGCGGCCGATCTTGAGAAATACTACCGCCTGATTGAACGCTGGCTTACAGAAAAGTAAAAAGCGGCTCTATGCCGCTTTTTACTAGAATTTAGGAAGCATTGTTGTTGGTGTAATGCTAAATGGCTGATTGTAACTGTATTGTTGTTGTGTCGTAAGCGGCGCGAACGTATCTGCCGTATCTGGCGTGGCGTGCTTGGTAAATTGACTGTATATTGGTAATTTCGTAGTTTCGTCAATGATATAGTATCCGCTCAGATCAACACCGCCAGCTTCGCCTAAAATGTCATCAAAGTAGGTTGGGTCGACTTTATTGCCGCCTTTTTGCCCTGTGGCACCATCGCGCTGAGCAAAATAGAACGAATCAGTAAGGATCTTCTGTGAACCATACGAGCCGAGTGTGAAGCTGATTTTGTGGCCACTTTTACCTTGATACGTCACCATTCCCTCATCTTTTAGCTTAAACATATTGACGCCTTTTATGTATGTTATCCAGCTATCTGCTTGTTGCTTCGTAAGGCCAATCGGAATGATACCGTCTGTTAATTTACCATAGCGATACGCACTATTGTATGCACACGGACTTGTCGTTTCAGGAGGCTTGGTGGCTACCGAGAAGGGCTGAGAAAGCAGCGCAACCGCATCAGCGTAACTTGAGGCAAACTTATCCGCAGAAAGCGTGTAGATTTGACCATTCACACAGCGACCCACTCCATCGTAGGTACCACCTGACGCATACACAGTGCTATATGCCTTCGTTTTTGTATCAAATTCACTAACAGAGGTAAGTCGATCTGCTGGCTGACCAGAAGACTGCGCATCTTGAGATTGGTATCCAGTCGAATCAAATGCAAAATGCTCTTTTGTTTGTTGCGATGCGTTAGATAGCGTGTCGTAAAAGAGAGTGCTTAATGGATCGGTAGCGCTCCCGGTTTGCAGGCGACTTGCCAAAAACATACCGAGTCCGACCCAGATGACAATTAATACTGCGACAACTATACCAACAATAAGTAATACTTTTTTTGTCTTATTTTTTGGCTTTGGTGCTGGCTCATTTGTTGGTGTCGGAACACTGGACGGTTGCGGTTGAGATTCTGGCTGCATATTAATATCCTTTCAGTTTAGTCACCATTTGTTGTACAAGCGGCATAAGCGTTTGCATGCGCTGTGCATCAGGGACACCTTTGTTATTTTGTCCCAAATCATAGCTTGCACTGACAATCACGCGACCTTTTCTAAATGTTATGGAGTGATCAAGTCCAGCAACATCACCATAGAATGACTCATCTCCAACAGTCACTGGTGTAGCCGTGACATTAGCCGTAAATGGACTTGCTTCGTGGTCAAACTGGTACTGTCCTTTTGCTCCCTCAACTGTTTCGTAAGTAGTTGTCGAAATAGCGACCCTATTGGCATAGAGGTACGTGCGTGCTGGTGCATAGCGCGTGCAGTCGCTTGAAGTGTAGTTATAGAATGTACCCGGTTTTTTAGGATCAGGTTGATGTTGAATGATACCGATGGCCGAGCCGGTTCTTTCTTGTACAAGCGGACTAGCATCGCTATTAAATACGGCACGAAATGCATTGTTATCAAGCAAGCTACAAGACTCTAACGATGTTCCATTAAAGATAGGACTTTGTAGTTCAAATCGATCAACTGGGGTTGGCGTCGTTTGCGCCGCTGCCATATTTGCAGTAATTTTATCAAGCAGTTTGCTTTTTGCATCTTTGTCACCCATGGCAAGCGTTACTTGTGAGGCAGCGTTGGGCGTGCGAAGAATATATATATCCACATCGGCAAGTTCCGGATCTACTGGGCTCTGTTTTTGCTGCGCATAGACACTTACGCCATGCATCGCACCTTGCTGTGCGTAGTGATATCCAACCGCATTGTCAACAGCCCCCATCGTTACGTATGTCGGCTGGTAAACTGCAATATTCACGTAATTATTAGGCCTAGATCCCTGTACGTAATAGGTGCAAGAGTTTGTATCGTCATCAAATGGTAGCGCCGTACTGCTATCGAGCACGATACTGCCTGCTCCATTACCATCAAAATACGTACGCTTGACTCCTTGAGCATCTTGATGCGGGTCGAGCCTCATACCTGAATCATTAATGTCTTTAAGATTTAAGACATTACAAGCCTGAATAACACTCGTGCCACCATAACTTACGACATTATTTGTCGGTACTTGTTTAAGGGCGGCTGCATCGCCAATGCCATCAGTTTTATCGTAACCGGGTCGAGCAATATAAAGATCGGCAGCATGGCTAAGATCAGCCTGCGTTTGTGGTTTTTGAGGAGTAAATAAGCTAGCAATAAATGTTATGAGACCAATAAGTAAGATGAGACCAACCACGGAAGCACCCACAATAAGAAGTAGTTTATTCCGCTTTGACATACCTTTTTTAGGCGCCAAAGGCGTAGGGTCGGTTCCTGGGCTAGTCGCTGTTACTTGATTATTCGGTTCCATATTTTTCTCCAACTATTCTAACTAAGCACTATTATTATAAAGCATTTTATCAGCTCCGAGTGTTTTGGTTTTTACTACCCCTTGAAAATGAGGGGTGATTTGATATAATTGGCGGAGCGTAGTGATTGTAAACTACTCTAGAATCTCTATTTGAGATGTACATTTTTACCCTTCATCACTCCAAATTTGGTCTCATCGTCTAACGGTTAGGACACCAGGTTTTCATCCTGGCAATCC